>NZ_CP010776.1:637498-956247 GCF_001577755.1 Rufibacter sp. DG15C
TAGGTAGAGGTCTGGTAAATGGGCGTCATGATGGCGCCGGTGGTAGGGTCTGGCTCTACCCCTGCGTGTATGGTTTTGGTTCCGAATTTCATAGAGTCTTATACGGTAGTACAGGTGCAAGTTAGAGAAATTGACTTCAAGTTGCCAACCCCACCCTATTCAGCCATTCTATCCGTTTTACCGTAGTTCTGGTAAATTACCCGATATTGGGGATCCCGACGCCTATGTGGAAGAAACTGCTGCAACAAAATTCTGGAACGCTCCTGTACTCGCTATTATTGGTGGTGGTGCCCGTGGTGGCCAGTTCTGGACTGGCGTTCTGGCTCTATAAAAACCAGGAACTACTCCAAAACCTTTCTTTGGGTGGCATGGTCCTGTACTTTGTGGTGGTGTCCCTGACCATGGCCTTCGCGCTCACGCCCACCACCTTTGTGGCCCTGGCGACGGGCTTTCTGTTTGGCTGGGTCTCTTTTCCGGGGGTGGTGGTTTCTTATGGGATAGCCGCCTTGATTGGCTACACTGTGGCACGGTTCATTGACCATGGCAAGATGACGGCATTTCTGCACCAGTTCCCCAAAGCCGAAGGCGTGATTAATGAGCTGCGTGAGCAAAGCTGGAGTCTGATTATCCTGACCCGTATCTCGCCGGTGCTGCCCTTCGCGTTCATGACCTTTGTCTTGTCCTTGGTGCAAGTGCCTAGAACCCGGTTTCTTTTGGCGAGCATGGCAGGCATGCTACCGCGCACCTTGTTCTTCTTTTGGGTGGGCACACAGGCGCAGGATTTGCTGGCCTTGCTGCAAGACCCAAATGCGGGTACTAGCGGCAAGCTGTTGATGGGCGCTTTGGTGATCATCTCTTTGGGAGGTATCTATGTATTACTTAACCGCGCCATTAAAAAGGCGCTGGCCAAGAAAAACAGGCCCGTAGCTGCGTCAGGAATCGAACCAGAATCCCTTGACTTTCAGCCTAAACGAAACAATCAGTAGATTTTTCTGGAAAATCTTTGAGCAGAACTTGCGTATAAAGGGGCAACCTACTACCTTTGCATCACTAAATAACTGGTCACGTAGCTCAACTGGATAGAGCATCTGACTACGAATCAGAAGGTTTGGGGTTCGACTCCCTACGCGACCACAGTTATCTTCAAAAGCCCTTTAGAGAAATCTGAAGGGCTTTTTTGTTTAGGCTTTTATTAAAAAAAGCTCCTGCCCGCTCAAGTAATAAAGCTCCAAAGCACCCTTCCTCTTTTAAAACTCTTTATATTTATTCCAGAGCCGCACCCAAATCCCAAGTAATCTACTCTATGCCAGGAGGTAATCAGCTAGTGGAGCATGAATCCCTAGAAATTGACAGAGAAAATATATTAGTGAGCATCTGGCTGTCGCCAACAGACACGCTACAGTATATTCTACGCTACTGTCCTCACCAGCATTTAACAATTCTCTTCATTCTTGGCGGTATAGTCAGGGCAATTGACAGAGCTTCAGCGCAAAATGCGGGGGACCGCCTTCCCACGTATGCCGTTATTTTGTTTTCGGTGGCTGGGGGCGCTTTGTTTGGCTGGATGTTTTATTATCTATATGCTTGGGCTTTGCGCGTGACAGGTGGCTGGCTAGGCGGGAAAGCGAAACTATACGAATTCAGAACCGTGCTGGCATGGTCGCTTGTCCCCTCTATCGCCTCTCTTTTCCTATTACTACCTGAGATACTCATTTTTGAGGATGACGTATTTAAGAGCTCATCCTCAGAAGCATCAACGTTTCATAGCACTATGTGGATTGTCTTCGGGGCAATGCAACTCACCTTGAACATATGGACGTTTGTCATCTTGGTGAATGGAATTTCCATCATTCAGAATTTCTCTTCTGCCAGGGCTACCTTCAATGCCATATTGCCTGGGTTGGTGTTGTTTGTTCCCTTTTTGTTAAGCCTAATCTTCAGCTACCTGCTGCAATAGCAGGTAGCCTTCCAACATTGCTTCTATTTTTGGCCCGTTTTATGGGAAACTGGCCAAAAACAGCAATTGAAACAGTCAAAGAATCAACTGCCTTCCTCTTTCCAATTCATCTATAAATTCAGAGGCATACAGGAGTCTCTATACATCCACAATAGTACAAAGCTTAAGTTGATATAGTTATATTTATTTTTATATAAACAATTAATTATCAAGCATATTACTAATACCCAAACTATTTTATGCTATTTTTGTGGATATTTTTTACAGCTACAGAAATCCTTATCATGTCACAATTAACTACCGCTCATGCCACCATGAGTTGGAGAGAGGAAGACAGCGTGCTCATTGCCAAATGGTGCGGCGCTGTATTTAGCAGAGAACTAAAACAGATTGCCCAAGCCTTATTAGAGAAGACCCAGGAATTCAAGCTCAACAAGTGGTTTTTACACTTAGAAGAAATGCAGGACATTGATTTCCAAGATGAGAACTGGCTGTCAACGGTGTGGCTTGAAAACTTCTTGAGTCTGCCTATTTACAAGCTCGCATTAATTCCCTCGCAGTACCTAGACAACCAAATGTCTATTGAACAGCTGATTAAGGTGGCCCAGGTCATGAAGCCCCTGGAGGTGCAGTACTTCACAGAAGAGCAAGAAGCCTTGTCCTGGCTGAATGAAAAAGCCAATACAGACCCTCTGGCGTATTTCACACAAAATTAACACAAGGGCGCTCTGCTTCAGGGAGTTTCTGGTACCTTTGCGCTTCCTTCCATAACCTTATTACATGAGAACATTCTTACGCCCTCTCCTGCTAGTACTTTTGGTGGGTTGGTCTGGCTTTTTTACGGCCTTCGCCCAATCTGCCCCACCTGCCAACCTTTCTGGCTCAGAATTAAAAGCCTGGCTACGTCAGAATTGGTATGACGGCAAACGCGTTGACTTGGGCTATGATGCAGCCCGAGGCAAAATGTACAACTACGTAGACAACTATGACAACAAAGTGACCTGCGTCTATTCTGGCTACCAAGAGAGCAACCCGTACAGTGAAACCAACACCTCTCCTTCCTTAAACGAACTGAATTGTGAGCACACCGTGCCGCAGTCCTGGTTTAACGAGGTGTCTAGAATGAAATCTGACATTCACCACCTGTTCCCAACGGTGATGCAATGGAACAGTGACCGCGGCAGCGACCCGTTTGCTGAGATTCCTGATGCCCAGACCCAGAAATGGATTAGGTTGTTGTCGTCGCAGACGTCCATCCCTACTTCTAATATTGACGAATACAGCGAGGACACAGGCTCCCAGTTTGAACCGCGCGAGGACCATAAAGGAAACTTGGCCCGCGCGGTTTTCTATTTCTACACCATGCATGAAGGCCAAACCTTTGACGCTGGCAAAAACGTGGTAAGCGCCGTGGGCGATCTACAGACCCTTTACAACTGGCACTTGAAAGATCCGGCAGACGCCCGTGAACTGGAACGCAACAACCGCGTGCAAAGAGCCCAAGGCAACCGAAACCCCTACATTGACTACCCAGAGCTAGTAGCCCGCGCGTACGGGTTTGCTCCTGTGGTGTGCACTACTACCACCGCTGCCAGCCAACCGGTCTTCACAGAAGCCACACCCACCTCGTTTAAACTCACCTGGACCCAAGGCAGCGGCGACCGCCGTTTAGTAGTGGTAAAAGAAGGTTCGGCAGTTAACTTTACTCCGTCAGGGGCATATACCACCGGCGTGAACGCAGACTACTCTTTGGCGACAGACCAAGGCAATGGCCAGAAAATTGTCTACAACAACACGGGTAATACCGTGACGGTCACTGGGCTGGTTGCTACCAAAACCTACCACATCCAGATTTTTGAGTATTGCAGTTCTAATACAGCATATAGCACCGCCGCTGCACCAGCAAGCCAGGTAACCTTACCTGATTACGCGTGCGCAGGCATGCCTACCCAGAATGTGACATCTTTGGCCTCTTCGGCCATTTCAACCACTGGTTTCACCCTTAACATGACCGCCGGCAACGGTGACGGCCGTTTGGTATTCATCAGAGAGGCGCAGGCCGGGACCTTTGCCCCACAGGCAGGAGTTACTTATACAGGCGCCAACAGCAACTTCAACTTAGCTACCGCTCAGGCAGATGGCTCGCGGTTGGTGTATGCAGGCAATGGCACTCAAGTGTCTATCTCTGGTTTAAGAGCTGGCGTTGATTACCACGTAGCGGTATTTGAGAGCTGCTCTAATGGTTGGCAGTATGCTGCCAGCGCTTCTGCCCTGCTCGTGAAAACAGCACCTGGCGCCGGTGGCACGCTGCCATCTACAGTATTGGCCCGCCAGACGTTTGAGACCACCGCGACAGATGGCTGGGAAGTTACTTCTGGTTTCAGTAGCTCAGAGGTGAACACTGGTACTCCTAACGGCCAGCGCGTACACGGTGGCACCAAGTCTTTACAGGCTACTACCACCTTGCAAGAGGTAATCTTCAAACCAGTGACCACCACCGGCTATAAGGACCTGGTTCTTGAATTGTTCAACAGCTCAGTTTCTACCACCACCGGCAACGGCATTGAATCTGGTGACTTCTTGGAAGTGTACACGGCTATCAATGGAGCCAGCTTTTCTACCACCCCAGACATCAAAATCACCGGCGATGCCAACGACAACAACGCCCGCTATGGCATGGACGGCACTTTGCTGCTAGAAACCGTGGCTGGTACGCCTTTGGTTAAGACATTTACAGGTTCTGCCCTGCCTACCATCGCGCAAAATGCGGCGCCGTCTAGGTTGTTGGTGCAATTACCAACTGGCGCCACCTCAGTGCAGGTAAAAGTGCTTTTGAAAACCAATTCAGACAAAGAGTACCTCAACATTGATGACGTGACTTTGTATGGCAATGCTCTCACCACCACGGGCCTTGCTAAGGACCTAGAGCAGCAGATACGGGTATACCCTAACCCATCAAAGGGACTGGTGACTGTCAATGTACCTGCTGCCGTTAAGGTGCAAGGCATTCAAGTACTGAATGCCGTTGGTCAAGTAGTGCACCAATCAGAATTCACCAAAGGCACTTCGCTTACCTTAGACTTGCGTCATTTACCGGCCGGGGTGTATTTCTTACAAATGCGTACTACCCAAGGCACTTCTATTAGAAGGATATTGCTCAACTAACGGTTAGCGTTCCATGAAAGAAGAAGGGCTGCCCCAATTGGAGCAGCCCTTCTTCTTTCATGGAACGCTTTGTCTCTATCTAGGTTAAGGTATCTTGCTGAAGGCCTTGCTGCCTATTTGCTTCTAGTTGTTGCAGATACGCCGCTTTCAAGGCATCTAGCCGACTTACAGCCGCCGACCTAAAATCTTCTACCGGCAGAAAGCCCGGCGTTGCAAAGTCACTCGTGGACACACCGGCTGCCTCTTTAAAAAGAGTTATAGTACCTTGCTTTTCTTTCAATTTGTAGAGCATAACGGTGTTCTTAAATGACACAACAAAGTTACTGACTACCAGATAGCAATTGAGGACTTTTGGTTGTACGCAGAAAAGCTCACGATGAACGCCTTCTATAGCTGGTTAAACGCAAAAAGTACAATTACACTATATGCCTAGTGGCTAATATGAATGCTTTCTATAAAAATGGTTATTTTTGCATTGGTTGTTTTTAGCTCATTTCCCAGAAAACAGCCCAAAAACGATTGCCATGCCCTTAGTACCGTCTAGTTCCTACCGCTCTCCGTTTTTCCTGTTTAACGGGCACCTGCAAACCATCGTGCCCAGCACGTTGCGCAAAGCCCCGGCGGTGCAGTATGCCCGGGAGCGCATTGACACCCCAGACCAGGACTTCCTGGATTTGGACTGGTCTTGTGTGGGTGCCAACACACTAGTGGTGATCTCGCATGGCTTGGAAGGCGACACCCACCGCCCGTACATGAAAGGGATGGTCCGCGCCATGAACCAAGCGGGCTGGGACGCCCTGGCCTGGAACTATAGAAGCTGCAGCGGTGAGCCCAACCGGTTGCTCAGATCCTACCACATGGGGGTGATGGAAGACCTGCATCTGGTCATCACCCATGCCCTAGAGAAGCACCAGTACCAAAAAGTGTATCTGGTGGGTTTTTCCATGGGAGGCAATTTAACCTTGAACTATTTGTCCCAGTGGGCCGCCCGATTGCCTATACAAGTGCAGCGAGCCGCGGTCTTTTCTGTCCCCTGCCATATGCGCAGCGCCTGTAATCAGTTGGCCAAGCCGCAGAACCGTGTATACATGCGCCGCTTTCTCAACACCCTGCATCAAAAATTGCAGCTTAAAGCCCAGAAATTCACGGTAGACTTGGCGGATTACCACCAGATTAAAACCTTTGAGCAGTTTGACAACCGCTTTACGGCGCCCTTGCACGGCTTTAAGGATGCCGCAGACTATTATGAGCGCTGTAGTTCGGTTCTTCATTTGCAACACCTTCAAATTCCTACGCTTTTGGTGAATGCCAAAAATGACCCGTTTCTGTCTGCAGAGTGTTTTCCCTTGGAACAGGCGCAACAAAATCCCTATCTGTTTTTAGAAATGCCAGAGACCGGGGGCCATGTAGGCTTCACCGAAAGCTTCATGGCCGGCACTTATTACTCAGAGAGAAGAGCCGTGGAGTTTTTGCAAGGCACCGTCTAACTGTTTTTGGCCTGTTTTCTGGAAAAGAGGCTAAAAACGAAAGAGACGCGTTGAACGCGCGATTTCTACCATTCACCGTTTTTATATAGCGCCAGGCCAATTCCTATTTATATTTACCTCGGTTCCTTTTGGTATTCAACAGACAATTGTTTTGCGGCACCTTTCCATTATTTTTCTCATCACAAAGTTTAGGAGAATTACACATAGGCGTTTGACTGGCGTTTTGCGCACGATGGCCGCGCCAACTTTATTTTTAGGCCTATTACACCCAGCAGCTGCACAGACAAGCCAGAACACAGAAACTACTTTTCAAGAGGCACGCACTTTGGCGTTTGCCGGTAACCGCCAACAAGCGAAAACCGTGCTCCGTCAGCTTTTGCGGCAATCCCCAAACTACCAAGACGCCCAGATTCTGCTTGGCAGAATCCATGCCTGGAACGGCCACTATGATTCGGCGAGGCTGGTGTTGACGCCCTTAACTTCCCCAGAATCATTTCACCTTGAGGCTACATCGGCGCTCACCGATGTGGAACTTTGGGACCACCACCCCGAGAAAGCCTTACAGCTCACAGACTTTGGATTGGCAAGAGACCCTAAAAACCAGGACCTGCTGTACAGACGCGCGAAAGCTTTGCAAATGTTGTCGCGCCAACCTGAGGCCGACGCTACGCTCCAAAATCTTTTAACCTTAAATCCTGGGCATGAGCAAGGCTTGGCTTTGGCTGAAATATTCAAAGAGGAATCAGCTAAAAACAGTGTGTATGCCTTGTATGAACTGGATGCGTTTAGCAAGGCCTTGGACAGCTGGCATACGCTTTCTTTGGCCTACACCAGACGCTTAAAACAAGGCAATTTGATTGGCCGCGCGTATGTAGCCAACCGTTTTGAGAAGACCGGAACCTTGGTGGAGGCTGATTTCTACCCTAAGCTGAATGACAATTATTACCTGTACTTGAACGCAGGAGGCTCCACCGCCAGTTTCTTCCCCAAATTCAGATCAGGGATATCTCTGTTCAGGAACATGGGCCACGGGTTTGAGTTGGAGGCCGGGCTGCGGTATTTGCGCTACGCAGAAAACACGGTTATATATACCGCTTCTGTGAGCAAATACTGGGGCAAGTTCTGGTTTTCGTTTAGGCCGTATTTTTCGCCTGGCCAAGAAGAGATTGCCCAATCCTACTTCCTGACTTTGCGCTATTACTATGGGGCCACAGATGAGTTTTTGGGCTTGACGCTGGGTTCTGGGTTTTCGCCGGATGACAGGAACAAGGACCTCTCGTTGCTTCCTTCAGCTACTTTGCAGTCAAGCAAAATACGTCTGGACGTTCAAAAGAAGATTGCGCCGCTGCTTTTACTTACCGGTCGGTTGGGCTTAGATTACCAAGAGTATTCACCTAGCGCCTACCGGAACAACTACACCGTGGGCCTAGGACTGGACCGCCGTTTTTGACCTATTTTCTGGAAATTAGCCTAAAAACGGCTTGTTATAAAAAAGCGGCGAAAGCTCAATGAAGGGCCAACGCCGCTTTTGAATGTACTAGTCCAGAATCTTACGCCATTTCAAAGATCTTACCTGGGTTAAGGATGCCATGCGGGTCAAAGGTTTTCTTGATACCGCGCATGAGTTCAAACTGCTTTTCTTGCAGGGCTATGTGCATGTACGGTTTCTGCACCAGACCAATGCCGTGCTCTCCAGAGATAGTACCGCCCAGCGCCACGCACAGCCTGAAGAGTTCTTTGATGCCTTCGGTGAGCTTGTTGTTCCAATCGTCGTCAGACATGTCGCCTTTGATGATGTTGATGTGCAGGTTGCCATCGCCGGCGTGGCCGTAGCAGACGGATTTGAAGTTGTAGCGTTGGCCAATCTCCTTCACGCCTTTGAGCAGGGCTGGCAATTCGGCGCGGGGCACCACGGTGTCTTCTTCTTTGTAGATGGAATTGTAGCGCACGGCATTGCCTACGTTGCGTCGTAGGCGCCAGATGTCTTCTTTCTGCGCTTCGGTGTCGGCTAGCAAGACTTCACCGGTATTGAATTTCTCCAGCACGCCGTACACGCGCTCGGCATCTTGGTACAACAAATCCAAATCCCAGCCATCCAGCTCAATAATCAGGTGGGCCTCAATATCCTCGGGCAGCGGCACGTCTATCTTTAAATAGTCTGAGGACCATTGCAGGGCCTCCCGCTCCATGAATTCCAGCCCCGACGGTGTGATACCCGCCATGAAAATCTGGGCCACCGCCGCGCAGGCCTCTTCTGAAGACCTAAACGGTACCAGCATCACCACGTTCTTAGGCGGAAACGGAATGAGCTTGAACACGATTTTGGTGATGATGCCCAAGGTGCCTTCACTGCCAATCATGAGGTGCGTGAGGTTATAACCCGTGGAATATTTTAAGACATTGGCACCGGTCCAGATGATTTCGCCGGTAGGCAAAACCATTTCTATGTTAAGGACATAATCACGCGTCACGCCGTATTTCACCGCTTTTGGACCACCTGAAGACATGCTCAGGTTGCCGCCCAGAAAGCAGCTGCCTTTGCTGGCCGGGTCTGGTGGATAGAAAAGTCCCTTGGCCTTGACCGCATTCTGGAATTCCTCATTCACCACGCCGGGCTCTACCGTGGCCTGCAGGTTGCGCTCATCTATGTTAATAATCTTATTAAACCGCTCCATGGACAGCACCACCCCACCGTGAATAGGCAAGGCCCCGCCGCTCAATCCCGTACCAGCGCCGCGCGGTGTCAATGGAATGTAATTATCATGACAGAGTTTGGCTATCTTACTCACCTCCTGCGCGTTGGTTGGCTTCACTACTACCTCTGGATAGAAATGCAGGTCCTCGGTTTCATCATGAGCGTACCGTTTTACCTCTTCTTGCATGGCAGAGGTAAGCACAAAGGCCTCTCCTACTATCTGCTGCAGGGTCGCCAAGATTTCTGGGGTGACTGGGTTAAAATTCATTTTATAGAAAGACTGAATGGATTAACTTTAACGTTCCTAGGGAAACTTCTGCTAAGGTAAAGCTTTGAACATGTTAAATAAATACTCAACGCTACTTCTGCTAGGGCTTCTTTTACTGGTGGCCTCCTGCGGAAAGTCTTCTTATTCTACGTTCAGCAAACCAGACGAGGCTTATAAGTCTGCGCAGGAGATTGCCGAGCTCAAAAAAGCCGAACGGCAGCAGCGCCGCCTAGCCCGCAAGTCTGGCATCTTCTCTAAGGAAGACAAGAAGAAGGTGCTGGCCAAGAAGAAAGGCAAAGACTCAAAAGGAAGAAACAATGGGGTTAGCGCTAATTACAGCAGCAAAAAAGTAGAGACGGTTATTTCTACGGCCCGCTCTTTTAGAGGCACCCCGTATAAATTTGGCGGCACCACCCGCATTGGCATGGACTGCTCCGGCTTGCTCTGCACCTCTTTTCAATCCATTAACGTGACGCTGCCCCGCACCTCCAGTGAGCAGAGCCGTTTTGGACCCACCGTCTCCACCAGTGAGATTAAGGCCGGCGATTTAGTATTCTTCAGTTCCACGCAGAGCCCTAGCAACATTACCCACGCCGGCATGGTCACCGAGGTGCGTAATGGGAATGAGATTTACTTCATCCATTCCTCCACATCCCTGGGCGTTAAAGAAGACAATCTGTTTGCCCCTTATTACAAAAGAAACTTTATCAAAGCGGTAAGGCCTGGTATTTAACTTAGGGGGTTTACCGCTTATTTTTTTCCTCAGAAATGCAGCACTCAGCTAATAGAACAGGAAAACTTAATCAAAGTAATGCGCCTAGTTTAACTTGTTTAAGGCAAAAAGTTGTTTGCGTACCATCTATTTAAGCCAGTACCTGTAAGAGCTACATTTTCTTGCAATTATGTTCCCGCTATGCCTAGCATTGAAAGCAAATAAGTAGTTATCTTTGTAGTGTCAACTTACTGACTTATCTCATGATCTCTTCCTGTTGGAGATTTCTTTCTTGTTCCCCAAGAAGTTCCGTTAACATGCCCTATGTTAACCTACCTATAGCCTTACCCGCTTTTTCAAATACCAATTTTTCTTTTGTTCAAAAAAAACCCTTTATGAAGATTAAGTTACAAAGAATTTTGTGCGTTATTCCTTTACTGCTGCTGGTTTTCACGACCGCATTTGCACAGAGGACTATTAGAGGCAAGGTGGTGGACGCCACTACGCAGGAGTCATTGCCTGGTGCTTCTGTGTCTGTGAAAGGAAGCAGCGAAGGTGTTACTACTGAGGTAGATGGAACGTTCAGCTTAAAAACTACTGCTGAGAATGTCACCTTGGTAATCAATTACATTGGGTATACCCAGCAAGAAGTTGCCGTTTCTGGCTCAAACGCCGGAACTATTAAAATGAAAGGTGTTGAAAATAACATCAATGAAGTTTTAGTGACTGGGGCCAGCTATGCCATTGAAAGAGAAACTCCAGTAGCTATGTCTACCGTTACCAGCGAGGTGATCGTAGAAAAGGCCAGTCAGCAGGAATTCCCTGAGCTATTAAAGTCAACTCCTGGGGTTTATGCCACCAGAGGTGCCGGTGGAGGATATGGTGACTCTAGAATTAACATGCGCGGTTTCCAAAGTGCCAACATTGCTGTAATGATTAATGGCATACCGGTAAATGACATGGAAAGCGGCAGAGTATTCTGGTCTAACTGGGCAGGTTTAACAGATGTTACTCGTTCTATGCAGACTCAAAGAGGCTTAGGCGCTTCAAAAGTAGCCGTGCCTTCTGTGGGTGGTACCATCAATATTCTAACTAAGACAACCGACGCCCAAAAAGGTGGTTTCGTTTCTCAGGCTATTGGTAACAACAACTTCAGCAAAACGGCTTTCTCTCTTTCTTCTGGCTTGACAGAAAAAGGCTGGTCTTTCTCTGTGGCAGGTTCAAAGACTGAAGGTGACGGCTGGTTTGAAGGCTTGGCGTTTGAAGCGTATAGCTACTTCTTCAACGTTTCAAAGGTTCTTAATGAGAAGCACACTCTTTCTTTGACTGGATTTGGAGCTCCTCAATACCACGGCTCAAGATTTGAGCGCCAGAACATCCAATACTACAGAGATGCTCCACAAGGCATCAGGTTCAACCCTAACTGGGGAGTATTGAACGGCGAGACTAAAACTATCAGTGGTAACTTCTACCACAAACCACAAGTGTCATTAAACCACTATTGGACAATTGACGGTACGTCCTCTTTGTCTACTGCGCTTTATGCTTCTTCTGGTTCAGGAGGAAATGAATTCCCTAACAATGCTTCATTATTCTTAGGCACCAGAACCGGAGACAAATACTCTCCTGTTGACATTGATAAGCTTGTAGACTTAAACGTGGCTTCACAAGATGGCAACGCCGTTGCTTACTTGCAGTCTAACCGCAATGACCACAGATGGTATGGCGCCTTGAGTACTTACCAGAAAGCACTTACCGAAAACTTTGATTTATTGGCAGGTGTTGACTTGAGATACTACAAAGGAATCCACTTTAACTCTGTAAGAAACCTACTTGGTGCAGAGTATGTGTTGAACAGTGGAAACGTAAACAACCCTAACTTTAGAGCTAAGAATGGCGATAAAATTGGTTTTTACAATGATGGTATTGTGAACTGGGCAGGTGGTTTCTTGCAAGGTGAATACAAAACCGGCGCATTGGCTACGTTCCTATCCTTGGCCGCTTCTAATACTTCTTACCAGCGCATAGATTACTTCAGATACAAAAATGATGATCCTTTGCGGGAAAGTGAGAAAGTCAATTTCTTCGGTTACCAAGCAAAAGGTGGGGCTAACTATAACCTAAATGACAACCACAACGTGTTTGCCAACCTTGGTTATTTTGCGAAGGCTCCCTTCTTTAGTGCTGTGTTCATAGGCAACCAAAACCTTGCTAATGACAACGCTGAGAATGAGAAAATTTTGAGCTACGAGTTGGGTTATGGTTATAGAAGCAAGTCGCTTTCTGGTAATGTAAACTTGTACAGAACCACATGGAAAGACAGATCATTCACAAGATCTTTCCCTGGACAAGGAACTGAACTTCTGTTTGCTAACTTATTAGGAGTAGATGCTTTACACCAAGGAATTGAAGTAGACTTCAGATATGAACCAATCAACAGACTTACCTTAACTGGTATGGTGTCTGTGGGTGACTGGACTTGGTTGAATGACATTGAAGGTGTTGAGATATTTGATGAGAACCAAGTAAAGCGTGGAACTGTTCCTACGGTGACTATGGCTGGCCTAAAGGTTGGTGATGCCCCTCAGACTACCGCAGCCCTTGGGTTAGATCTTAAATTAACAGACGATTTCAAAATTGGAGCTGACTATAACTATTATGCTAACTTCAATTCAGACTTCAACCCAATTAACCTACCTGAAACCAGAGGAAACGACCCTTGGAAAGTGCCTACTTACTCGTTAATGGATTTGAACGCCGTTTTCAAGTTTAAATTTGCAGGCCTTAATGCTTCTGTGATCGGAAACGTAAACAATGTGTTTGACACTGAATACATTTCTGATGCTTTATCTAACTATACCCGTGCCAGCAATGAGGAGCCTTATTTGAGCAACGCAAGTAACTCTTTTGTGTACTATGGTACTGGTAGATCTTGGACGACTACTTTGAGAATTAACTTCTAATTAGAATTATAATGAAAAAGATATTTTATCTATTCTGTTCATTGCTGATGGCAGTTACGGCCTGTAATCCAATGGACGACGTCTATGAAGAATTGGATGCCCTTCCAAAAGCCTTCAATCCAAATGATGTAAGAAAGCTTAACATCACCATGTCTGAGGCTAACTACAAAACCTTGGCAGGCAAGCCGGGAGTAGCTTCTTACGTAAACACAAACTTCTATTTTGCCACAGAGGAAGAGGCTGGTAAATTGATTCCGCTTTACTTAAACACGGCTTATCCTAACTTTGACAATAAGGATGAGATCACCGTCACTTACAACTTGTTAACCTATTCTTTTAAAGGTAATACAGTTGCCGAGCGCGACGTTTACACCCTTACTGATGAGGATTACGCCTTAGGTGGAACAACTTTTAAGAACTTTGACAGATTCTCTCAAGTTGAGACGTACCTAAATGCCAGATATCCTACTCCCGTACAAGGCAGATTAGTAAATTTAACTTTCAACTGGTTCAGCAACAACCAATTGCCAACTACTCAAGTTAGAACTTATTCTTACTTCTACACTAATGGTCGTTGGGAAGAGACTTACTTGGTTACGGAGGCAGATTACCTAAAAGTTGACAGAAACAGAAACAACGCATTTGCTCCGGCAGATGAGGCAATGCTGCCTGGCTACTTTGACAACTTCCTTAAATCAAAGGTTTTTGGGGCCAAGGCTGGTGACGTCAAATATGTAAGCTACGCTGTCCGGATGAGCTCAAGCTCTACCTTACAGCAAGTAATGGCCATGGTGTATGATGGAAGCAACTGGACTAAGCTTACCCGTAACTTCTTTACTGAGCCCAGAACATTAACGTTTGCTTTCAACAATGGTATCTGGGTACCAGACTTGACTATCAAATACACGTTAGTCACTGCAGATTATGAAGCCATTGCCGCTTTCCCTAACGTAGGTACTGAGCTAAACAGAGCTAACCTAAAGCAATTCAAAAACTTCTATCAAGCCGGTAGCACTACTGACACCAGATACTGGACTGAAGCCCAAATTAACGCTGGTTTAGCTGAACTTCTGAAAGTAAAATATCCTAATGCTGAAGTGGGTCAAAAATACCAATTGACGTACATTGTTTACAGAGGTAGCAATGTGACAGTGCAAACCACTTTTATTAAAAAAGACAACGGCAGTTTTGAGGTTTTTAAATAGGACTCATAACTAATTAAATAAAAAAGCCCTGCTAGTTTTAGCAGGGCTTTTTTATTTAACATATGCTTGCATAATCTTAAAGGCAAAGGCTATCTTTGTTGAGTCAAATCTTATTGACCATCCTCATGATCTCTTCCTGTTGGAGATTGCCTACTTCCTCTCTTGCCCGTTCTGGTAGCATTCTTAATGTTATCTTAACAATACTCTTATCTCCTTTCTCAATTACCCAGTTTACTTTTGTTCAAAAAAAATCCTTTATGAAAAACCTGTTTACCCGATTGATGCTCATCGTGGTGATGTGTTTGCCTGTGCACCTAAGTTGGTCGCAAGGTGTAACTACTTCATCAATGACGGGTCTTATTACTGATCAAAGTGGCGAAGGCTTGCCTGGCGCTACGGTGTTAGCCATCCATGGTCCTACTGGTACACGATACGGCGTATCTACTAACGTAGATGGTAAATTCACCATCCCTAATATGCGTGTGGGTGGTCCTTACTCAGT
The DNA here is from genome assembly GCF_001577755.1 of Rufibacter sp. DG15C. Taxonomy (NCBI): domain Bacteria; kingdom Pseudomonadati; phylum Bacteroidota; class Cytophagia; order Cytophagales; family Hymenobacteraceae; genus Rufibacter; species Rufibacter sp. DG15C. The sequence continues at coordinate 652,453 of NZ_CP010776.1, forward strand.
AGAGGTGACCTATATTGGCTACCAGACACAAAAGCAAGAAAACATTACTTTAAGGCTAGCAGAACCGTTTGTTTTAAACGTGCGTTTGCCACAGTCTGGTACAGATTTACAGGAAGTGGTGGTTACAGCAGCCAATCCAAGATCTGTTTTGAATGCAGAAAGAAGTGGTTCTATAACCAACATAAGCAGCCAAGAGATTCAGGCCTTGCCAAGTATCAACCGATCTATCAATGATTTTACTCGTTTGACGCCGCAGGCCAACGGTACATCTGTGGGGGGAGGTAACTATCGGCAGAACAACGTAACTATTGATGGCTCAGAGTTCAATAACAATTTTGGTATTGGTGGAAACCTACCAGGTGGATCTGCACAGCCCATTTCTTTGGACGCGATTGAAGAGATTTCTGTTAACGTAACTCCTTATGACATTCGTCAGTCTGGTTTCATTGGTTCAGCAATTAACGCTGTAACGCGCTCTGGAACGAATGACTTTAAAGGTTCTGTATATACTTACTTCAGAAACCAAAATCAGCAGGGTAAGGATGTTGGTCCAGAAGAATTAACGCTTCAGGACATGAACTACAAGCAATATGGTTTCCGTTTAGGTGGCCCTATCATTAAAAACAAGTTGTTCTTCTTTGCCAATGCAGAGCAAGAGAAGCAAACAAGACCAGGACAGACTCGTTTTGCGGCTACTTCTAGCAGACCATTTGGTAGCCCAAGCGTGGCACGTCCTACTGCCAGTGAGCTAGATGCTTTAAGCACATACCTAAGAGAGACATATGGTTATGAAACCGGTCCTTATGAAGGGTATGACTTTGAAAACGAAAGCATGAAGTTTTTAGCCCGTCTGGACTGGAACATCACAGATAATCACCGCTTCAACATTCGTTATAGCCAGCTAGAAAGCAAAGATCCTGTAATGGTGAACGGTACATCTGCTGCCCCAGCCAGTTTCTCAAGCGGAAGTGGTCGCCAGAATGACAATGCATTGGCCTACAAGAATGCCAACTACTTCCAAGAGGCAAATTTTTATTCATTGGCTTCTGAGGTAAACTCAACCTTTGGCGGCAAGTTTGCAAATACTATCCGTTACTCATACACACGCCAAAATGACCCACGTAGCTCAGAAAGTGCTGAGTTTCCATTTGTAGACATCCTTAACACTGGTACGCCTTGGACTTCTTTTGGCTATGAGCTGTTTACCTATGGTAACCTAAGAGACGTCACCTCTCACTCTGTGGTGGATAACTTCACTTGGTTTGCTGGTAAGCACACGGTAACCGCAGGTCTTCAAGCAGACTGGTCAGAAACTCAAAATGGCTTCCAGCGCTATGGTACCAGCTACTACCGTTTCAACTCATTAGCTGACTTCTACAGTCAAACTAACCCAGACCCAGCCTTACGTGCTAAGCCAGCCGCTATTGCCATCACCTACTCTTTGTTGCCAGGTTATGAGCAAGCGTTCCCTAGCTTCAAATTTGCGCAGTATTCTGCTTATGCACAGGATGAGATGACCTTGACAGACAATCTACGTTTAACGGTAGGGTTACGCGTTGACTTGCCAACGTACCCAGAAAAGATGGCGGAGCACCCAATTGTAAAAACACTTGAGTTTGGAGGCGATCCTGCAGTAACTGGTGACGGCGAAATGTTCAACACAGCTACATTGCCTAAATCTGCTCTTTTATGGTCTCCAAGAGCTGGTTTCAACTGGGATGTGAAAGGTGACCGTACATTGCAAGTACGTGGTGGTTCTGGTGTCTTCACCGGTCGGGTACCATTTGTTTGGATAGTGTCACAAGCAAGTGATGCCGCTATGTTACAGGTAACTCAGATCTATTCTACTCCAAGTGAAATTGGAGCATTACCAAACGGTGGTGTATTCAACCCAGATCCTAACGCTTACAGACCAACTACACAGCCAGCTGCTGGAACAGTACTAGGTAGCACCATGACATTCATTTCTAATGATTTCAAGATGCCACAAACCTGGAAGAGCAGCTTAGCCGTTGATGCTCAGCTTCCCTTTGGCTTAGTAGGTACCTTAGAAGGTATTTATAACAAGGATTTGAACACTGCCTTATTCAGAAATGCCAACCTAGTTGCACCAAAAGCCTTGAATGTAGCTGGATACCCAGACAACAGACCTTTCTACCCTAACAGCAATAGAGACAAACAATATGTGACGTTAGCCAGCGGTGTTCCTTCAACAGATCCAACCGCTTCTGGTCAATACCAGGCTATTGTTTTGGACAATGCTTCTAAAGGTTACTACTGGTCCGTTTCGGCTAAGGTAGACAAGCAATTTGACAACGGCCTTTCAACCTCTTTTGCATACATTAGAAGTGAAGCCAAAAACCTTTACGATGGTAGCGGCGACCAAGCAGGTTCTGCCTGGAGTGGTACACCAACTGTGAATGGCGCTAACAATCCAGAACTAAGTCACGCCAACTATGTTGTGCCAGATAGATTTGTAGGTTCATTGTCTTATCGTAAAGAATATTTAAACCACTTTGGCACCAGCATTTCTTTATTCTATTCTGGATCTAGAGATGGTCGTTACTCTTACACGTATGGTTCTGACTTTAACAGAGATGGCGCCAATGCTGACTTGATCTATATACCAAAGAATGCTTCTGAAATCACCTTCGTTCCGTTAACTGTAGGTAGTGGTGCCAACGCCATCACTTATTCTCCACAACAGCAGAGCGACATGTTCTTCCGGTTTATTGAGCAAGATGAGTATTTAAATGCACACAAAGGCGAGTATGCAGAGCGTAATGGCGCCATGTTGCCTTGGAGAAACCAGTTTGATTTCAGAATCATGCAAGACATCTTCGTAAACGTAGGTGGCAAACGCAACACTCTCCAGTTCAGCTGGGATGTATTCAATGTTGCTAACTTCTTGAACGAGAACTGGGGCTTAGTTTACCAAACCAACCAACGTTCTATCCTAACGCCTACCAACGTATCTTCTCTTCAGACAGACGGTACTGTTAAACCAACTTTCCGTTTGGCAACAGATAGAAACTTGCCAATCTCTACGTCTTACAGACCAGTAGTAAGCATCGCTTCTACGTATTATATGCAGTTTGGCTTGCGTTATATCTTCAACTAATATTTATTTATTGACTTTTATAAAGGGCGAACCGTTGGTTCGCCCTTTATATTTACCCTCTTGCTTACAGGTAGTTGCCAATAGCTATCCCCCAGTAACGGAATCCTTTTAAATATTATTTGCAGGAAATCCCACTTTTGATTTGGCAGTTTTAAAAAAGCCTGCTATTTTTGTATCACTAACCGGGGGATTAGCTCAGCTGGCTAGAGCGCTTGCATGGCATGCAAGAGGTCATCGGTTCGACTCCGATATTCTCCACAAAAGCCTCACTAGAAATAGTGGGGCTTTTTTTATGTAAATCTTATGCCCTCCCTCTTATACATCCTCTACTCAGAAAAGCTAAATTAAGTAAAACATAAAAAGCTATGAAAAATTTACCCTTAGATTAGAATAGCAGAACACTGGAAGGAACCTCTCCAACAAAAGCGGAGCGTTGGGCCTTAAAATATTCATGCAGTTTAACGGCAGGTCAGAAGCAATACAAGGAGAAACCTCCATCAAAAAAACACAGGCGCATTTTTCTTTAATGGCTTACTAACTCAATTGGCTAAAGAGCTCCAAGGTTCTTGAGAGATTTATAGGTTCATCTCCAATACTCTTCATTTTGGTTAGAGGCTCTTACAGTTACTTGTAAGGGCCTCTTTTTTTTCAATAATTTTAAATAGTTAATTGTTTTCTTAATTATTTACACTTAATCCCAATTATTTATTTATGAAATCTTTACATATCCAAACATGTGTATGACTATATAAATATCTTTTAAGAAATAAAATCGATATACTTTTAAGTAGTATCCCTATACCTTTTAATCTATTTATTCAAATGGATTCAACAAACAACTTAGTCATTTAAAATACCATACAGTATAATAATTATATTTTTTTTTATAATGTTTATAGTTACATAACAATTAAATATTTCCCTATATACATAATCTGTTTTGTGTAATTTTAACGAAGAAGAATGCTTAATTATTAATTCTAATATTTGTCAAATTTTCTTCATGTTAAGGCAAAACATTAGTTCATAAGCAAATACTGCTTTCTAATATAAACAACTAACATTTTAAATTTTAATCACTTTATAATCTATTCTAATAATATGCATTACAAACTTACTATCAGATTTATTCCAATTTTGCTGTTCGTATGCACTTTTATTGTATGCTTCCCCAATAACCTCCTAGCACAAACAAGTTATAATGCAGCATCTGCACCCAATACATTTGCATCTCTAGGTAGTCCAGACTCTCACAAAAGACATATTGATAGCTTAATACAACATCTTGATAAATCTAGCATAAATACTGGAATTCTTTATGACAGAATATTTCCATTTGCGAATGTTCATAAATTCAATCTAGTACAACCCGATACTAGTAATTACTCATATTTTATTCAGGCATATAGTGAAATATTCAGAGCTGCCTATGACACTACAAACTTGAAAACTGTATCTGAAATCAGAGATTTATCAACAGATGCTAAGATTCAAAAGAAAGTAGCATTAGGCTTAGCTGCATTTAAATTTAATGTAATCGATACCAGTGCAATAGATTTAGGTCTAATTCAGCTAACGAATGGTCTTTATTACGATGTACCAAATAGACCACGTCATCCATATCTGACAAGAACAACGTTTATAGCCAGCCCTTTATTAAATAGAATAAATGGGTTAAGAGTAACTTACGAGTTAAATTCAAATTTAATTTTCAACAATACAGACAAAACCATTACCTATCTAATGATAGATTTTGGTGATGGATTGGGGTTAAAAAGCGTTGGCACAACAAGTTCAACTGTTGTAACTTATTCTCAAAATGGCAGAAAAACATTAAGATTTGTAGCTTCATTTAGCGACGGTTCAACAAGTACTACATATGGAGTGATAGATATAGGAAGTGATGTGGTAGATAATAGAGATGATACATCAGGAGGTGGCATTCCAGCCTGCCCAAACCCAGTAATAAAAGTTTGGAGCGGTAATACTATGCCATCGTTCCCTGGGGGAAGTAATTTAACTTTTAAAGGCTATGATGAATCTGTGGCTACTGAAGGATATGGAGAGGCCACAGTGTTTTATGCCACTAATGTAGACTGCAGCACAGCTACGGCTATAAAGAAACCATTAATTGTAGTAGATGGGTTTGATCCAGATGACCAAGACGATGCGTTTGACATTTATAGAAACAACCTATCTGGAGGCAATTTTGCTAATAATTTAAGAGGTCAAGGATATGATATTATTATATTAAATTTTCCAAAATATAACATAGCACCGTTAAACAGAAAAAGAGATGGTGGTGCAGATTATATTGAGCGCAATGCTTTTGTATTAATAAAATTAATACAAAAGATTAATGCCGAAAAACAGGGAAGTGAGCAGCTAGTAATTTTGGGTCCTAGCATGGGTGGTCTAATTAGTAGATATGCACTAGCTTACATGGAAAAGAATAATCTCCCTCATAACACTAAGCTTTGGATCTCCTTTGACTCTCCTCATAAAGGAGCTAATATTCCGATGGGTGATCAACAGTTTCTGGACTATATCGCAAAGAAGATAGGAGTTGAGGCCGCTAAATACAATAGAGATAAAAAAATTATGTCTCCTGCTGCAAAACAAATGCTAGTCAACCATTTTACAGGCACCAATCTACCTTCATCAGGAAATACCCTTTATGGCACACCTTCTAGTGCGCCAGGATTTTTCCAGAGATTTTATGATGATTTGAATGCGTTGGGCTTTCCTAAAGGCGATCCTAGTCAAGAACACAAATTCCGCAAGGTTGCTTTAGCAAATGGAAGCTTAAACGGGGTATTAGTATATAACGCTTGTCAGAAGGGTTTCGATTTCGAAGCAAAAGCCATGCCTGGTAGTTTTTTTAATAATTCTTCAATTACTACTACTATGAGCTTTTCACCAAGTTATGGTAATACTTGCAACATTTTCTCAGGAAGAGTTGATTTAGCTTCTGGAAGAACAGTTGATATGATTGCACCAAATAATACAGTTGGTATAGATGTGGCACCAGGAGGCACTTATAACACCCAAGGTATAATAGCAGGCCAGGGCGAATTTGACTATGGAGTGGCCAGTGGTGAATTTACTTCACTTGTACCAATCCATAGCTTTATCAATACCAAAAGCGCATTAGCTTTTTCAGGTACTAATCAAGATTTAGGGGAAGATATTAGTGCTAGGAACTTGACTTGTACAGGAGAAACGCCATTTAATAGTTACTTTGGTCCAGTAGGCACTAACACAAAACACGTATCAATTTGGCCTGAAGCAGCTGAATGGCTAAAAAATGAATTGTTTGGGTTACCCACAAGACCATTTGCTTATACAACTACTTCTAATGAAACTTGTTCGGGTGCTTCCGTATCAATTATTAACACTCCTCCTTCTGCTTATGTTACATGGACTGCAAGTAGTAATGTAAACCCAACTTCTGGCATTGGAACAACTGCCAATGTTTCTAGAAATCCTGGTGCTGTTGGCACTGCATGGGTAACATTTGATGTGGCAGGAACTTGTGAAGGAATTGCTGAAAGAAAATTTACAATTGGCCAACCATCTACTTATTACACAATAACTCCAGAAACTCAAGGTGATCCAAACTCCTCTTGTTTTACAGTAGGGTATCATAATTTCTTTATCAATCTGAGCGCTGCCGATGCAAACTATACAAATATCAAATGGACTTATAAAAAACTAGGGACTACCACTACCACTACAATAAATACTATGAATCCATCTGTAAGGGTTAGATTTGCTAGTACTGGTTCCTACCTAATTACAGTACAAGTTTCTAATGCTTGTGGAGCAGGTTATATAAGTACAAGAGAGGTGCAAGTAGCCACACAATGTGGCGTATACACCTACACAATGGCTGTCTCTCCGAATCCAACTATTGACAATGTAGATGTAATAATTAATAGAGGTCAGTCTACTTCTTTGAAAGCAAAAAATGATAAAAACATGGTAGAATTTTTACTCATAGATGTATATACTAATCAATCAATTAAAGAATGGAAACAACCTGCGTTTCTTGATAAGTATAATTTAAATCTAAAGGACGTAAAACCAGGAAACTATATTTTAAAAGTTGTTGAGGATGGAAACCAAATGAACTCACACATTATTAAAATATAATAATACCTATTCGAATAAAATCAAAAAAAGAAAGACCACTGTAAATACAGTGGTCTTTCTTTTTTATATAATAGCTATCTCCCTACACAAACAATCCTTCCACTGACAAATAACGCTCACCGGTGTCATAGCAGAAGGTGAGGATACGCGCACCGTTCTCTACCTCCCCTATTTTCTGGGCCACGGCTGCCAAGGAACCACCCGATGAAACCCCAATGAAAATACCCTCCTGCTGGGCGGCTCTTCTAGCATAGTCAAACGCTTCTTGCGGGCTTACTTGAATGATGCCATCTAATAACGACATGTCCATGATTTTAGGAATGAACCCCGCGCCCACGCCTTGGATGGGGTGAGGCCCCGGTTCGCCACCGCTTAGAACAGGAGACAATGTGGGTTCTACTGCAAACACCTTTAGGTTGGGGAATTTCTCTTTGAGCACGCGGCCCACGCCAGTGATGTGGCCGCCCGTCCCCACACCGGTAATCAGGTAATCCAAACCCTCCGGAAAGTCTGCCAGCACTTCCTGAGCGGTAGTGTTAATATGGATTTGGGTATTCGCCTCGTTCTCAAACTGCATGGGAATCCAGGCGTTGCCGTTTTGTTGGGCCAGTTCATTAGCTTTCTCAATGGCGCCGCGCATGCCCTTCTCCCGCGGGGTAAGTTCCAACTGGGCCCCGTAGGCGGTCATCAGGCGACGACGTTCAATAGACATAGATTCTGGCATGACCAAAGTGAGCGAATACCCCTTCACGGCGGCTACCATGGCCAAGCCCACGCCGGTGTTGCCTGAGGTTGGTTCTATGATGCGGGTTCCTTCTTTCAAAAGACCTCGCTTTTCTGCGTCCTCCACCATGGAGAGGGCAATGCGGTCTTTGATGCTTCCGCCGGGATTAGCACGTTCCAGCTTCATCCAGACATTAGCCTCCGGGCCAAACAAGCGGTTAATTTTAACGGTGGGCGTGTTGCCTATGGTTTGCAGAATATTGTCGGTTCTCATAAAAGGCGATAAGGAATTGGAAGGACTACTGATGAAAAGCGTTTAGCGAAGTAGCCAGATGTTTATGCTTCAGGGGCAATCAAACGCTAAATAGAGAAGTCCAGGACGCCTTCAGGCTCTTCGGTACGGCTCACCTTGATCTGAGCGCGATGGTAGAGTCTGGAGTACGGCCCTACGCTCTCAGTCAGCCATACGTTACCGCCAATGATACTGTGCGTGCCAATGACCGTGGCCCCACCTAATATGGTGGCACCAGCGTAAATGACCACGTGGTCCTCAATGGTAGGGTGCCGTTTGATATCCTGCATGTGTTTGGCTACGCTCAAGGCTCCCAGCGTCACGCCTTGGTAGAGCTTCACAAAACTGCCAATCTCCGTGGTTTCCCCTATCACTACCCCGGTGCCGTGGTCAATGCAGAAAGGTACTCCAATACGAGCCCCGGGATGAATATCAATTCCGGTTTTGCCATGGGCGTACTCAGTTAGAATTCTGGGCAGAATAGGGACGCCTTCTTGGTGCAGGAAATGGGCCATGCGGTATACGGCAATGGCCACAAACCCAGGGTAGGTGCGCATTACTTCCTCAATATGCCGGGCGGCCGGGTCCTGCTCCTGAATAAACTGGGCATCTTCCACAATCTGGTCATAGAGACGCGGCAACTGCTGGATAAAACGCTGGGCCGTCTCTGCCGCCGAAAATTCTCCTAGGTGCTGCACCCCTTCCAACAGGCGCACCAATTCCTTTTCCAGGAAATGGGCCTCCTGTCGCAGCGCGTGCTCCGTTTTGTAAGGAGGTTCGGCTAGCGGCGGAAACAGCATTTGCATAAGCCGTTCCAGAAACTGGCAAAGCAATGCAGTGGGTATGCGCAGCTGGTTCTGTTGGTGCAAGCTCCAAAGTCTATGTAAAAACACCTCTTCCATAATAGTATTAATACGTTTAAATCTAGATTGCGCTAACATTTTTAGGCCAGAAAACATAGCAATAGGTTTCCTTTAGGCTACTGCCCAAAAGCTCGTTTTTGGCTTATTTCCTAGAAAAGAGGCCAAAAACGACATTCATCCTTAAAGTCAATTATTAGAAGCTGAAGAGGTTATTATGTGCTAGTGGGCATGCTACCCCAAACAGGATTTTATAAGAATGTTCCTGAACGGCAAGGCTGATAATTTCAGATTCGCGTAGGTAAACACTTTAGCGTACCTTCACTTACCTATGGCATTCTGGTCCAATCTATTTAAAAGCAGGAGGGTTTCTACCAACGGCAAGCCGCCGCTGTCTGTGCAGCAGCGCGTGAGCGCCCTCAAACACCTGCCTCCGTTCCTGAAACTGGTGTGGCAGACCAATCCGCGGATGGCCTTCCTGAACGTGGTGCTACGCCTACTCAAAGCGGCGGTGCCTCTGGCCATGCTGTATGTGGGCCAATTGATCATTGACGAGGTAATCCGGCTTACCCAAGTTACCGGTGAGCCTGAACTACGCTACCTCCTTACGCTGGTCGCCATTGAATTTGGCTTGGCCGTTGTCTCAGACACACTCAACAGGGGCATTGCCTTGATTGACGGGCTGCTGGGGGATTTGTTCGCGAACCAGTCTTCCATCAGGCTCATGGAGCACGCCGCCGAATTGGACCTGGACCAGTTTGAGGACTCTACCTTCTATGACAAGCTGGAGCGCGCCCGCCGACAGACCTTGAGTCGCACCATACTCATGAGCCAGGTCCTGGGCCAGTTGCAGGACTTGGTGACCATGCTGTTCCTGGCCGTAGGCCTGGTCTCGTTTAACCCATGGCTCTTGCTGTTGCTTTTGATTGCGGTCTTACCGGCCTTCCTGGGCGAGTCTCATTTTAACGAGCGTAGTTACTCCCTGGTGCACGGCTGGACGCCAGAGCGCCGCGAACTGGACTATTTGCGCCAGACCGGCGCTAGTGATGACACGGCCAAGGAGGTAAAGATTTTCGGGCTGTCAGATTTTCTGGTGACCCGTTTTAGAGACCTTTCTTCTAAATTCTATCTGGACAACAAGAAGCTGGCTACGCGCCGGGCGGCCTGGGGGAGTTTCTTCGCGGCCCTGGGCAGCGCGGGCTATTATGGTGCCTACGTGTACATTATTCTGCAGACGGTGCAGGGCCAAGTGACTATTGGTCAGCTCACGTTCCTTGCCGGTTCCTTTATGCGCATGCGCAGCCTGCTGGAAGCCATCCTGAACCGCTTTACCAGCGTGGCTGAAGGTGCCTTGTACCTCCAGGACTTCTTCGATTTCTTCGAGCTACAGCCCCGCATCCATCGCAAGCCCAATGCCCCCGCCTTCCCGCATCCTATCCAACACGGCTTTACGTTTGAGAACGTGGGTTTCCAGTACCACAACTCAGAGCGCTGGGCCATCCGGAACCTCAATTTCACCTTGCGCGCCGGCGAGAAACTGGCTCTTGTAGGTGAGAACGGAGCTGGCAAAACCACTCTGGTTAAACTGCTTTCCCGCTTGTACGACCCCACCGAGGGACGCATCCTGCTAGACGGCATTGACTTGCGCGAGTACGACCCCGCCGATTTGCGCCGTGAGATTGGCGTCATTTTCCAGGACTTTGTGCGTTTCCAGATGAGTGCCGGCACCAACATTGCCATTGGCCGCATTGAAGAGAAAAGCAACCAGCCGCGTATAGAATCCTCGGCGCACCAGAGCTTGGCCGACACCGTCATCGCCAAGCTCCCCGAAGGCTATGACCAGGTCATCGGCCGCCGGTTCAACAAAGGCGTGGATTTGTCGGGCGGAGAATGGCAGAAGATAGCCCTGGGACGTGCCTACATGCGGGATGCGCAGTTATTGATTCTGGACGAGCCTACCGCCGCCCTGGACGCCCGCGCCGAGCACGAGGTGTTCCAGCGCTTCGCCGAACTCACCAAAGGCAAAACCGCCGTCCTCATCTCCCACCGCTTCTCCACCGTCCGCATGGCCGACCGGATTCTGGTCATTGAAAATGGCCAGTTCGTAGAGATGGGCTCCCATGAAGAGCTCCTCGCCAAAGGTGAACGCTACGCAGAACTATTCAGACTTCAGGCGAAGGGATACTTGTAAATAGTCGCGAGTTATGAGTTTTGAGTCTCGAGTCAAGATTCATAACTAATGGTTCATAGTACATAAGAACGTTTCACTTCTATGAGCCTTTGCCAACCGCAGATTCTCCCCTTGAGGGGAGCATAGAGGAGTGTTTATATCAATAGAAGAAGCAATGCACAAGAGACAAGGTAGTGCTTGGTCTCTACATCAATTCCTTTTTTAGCCTAATTTTCAGAAAACAAGACAAAAACGGCTTTACGCTTCTGCCCGCTTCGGGAATTTGCCTAGCATCACATACAAAAACGCTACGCTACATAGACCCGCCGCCACTTGAAAAACTAAGGGCAAGCGGTCCAAGTGGTTCCCGAAAATCCAGCCGGCGGCTAGGGCACCAATGCCAATGCCAGCTTCCAAGGCAATGTAGATAGTGGCCATGGCGCGTCCGCGGTGAGCCGGGTCGCTGAGGTCAATGGCCCAGGCGTAAAGTGTAGGGGAATTCATGCCCGTCCCAATGCCATAGACCACAGCCCCTGCCAGAAACCAAGTCTTGTCGGTGGCCAGGCTGATGGTGAGCATGGAGAGAGCCATGACTAATGTGGAGATGCGCAACAGGGTCACGCGACCGTATTTGTCTGAGGCGCGGCCAGCCATGAACCGGATGCCAATGGAAGATAATGTATAGAAAGTAAAGAATAGTCCTTTGTTGGCAATGCCAAGAGAACTACTAAAATCTGGCACCACTGTGAGCACGGCGCCGTAGCAAAAGAGCGTCAGGAACATGACTATAAACGGCGGCATCACCTTGGGCTCCAGAATCTCGTGCTTCTTGATGCGCAACAAACCCATAGAGAATTTCTGTGGATTGGGTAAGGTCTCCTTCAGGCCAGATAGGACGAGGATAGACAGCAAGGCCATCCCGGAGGAACAGTAAAACAGTGCATTCAAGGAGAAATAGCGGCTGAACTCGCCGCCAATTGCAGGTCCAGCGGCTAAGCCTAAGCTACCCGCCAAGCCAAACATACCTAGGGCCGCGCCGCGCTTCTCCAATGGCACCGTGTCCGCGACGTAGGCAGATTCGCCGGTGGGCGTGAAGCCGGTAGAGAAGCCATGGATGAGGCGCAAGAGCATGAACGCGGCCACCGTGGCGACCAAGGGATACAAAAATCCGCAGAGCACGCAGACCGCCACTCCAAAGTACATGACCGGAAGGCGCCCAATGGTATCGGCGAGTTTGCCGCTGAAAGGTCGGGACAAACCAGCTGTGAGCGTGAACAAGCCAATGATGAAGCCCTTGTATTCGCCGCCGCCCAGGCTGGTGAGGTAGTTGGGTAGTTCTGGGATAATCATGTTGAAACTGGCCGAGAACAGAAACGAGCTCAGGCACAGCATCCAGAATTGACGGTTGTAGACGTTGGGGGCGACAGACATGGCGAAGGTTATGCGAGGCAAAGGTCAGAAAGATTGGCGGCCGCTCCAATCAAACCACCGTTTTTCACCTGTTTTCCAGAAAAGAGGCCAAAAACGATTCTATTGCTGGTTGTTGGTTGTTGATTGTTTTAACTGCAGGTGTAAACACCCCTCTACGCTCCCCTCAAGGGGAGAATCTGCGAATAGTAGAAGCCTTTCCTACCCGCACCCAAGCCAGTCTTTCTGACGAGCGCCTAAGCAGGTTACCCGCTCTGGCCCGAAAGCGGTCTCTATATAAACAGGAAGCTGAAAAAGCTAGGGCAAGCGCTATGCAAAAGAGGCAAGCTGGTACAGCGCGAGGCGGGAAGACGGGGCCCCGCGGCCGCGAGCGCTTAGCGGTAGAAATGAAATGAAGGGCATAAGGGCACCGGAAGAAAGAGCCTTCTCAGGCATAGCCAACGGAAGCGCACGGCAAAGAGGGTCACGCAAGTAAATCCGCACATTGGATGGCACAAGGTAGTGAAGTAGGCGAGGCAGTCTGAGTTGTTGGCAATAACACTAACAACGGCGGAAAGTGAAGAGATTAGGTTCGTTTTTCGGCTAATTCCCAGAAAACAAGCCAAAAACGGCTTCGGTAGAGAGAACTAATGCATTTCCCGCGGCCTTTCGTATCTTCCGGTATCAAACCAGACCTATGAAAAACAAACTTAAAATAGCAGTGGCGGTTTTGTTGGTGGCTTCGGCCTGCCAACAGCCGGGCCAGGAAAGCGGCGGCACTAACAAATTCTCAGACGCCACGCTCCGCAAAATCTACACTCTGCAAGACGAGCGCAAAACCCAGGAGCTGTTGACGTTCCTGCAACGCCCAGAAGCCATGTACCGCCGCGAGGCCGCCCTAGCCTTCGGGTCAGTACAGGACAGTACGGCCTTGCAACCGTTGGCCGCTTTGTTGCAGGACCCAGACCAAGAGGTTAGAAAAGCCGCCGCCTACGCCTTGGGTCAAATAGGAAGTTCTACCGCTGAGACGCCTTTGATTGCCGCTTACGGCGCCGAGAAAGACCCTGCCACCCGTGCCGAGTTCTTGGAAGCTTGGGGCAAAGTAGCCACGCAGAAAGGCCTGGACATGATGGCCATGATTTCTACCTCGCAACCGCAACTGCAGACGGGTCAGGCCTGGGGCTTGTACCGCGCCGGACAGCGTAAACTAGCCTACGGTTCTGCCATCAAGAAAGCCAGTGAACTCCTGCGCTCCAATCAGGAATCTGCCAGATTGGGCATTGCGCATTTCTTGGGAAGAACGCCTAAGCTGGACCCTTCCTCCATTAAATCTGAGGTGTTCACGGTCGTACAAAAAGACCCTAGCGCCGAAGTACGCATGGCCGCAGCCTTGGCTTTAGGCAAAATGACCGACACCGTGGGCTTGGCTCCCGTAGTGGCTTCCCTCTTGAAGAACGATGCAGATTACAGAGTGCGCGTGAACGCGGTAAGGCCCTTGTATGCCTTGTCGTATGCCTCGGCGCAGCAGGCGGCTTTTAATGCGTTAGCAGACAAGCACCCGCACGTGGCCCTCAGTGCCGCCGACTACCTGGTTGCCAAAGCTCCGGCAACGGAGTCTCCCAAACTGCTGGAGCACGCCAACAAACAGCAGGATTGGCGTGTGCGTGCCACCTTGTATGGTGCTGCCTTGGCGTCTGCCAATGACAAAAGCGCCATCAGTGCGCAGATTAAACAACGCTTTGCCGCCAGCCAGAACCCCTATGAGCAGGCGGCCTTGTTGACGGCCCTAAGCAAAGACGCCACGCAGTTTGCGTTCATTCAGGAGCAGACCTTCAATAGAAAGCACAACGCCATCAGCACTGCGGGCATTGAGGCTTTGGCGGCTATTAGAGGACAAAAGAATTTCAATCAGGTTAATGTAAAGGCCTTCGACCAGATATTTCAGCAGGCCGTGGCCTCTGGTGATGTGGCCTTGGTGGGCGTGGCCGCCGGAGCCATCCGCAACCCAGAGCTGAACATGAAGAGCACCTACGCCGACCACTCCTTCCTGACCCAGGCTAGAGACAAACTGGTCTTGCCGCGTGACATTGAAACGTACCTGGAACTGCAGAAAACCCTGGACTACCTGGAAGGCAAAACATCGGCCCCTACGCCTCCTACCCCGTACGGCAATCCTATCAACTGGGCCACGGTGAACAAACTAAAGAAAGGCCAGCGGGCGTTGTTAAAGACGTCTAAAGGTGATATCACCTTTGAATTGTTGGTGGAAGATGCGCCGGGTTCGGTGGCTAATTTTGTACAGTTAACGGAGATAGGCTTCTTCATTGGCAAGAACTTCCATAGAGTGGTTCCCAACTTCGTGGCCCAGGGCGGCGACCCGCGCGGGGACGGCTGGGGAAGCTCTGAGGACGGCATCCGGTCTGAGTTTGCCAATCTGCATTACCTGGAAGGCTACGTGGGCATGGCCTCTGCCGGCAAAGACACCGAAAGCTGCCAATGGTTCATCACCCACTCGCCCACTCCACACCTGGACGGCCGCTACACCATCTTCGCGAGAGTGGTGAAAGGCATGGACGTGGTGCACCAGTTGAATATTGGCGATACTATTGAGAAGGTGACGTTGGTGAAGTAGTTTTTTGAGACACAAATATCAAGATAAAAGACTCAATATTTTTTCTTTTTGTCATCCTGGCAGAACCTTGTGTGCCAATTAGATAGGCTTATTTGTTCTTTAATGGACTTACTGAGTCCTGAGCTTTAAAAATGAAAACAACTGTTCTAGCAAGCCTTACCTTCCTAAAGTTAGGATTCTTCTTAGTAGGGTTCAGTCTTACAATTTGGCATCTAAGTAGAGCTTTATTGAAGAAGGAGGGTTATGGCAAAACTAAGGCGTTAAAATATTTTTTTGGCACATTCGCCATTCTTATTGCCATTTGAATAATAGAATTCGTTGCGATTTATCCAGAATAGTTCAGGCACCATATAAAAGCAGACGCCTCTACAATTGTAGAGGCGTCTGCTTTTATATGGTTTCCACTTTTGGCCTAATTTCTCTAAAATAGGTCAAAAGCGATTTACGCAGTCGGATGCTGCGGCACGTACACCACTTTCTTTGTCTCAAAGAATTCCTCAGAAAAATAGTTATTCAAATCATACACTTGGTGCACCAAGCCAGATTCGGCTAGTTCTTCGGTGAGGTCGCCACCTTTGAGATAGTAGAGGCCTTGCTCAGGCACTGACTCTTTCTTGAAGCTGAATTGAATCCATTGGTAAAAGGTGGCCAGTCTGGCTACGGCGCGGCTCACAATGAAATCGTATTTGTCATGTACCTGTTCGGCGCGGGTCTGGGTAGCCTTTACATTGTGTAAGTGCAGTTCATGCGCAATCTCCTGTACTACGTGAATCTTCTTGCCAATAGAATCCACTAAGTGGAATTTCACCTCGGGGAACAGAATAGCCAGTGGCAAACCCGGAAGGCCGCCGCCAGTGCCTACGTCCATCACGCTGGTTCCCGCCGGAAACGTCACCACCTTGGCAATGGCCAGTGAGTGCAGGATGTGGTTCTCTACAATGTTCTCTGTGTCCTTGCGCGAGATGACGTTGATTTTGGCGTTCCAATCCACCAACAGCTCGGCCAATTGAGCAAACTGCTGTAATTGCTCCGGGGTTATCTCCGGAAAGTACTTCGTGAGGATTTCTACCGAGGTTGCCTTCATACGCCCAAAGATAGTAAAATGAGTCACGAGTTCTGAGTCTAGAGTCGCGAGTCTTTTTTGAAATCGGATTTCCATTTTTAGGCTATTTCTCAGCAAAACAGGCTAAAAATGAAGAGAGCGACCATAGGGCCGCTCTCTTCTTATCTTATACACCAAGAGTGAGTCTAAAATCTTACGTCTTGTGTCTTACGTCTAAATAAGGTGTTTCTTGTTTTTCACCATGTCATAGAGCAACTCGCGGGCGCGGTGCAACTGGGCCTTTACAGTACCTAACGGGGCGCTCAGCTCAGTGGCAATCTCCTCATAAGAAAGCTCGTCAAAGTAGCGCAGGGTCACCAAGCGCTGGTACTTGTCTGGCAACTTGCTCACAATGTACTGCATGATCTCAATCTTTTGGTTCTTGATGGCTGTCTCCTGCGGATTGAGGTTGTTGTCTTTGAAATCTATGGTTATCTCATCGCCGTTATCAATCTTGATAGCCGAGTCAATGGACATGGTCTTGATCTTGTTCTTTCTGATGAAGTCAATGCAGTTGTTGGTGGCAATCCTGAACAACCAGGTACTGAATGCGTATTCTGGGTTGAATTTGTGCAGGTTGCGGAACGCTTTGGCAAAGGCTTCAATAGTCAAGTCCTCAGCATCGTCTGGGTTGCGCACCATCTTCAGGACCACGTGGTACACGGGCTTCTTGTAGATCTGCATCAGCTCAGCGTACGCCTTCTCATCTCCGTCCTCAACCGCCGACTGAATCAGTTTAAAATCGTGTTTCGCTTTCGCGGAGAACTGCTTATTTACTTCCATCTTACCTTTTTAGTCGTTAAAACAGAGATTCCAATCCCTATATAAGTGAGGTAATACCCCATTTCCAGCGCTGGTAGCAACCACCAGGCCACTGGGTTGTGTAGACGCCGCGCCACGGGCACATAAGAGGCCAAAAGACCCAGATACCGTACCCCAATAATGAGGCCAACCCAGAGCAACTGCTGCTGCATGGCCAAAAGAATGGGTGATATTACATAAAATAGCCCGTTTGCCAAGACAAAAAGTCCGATTCTGAACTGGTCCCGTTTCTGGTACTGCTTGCCGGCGGCCATATGCCGCGTCTTCTGTCGCCACCATTTGCGCCACCGCGTTTCGGGGGCACTCTGGGTGTGGGCTTCCTCTTCAATGACAATCTGAACCTTGGAATGTTTGGCGGCCGCCTGAACGAATAAATCGTCATCGCCGCCCAACGACCGTATGTGTGATGCAAATCCCTTGTTCCGGAAGAAAGTTGATTTTGTATAGGCAAGATTTCTGCCTACCCCCATGTACGCTTGGCCCCGCTTGGCAAACGACAGATACTGCATTGCCGTCAAGAAGGTTTCAAATCTTATCAGTTGATTTAAAAATCCATATATTCTGATATACGGAGAATAGCCTAAAACGATGTCCTTGTTTTCCTGAAACCCGCTTGCCATGGCCTGGGCCCACGTATTGGACACCGGCCGGCAATCTGCGTCCGTGAACAAAAGATGCTCATATTTGGCCGCCTTAATGCCCAGAAACAAGCCGTATTTCTTGGGGCTCATCTGGCTGGGCGTTTCCTGGGCCTGCACTATTCTCAAACGCGGGTTCTCTAGCTGATATTCTTTTAATAACAGCCCGGTCCCATCCCAAGAACGATCATCTATGATAATAATTTCCCAAGGCGCCGGATATTCTTGCTGCAACAGCAAAGGCAACAGCTCCTGCAGGTTCTGCACTTCATTGTGGGCGCAGACCAAAATAGACAAAGGTGGCAGTTCTTCTGGGGAGGCCGGCGCCTGGTGTTTGTGAAAGGCCAGCGGCAGAAAGTAATACAGCTCATAAAACAACTGCACCAGCACACAGGCACCCAGCAGGTAAAGAAGCAAATGAGGTATGGTGAGGAAGGCGTCCAAGGGTTGAGTAAAGTATACCCAAAAGTAGTACAAAATTCTCTGTTCTGCGGTTATACCGTGGTCAATCTGTATCTTTGTGGTTTGGAGAAAATTCAAGGTCGATTGCTGATTTTTTAGCACCCAGCAATAAAAGCACCTGGCTTTTCTCCAGCACTTTACCCCTTGTCCATGACCTTTGATTTAGTAGCGAAAGACCCTGCTTCCAAAGCCCGTGCCGGTGAACTCACCACGGCGCATGGCACCATACAAACGCCCATTTTCATGCCGGTGGGCACTGCCGGCACCGTTAAAGCCGTGCACCAGCGCGAACTCAAGGAAGACGTAAAGGCGCAGATTATTCTGGGCAACACCTACCACCTGTATTTGAGACCGGGCCTGAACGTGCTGGAGAAAGCCGGCGGTCTGCACAAATTCAACGGATGGGACAGACCCATCCTCACTGACAGTGGCGGGTACCAAGTGTTCTCTTTGTCAGGCACGCGCAAGATCATTGAGGACGGCGTTAAGTTCAGAAGCCACATTGACGGCTCCAGCCACCTGTTCACGCCAGAGAACGTGATGGACACGCAGCGCACCATTGGCGCCGATATCATCATGGCCTTTGACGAGTGCACGCCGTACCCGTGTGACTACAACTACGCCAAAAATTCCATGGACCGCACGCACCGCTGGTTACAGCGTTGCATTGACCGTTTTGACAGCACAGAGCCCAAATACGGCTATGAGCAGACCCTCTTCCCAATTGTGCAGGGAAGCACCTACAAAGACTTGCGTATTCAGTCTGCTGAGATGATTGCCAGCAAGAACCGTCCGGGCAACGCCATTGGCGGTCTTTCTGTGGGCGAGCCCGCCGAGATGATGTATGAGATGACCGAACTAGTCTGCGACATACTGCCCGCCGACAAACCACGTTACCTCATGGGCGTGGGCACGCCGGCCAACATTCTGGAGAACATTGCGCTGGGCGTAGACATGTTTGACTGCGTGCTGCCTACTAGAAATGCTAGAAACGGCATGCTGTTCACCACGCAGGGCATCATCAACATTAGGAACGAGCGTTGGAAAGAAGACTTCTCACCCATTGACGCTGAACTGGGCGGCTATGCGAGTACGTTCTATAGCAAAGCGTACCTGCGTCACCTGATGCATGCCACCGAGATGCTGGGCGCCCAGATTGCCAGCGTGCACAACCTCACCTTCTACCTGTGGTTGGTAGGCCAGGCGCGCGAACAGATTATTGCCGGCACCTTCGCCTCTTGGAAAGACGTGATGGTGAAGAAGTTGATGACCAGATTGTAATGATTAATGTGGAATGACCAATGATTAATATCTTAGACTCTCCTTCTGTGCTGCGTTTAGTAAGTGGGAATTAATCACTAGCTATCATTCAATCATTATTCATTAATCACTACTCATTAAAGAAAGCGTGAAGCTCCTAGACAAATACATTCTCAAGAAGTTCCTGACCACGTTTGTGTTTGTGGTAATCATTCTCATGGCGGTGATCTGCGTGATTGATTTTGTGGAGAAGAACGATGACTTCATCCAGAACAACCTCTCCGCACGGACCATCATTTTTGATTATTACATCAACATGATTCCGTTTTACGCCAACCTGCTCAGTCCTATCACGGTCTTTATTGCCACCGTGTTTGTGACGGCCAAGCTGGCCTCACATACAGAGATTGTAGCCATCTTGAGCAGCGGGGTTTCTTTCAAGCGTATGCTGGTGCCCTACATTATTGGATCAGTGGTGATTGGCATTTTCATCTTCTTCTTCTCTGCCTACGTGATCCCCAATGCCAACAAGACCCGCGTGGCCTTTGAGATCAAATACGTCAAGAATCCCTACACCTATGAGGGCCGGAACGTCCATTTCAGGATTGGCCCCGAGACTTACGCCTATCTGGAGAGCTATAACAACCACGCCAACGTGGGTTATAAATTCACACTAGAAACCATCAAAAAGCAGGAACTGGTACGCAAACTGGCGTCAGAGTCTATCAGATGGGACAGCACCAAGCAGAAGTGGCACATGGACGCCTACACCCTGCGTACCTTTAACGGCGACAAAGAAACCGTCACCACGGGCGGGCCAGTAGACACTACGCTCAACATGTTACCCAAAGACTTTGCTAGCACCTACCGCATGCGCGAGACCTTGACCATGGCCGAACTGGACGATGTGATCAAGGAGAAACAGATGCGCGGCGCCACAGACATTGCCGAGTTCATGACCGAAAAATATGAACGCTACAGCTACCCGTTCGCCATCACGGTGCTCACGGTCATCGGTGTGATTCTAAGTTCTAGAAAAGTGCGCGGAGGCGTCGGGTTTCAGATTGCCCTTGGGTTTATCCTGGCTTTTATCTTCATCATCTTCGTGATGATGTCCCGAAGCTTGGCCCAGGTTGGCGGTATTCCTCCGCAGTTGGCCGCCTGGATTCCTTTGGCCGTCTTCTCAGTCATTGGCGTGGTGCTCTACAAAACCGTGCCCAGGTAAACCCTGTAAGCGCTAATGCTTTTCTTCTCCCGTTTTTGGCCTACTTTTGATAAAACAGGTCAAAAACGGGAGAAACTTTTTTAAAAACCTATTTAGGTTCTCTCCCAAAACTTAAGCCGTTTTAATACAGTCTAAATTATTTACGCCGTGCAGAAGCCTCTATTCAAAGACTACTTAGAACTTCATTTCATTATCCTGCTCTGGGGATTCACGGCTATTTTGGGCAAACTCATCTCCATTCCAGCGGTGGAATTAGTGTTTTATAGAACCATTTTGGCGGCGGTGGCTTTGGCGGTGGTCATCAAACTGCGCGGTGAGTCCTTTAGGATTGGCCGAAGGAATATCATAAAAATCATAGGTGTGGGCTTTATGATAGCGGCGCACTGGATTCTGTTCTTCGCCTCCGCCCGGGTGTCTTCGGTTTCCATCTGTCTGGCAGGCATGGCCACCGCCAGCCTCTGGACGTCTATTCTGGAACCCATCTTCACGAAAAAGAAAATAAAAGCCCATGAGGTGGTTTTACCTTTCTTTATATTGGTTGGTCTATATATTATTTTTCGCTTTGAGTTCAAGCATGCCCTAGGCATAGCAATGGCCTTGGGCTCTGCGTTTCTAGCTTCTTGCTTTACCATTATAAATAGCAAGCTCACTAAACAACATGCAGCTACTACTATTACCTGTTATGAAATGGCGGGGGCCTGGATGGCCACTACCCTCTTCCTGCCGTTTTACCGCAATTACATGACGGATTCTGGCACGTTACAATTAGAGGCTAGCCTGTGGGATTTTCTGTGGGTGGGAATATTAGCGCTAGTCTGTACCGTTTACGCCTACACCGCTGCCGTGCGGCTTATGCATAAATTTTCTGCTTACACTATGAACCTCACGGTAAACATGGAACCAGTTTATGGAATAGTTTTAGCACTATTTATTTTCCCAGAGACCGAAAAAATGACAAAGGGCTTCTATTATGGAGCGGCTATTATCCTGTTCAGCGTATTTTTGCACCCTATTCTGGAGTCATTGATTGCCCGCCGGCAGCGACTTTTAAAGGATGCCCTGCCAAATTGAGTAGTCCTCAGGGAACGGTAGTGGTTGTGTCGGGGATTCTCTGAACAGGCCGTACATGGTAGACCCTGAACCTGACATGGACGCATACTCTGCTCCTAAGCTATAAAGCTGTTCTTTTACTTCTGCCAAGACAGGATATTTGGGAAAGAGGCTGGCCTCAAAATCATTGACCACAGCATCTTTCCAAGTGTTTGGGGCTTGCACCAAGAGCGTTTTCAGGCTTTTTTCTGGGAATTGAGGCAAAACGCCGGCATAGGCTTCGGCGGTACTATTGCCAAAGTTGGGATACACCAACACAATATGCCAGCCTTTCAAATCCAAAGTCAGTGGTTCAAAGACATCACCTTTCTCTACGGCCAGCACCGGCTTGTTCTGTATGAAGAAGGCGCAGTCGCTCCCCAATTGCCGGGCGTAGTTCTCCAGTTGCTCCGGAGTTAAATTCAGCGCGAAGAGGTCATTCAGAATTTTGAGGGTGAAGGCCGCATCCGCTGATCCACCGCCCAAGCCAGCCCCCATGGGAATGACCTTGTGCAAATGCATCTGGATGGCCGGCAGTTCATAATCCTTTTTAAGCAGTTCATAGGCCCTCCAGCAAAGGTTTTGGGTGGGCTCCCCTGGCACCGGTAAACCAGAGAGCGTGAAAGACGCCTCGCCCGTGGTAGGCAGAATCTCCAGCGCATCGGTCCAGCCCACGGGGTAAAAGCAGGAAACCAGGTTATGAAACCCATCTGGCCGCTTCTCCACCAACTGCAGCCCAATGTTTATCTTCGCGTTCGGAAACTGAATCATGCCCGCAAAATACGAAACGGGTATCAGTAATCAGTTAATTTGACCGCTCATTCCTAAACCGGCTATAAAATGGTAACTTCGTTTTTGGCCTGTTTTATGGAAAATAGGCCAAAAACGCATCCTGTCAGAAACCTTAGGTGCTTCCAGCAACCAATTATCTTCTGACCTTTTCTTGAAATAAGATGAAACGCTTCGTCCTGCTTTTGTTGAGTATCTTCTATGCGGCTGCTTCGTTTGCGCAGAAGTCGGTTCCGTATGCGGCGGTAGACAAAAAAGTCATACAGTTGACTCAAAAGCAAACCATGACGTTGGAGGAGTTGGCAAAAATTATTTCCCAACATTTCACCACCCCCGAGGAGAGAACCAGGGCTGCTTTTGTCTGGCTCACGGAGAACATTGTCTATGATATTCAGGCTTTGTATTTAACGCCCCCCATTGGCAAGAACAAGTATCTTGTTGAGCAGACCCTAAAAACCAAAAAAGCAGTATGCGAAGGGTACGCCGAAGTTTTTCAAACCTTATGCAACAGAATGGGCATAAAAGCCTACATGGTAACGGGATATACAGCGGTAAATAATCAAATAAGTTCACAGGCGCATGCATGGTGCGCCGCGCAACTAAACGGCAAGTGGTTCCTATTTGACCCTACCTGGGGCGCAGGATATGTGACTGGAAAAACGTTTACCAAACACAGAAACGAGCAGTACTTTAAGGCTGATCCCGCTAGCCTGGCGCCCACGCATTTACCCTCTGACCCCCTTTGGCAGTTTTCAACAGCTCCCATCACTGGAAGAGAGTTTGCCACAGGCGTTTTCTCCTCATCAAAGCCTAAAAATTGCTTCCAATTCAAAGACACGCTGGCGGCGTATGAGAAACTAGATGATCTTGGACGCTTAGTGAGTACCGTCCGCCGGATGGAAGCACCCGGCAACTTCCAACCCTTTTTGGGCAACCACCTCCAATCCTTAAAACAACAAATTGACTACCAGAACTACTTGGCGCTTTCTACTGCTTACAACCAAGGAATAGACCTGCTCAACCAGTTTTTGTATTACCGAAACAACATGCTCTTTGGCAGAAAAAGGGAAGCCGAATTGAAAACCTTGATCACAACGTCTGTCTGTAATTTTCAGTCAGCGAAGAACAAGCTGGACACCGTCAAATGGCATTCTAACAAATATGAGATTGGCTCCATAAAAGACAACCTCTCCCAAGCCTATGCCATGGCTCTGGACCAGCAGAAGTTCATCCAGCGCATCTACAATCCACTGGGCTTGAAAAAGAAAAACTAACTACGCTTTTACATGTACCTTTCCTTCGGAAAACGCTTCTTAGACCTTGTCCTTGCTGGCCTAGCACTGCTGTTGCTGTGGCCGGTCATGCTGATAGTGGCGGTGGCGTTGTGGTTTGGGTTTGACGGAAAGGTATTGTTCAGACAGAAACGGCCGGGACTACACGGTAAGGCCTTTACGTTCTACAAGTTCACCACCATGACCCAGCGCCGTGATGCAAATGGAGAGTTGTTACCAGATGAACAGCGCCTCACACCCCTGGGTAGGTTTATCAGGAGGACGTCACTAGATGAATTGCCGCAGTTGTGGAACGTAGTCAAGGGAGATATGAGTCTGGTAGGTCCGCGCCCTCTACTCATGGAGTATCTGCCTCTGTACACTCTAGAGCAGGCAAGACGCCATGCCCTAAAACCGGGTATCACGGGCTGGGCGCAGGTCAACGGCCGGAACCTGCTTACTTGGGAAGAAAAGTTTACTTTTGACGTGTGGTACGTGGAACATGTCTCTTTTAAACTTGACCTGCAAATTTTGTGGCGTACCCTCAAACACGTTTTCAAACCAGAAGGCATCTCGGCACCCAACACGGCCACCATGCCTCGGTTTACCGGTTCTACTAATACTGCTTCATGAGTAACTCAGGAAAAGATATTGTCATTGTAGGGGCCGGCGGTCTGGGTCGTGAGGTGCTCATGCTCATTCATCAGATCAACCAGCACACCCCCACCTGGAATTTCCTAGGCTTTTACGACGATGTCGCTCCGGCAGAAGGCTTCCTTTACCCTTATTTAGGCAACGTGGACGACCTCAACGCCACCCCTGGTCCCCTGCACGCGGTCATCTCCATCGGGAACTGTCAGGCGAAGGCCAAGGTAGTGGAAAGGCTCTTTAATAACTTCCTGTTGTTTCCAGTACTAGTGCATGCATCGGTCATCAATGAGTCCGTTCAAGCAAACCTGATAGGCGAAGGAAGCATCATCTGTCAGAACTGCATCCTTACAACCAATGTACACCTGGGAAAACATGTCTTACTCAATCTGGCTTGCACCATAGGGCATGATGCCGTGATAGGCGATTGCGGCTCCTTGATGCCGCAGGTAGCAGTAAGCGGCGGGGTCAACCTAGGCAAAGGCGTCTACATGGGCACCAACAGCGCCATCCTGCAATACAAAACCATGGGCGCGTTTACCACCATAGGCGCCGGCGCAGTCGTCACCCAAGACCTCCCCGACCATTGCACGGCCGTGGGTGTACCAGCGCGTATTATCAAGCAAGCGGTATGAGCGTCAACCAGGATTTCATCTATCTGTCACCGCCGCACATGGGCGGAAGAGAGCAACACTACATCCAAGAAGCATTCGACCAGAACTGGATTACCACTGCGGGCGCGAATGTAGACAGTTTTGAAAAAGAACTTTCTTCTTATGTAGGAATGCCGCATGCCGCCGCGCTTTCTTCGGGCACAGCGGCCTTGCACCTGGCCTTGTTGGCCCTAGGCATTGGTCACGGAGATGAAGTATTCTGCTCTAGCTTTACCTTCGTGGCTAGTACCAACCCCATTCGTTACGTAGGCGCAACGCCTGTTTTGATTGACAGCGAACCTTCTACATGGAACCTCTGCCCGAAAGAGCTGGAGCAAGCCCTACACTCACGCCAGCAGAAAGGTAAACTTCCCAAAGCACTGATTTTGGTGCACCTGTACGGCATGCCTTCGCGCATGCAGGAGATTCTTGACCTTTGCCAACACCATGGTGTACCGGTCATTGAAGATGCCGCTGAGGCCCTAGGATCTACTTATAACGGCCAGCAGATGGGCAGTTTTGGGGTGGCCGGTTTCTACTCTTTCAACGGAAACAAAATAATCACCACGTCTGGCGGCGGCGCGTTGGTATCCAAGGACCAAGCCTTGGTAGAGAAAGCCAAATGGCTAGCCACCCAAGCCAAAGAACCCACGCCACATTACCATCATACCACTATCGGGTATAACTACCGGC
The DNA here is from genome assembly GCF_001577755.1 of Rufibacter sp. DG15C. NCBI lineage: Bacteria > Pseudomonadati > Bacteroidota > Cytophagia > Cytophagales > Hymenobacteraceae > Rufibacter > Rufibacter sp. DG15C. Next base: position 678,465 of record NZ_CP010776.1, read on the forward strand.
TTAGCAATATCTGCGCGGGAATTGGGCGTGGGCAGTTAGGAGTCTTGGAGGACCGCGTTCAGCAGAAGCGCCAGGTGTTTAACCAATACCAAACTCTGTTACAAGACATAGCGGAAATCCAATGGCAACCAGAGCCCGAAGGCTTTGTCAGCAACCGCTGGCTTTCCTGTTTCACTGTTAAAAAAGGAAGTTTTATCACACCAGAGAAAATACGGCTGGCCTTGTTAGCGGAACAGATAGAAAGTCGACCACTTTGGCAACCTATGCACCAGCAACCGCTGTACGAAAGTTGTGACTACTTCGGGGAGAACGTAAGTAATGATTTGTTCGCGAGAGGATTGTGTCTACCCTCAGGCACTCAGCTTACAATTCAGCAACAAGAGCGCGTGGCGGAAGTGATTAAGAAATGCTTTAGGAAGTAACGTACCATCTCTACTTAAGAGCTCTCCAAAATGCGGATTCTCCCCTTGAGGGGAGCGAAGAGGGGTGTTTACAATAGTAGATAAATTAGCACATACAGTAGAGACTAGGCAGTGCTTAGTCTCTACTGTATGTGCAATGCCCCCTCATCCTAACCTTCTCTCAGGGAGAAGGGACTGAGTTTATGCGCTTTTAGCCTATTTTCTAGAAAACAGGCCAAAAACTAACAATGCTAGATAGCAGCCAGTGCTTTCTCTAAATCCGCGATTAGGTCTTCGGCCTCCTCAATGCCCACAGACAACCGAATTAACCCAACGGAAATACCCAGTTTAGCACGTTGCTCTTCGGTGAGCGCTCTATGCGACGTGCCCAATGGATAAGAAATAGAGGAAATCACGCCTGCCAACGACGGCGCAAAGGGAATATGCGACAGTCCGCGCATGAAGCGGTTCACAGTCTCCACTTCGTCTTTGATTCTGAAGGACAGCATGCCGCCAAACCAGCCTTTTCCTTGGGCAGAAGCTAAGGAGTGTTGCGGGTGATCGGGTAGACCTGGATAATAGACTTCACTAACTTTGGGATGCTTTTGCAAGTAGGTTGCCAAGGCCAAGGCATTCTCTGAATGTTGACGGATGCGCAGTTTCAAAGTCTTGAGACCACGAGCGGCCAGCCAAGAATCAAAGGGACTCAGGTTTAGGCCCCAGGCCACCACAATCTGTTTGGCGCGCTGAGCATCAGCGGCTTCTTTGGCCACTACCACCCCAGCCGTCACGTCACTGTGCCCCGACAAATACTTGGTCACACTGTGAATGACCATTTCTGCGCCCAGCTCCAGAGGTTTGGTGATGACCGGTGAGGCGAAGGTATTATCCACCACCAACTTCACACCGTACTTCAGACATTCCTGGGCTACTTTGGCCAGGTCCTGCACCGTCATCATGGGATTGCTGATGGTCTCCACCAACAGCACCTTGGTATTAGCTTGCACATAATTGCCAAAGCTGTACATCTCCTCCATCGGCACGAAGCTTACTTGCACGCCCATGCGCGTCAGTTCCTGCGTGAGCAAGGCAGCCGAGCCTCCGTAGATTTCCTCGGCGCATAGCACATGGTCCCCAGACTGACAGTACACCAGGACCGCCGTCAGAATTGCCGACATGCCCGAGGAAGTAGCCACCGCGCCCTGTCCGTTCTCCAGTTGGTTCACAGCTTCGGCCAGTTCGTCTGTGTTGGGGTTACCGTTTCGGCTGTACAGGTAACTCTGGCCCGGTTGCTCAAAATAGGCTTCCAAGGCGTTCAAGTCCTCAAAGGTAAACACAGAGGTCTGGTAGATGGGCGTAACTTTAGGAGAGATGGACACGGCGGTTTTGATTAATTGTTGATTGTCAATTGTTGATTGTTAGCTACATACTTGGTGGAGCAGCAATTAACAATCAGCAATTCTAAAGGTAAGCAGAAAGCGGTGGAAATTGAAAAGCCGTTTTTGACCTGGTTTCTGGGAAAGAGGCCAAAAACGATGGTAAAAGCGAGAGCCCGCCTTCTTTGCAGAAAAACGGGCTCTCAAAATGAAAAACAGGAAATCTTAGGCGGTTACGGCTTCGGCCAATACAATAATCTTATTGTCCAACACTTCCACAACTCCCCCGTCAATCTGGAATACCACTGATGTACCAGTAGTTGGCGTTACGCGCACAGGTCCGTTGGCCAAGGCACTGATGATGGCAGCGTGGTTATTCAACACTTCAAAGCCACCATTAATACCAGGAAACTGAACCGAGGTCACGTCGCCTTCAAATACTCTCTTATCTGGGGTGATGATTTCTAAATACATCTATGTTAGTCTTGAGTCTCGAGTCTCGAGTCGTGAGTCAAAATCTATAAAAGACTCGTGACTCGTGACTCAAGACTCGCGACTAATGAAAACTATTTCGCTTCGGCCATCATTTTCTGACCCTTGGCAACGGCATCCTCAATGGTACCAACCAAGTTGAAGGCAGACTCAGGAAGGTTGTCATGCAGACCGTCCATGATTTCGTTGAAGCCACGGATGGTGTCTTTGATGTCTACCAACACACCCTTCAAGCCAGTGAACTGCTCGGCTACGTGGAATGGCTGAGACAAGAAACGCTGCACACGACGCGCTCTGTGTACTACCAACTTATCTTCTTCAGATAATTCGTCCATACCCAAGATAGCGATGATGTCTTGCAATTCTTTGTAACGCTGAAGAATCTCTTTTACGCGCTGGGCAGTGTTGTAGTGCTCTTCGCCTACTACGTCTGCGGTCAAGATACGTGAAGTAGAATCCAGAGGGTCTACCGCTGGGTAGATACCAAGCTCAGAGATTTTACGAGACAATACAGTAGTAGCATCCAAGTGAGCAAACGTTGTTGCTGGAGCCGGGTCAGTCAAGTCATCTGCAGGTACATAAACGGCCTGTACAGACGTAATAGAACCACGCTTAGTAGACGTGATACGCTCTTGCATGGCACCCATCTCAGTCGCCAACGTTGGCTGGTAACCTACCGCAGATGGCATACGACCTAGAAGGGCCGATACCTCAGAACCTGCCTGCGTAAAGCGGAAGATGTTGTCAATAAAGAAAAGGATATCTCTACCAGCACCAGTACCGTCACCGTCACGGAAAGACTCTGCTACCGTTAAACCTGACAAGGCTACACGGGCACGGGCCCCAGGAGGCTCGTTCATCTGACCGAACACGAAGGTTGCTTTTGATTCTTTCAGGGCTTCCTGGTCTACTTTAGAAAGGTCCCATCCACCGTGCTCCATAGACTCCATGAAGGCGTCACCGTAGCGCACAATGCCAGACTCAATCATCTCGCGTAGCAAGTCGTTCCCCTCACGCGTACGCTCACCTACACCGGCAAATACAGAAAGACCACCGTGGCCTTTGGCGATGTTGTTGATCAACTCCTGGATCAATACAGTTTTACCTACACCGGCACCCCCGAACAAACCAATTTTACCCCCTTTGGAGTAAGGCTCGATCAAGTCAATTACTTTGATACCTGTGTACAAAACCTCAGAAGACGTAGAAAGGTCCTCAAAACGAGGCGCGTTTCTGTGGATAGGAAGGTCGCCTTCGCTTACTGGCTGTGGAATACCGTCAATGGCTTCGCCAATTACGTTGAACAGACGGCCTAGCACGTTATCGCCGGTAGGCATTGAGATAGGAGACGCCAAGTCGGTTACTTCCATACCGCGGGTAAGACCTTCGGTTGCGTCCATTGCAATGGTACGTACGCGGTCTTCGCCTAAGTGCTGCTGAGTCTCAAGTACCACGCGGGCACCGTTCGCCTTCACCACCACCAGGGCATCCATGATGTTGGGCAACTTAGAATTCTCACCCGAGAAGCTAACGTCCACTACCGGACCGATCACCTGGGTAATTCTGCCAATATTCGCCATTTGGTTGGTTTATAAATATTTAGATAGATACAGTACTCAATCAGGGTGCAAAAATAGAGCATTCTGTCTTGATTTCCATAGAAGTATCTAAAAATCTTTGGGATTATGCCCCAATGAAAATCCTTTACCCTCACCACCTACTCTATAATATGCGTTCCGCTCTGTTTTACCCGTTATAACCAGAGGCAAGCCACCGCTCCATCACTCCCATTTATGGCCGTGACAAAAGAGCATCTTCTGCCCGATCTCCCGTTTTTGGGCTACTTTTCTGAAAACAGGCTAAAAACGAAGGCAAAAGAGGCAGGCGCGTTCAAAAGGAATCTCTATTTTTGCCTTGTCATTTCACCAAACCTGTACCTGCTTTGGAAAACCAGACCACGCTCACCACTGTTGACACCGCTCAGAAACTGGGCCTCCTCCCCGAAGAGTTTGATCGCATCAAGGAAATCCTGGGCCGCACGCCCAACTTCACAGAACTGAGCATCTTCTCAGTGATGTGGTCTGAGCACTGCTCTTACAAAAATTCCATTGTCTGGCTCAAGACCCTGCCCAAAGACTCTCCGCGCATGCTGGCCAAGGCCGGCGAAGAGAACGCGGGTCTGGTAGACATCGGTGACGGACTGGCTTGCTCCTTTAAAATAGAATCCCACAACCACCCATCCGCGCTTGAGCCTTACCAAGGCGCCGCCACTGGCGTGGGCGGGATTAACCGTGATATCTTCACCATGGGCGCACGTCCTATTGCCCAGTTGAACTCTCTGCGCTTCGGCAATCCAAATTCTGACAAGACCAAAGGTTTACTACGCGGGGTAGTGAAAGGCATTGGCGACTATGGCAACGCCTTCGGGATACCAACGGTGGGCGGTGAGCTGTTCTTTGACGAATGCTACCACATCAACCCACTGGTAAACGCCTTCTCTGCCGGTATTGTAGAAGTAGGCAAAACGGCCAGTGCTACGTCTTATGGCGTAGGCAACCCGGTGTTCATCATCGGTTCGGCTACGGGCAAGGACGGCATCCATGGCGCGGCCTTCGCGTCTAAAGACATCACCGAGGATTCTGTAAATGACCTGCCTTCTGTTCAAGTGGGTGACCCGTTCCAGGAAAAACTATTACTAGAAGCTACCCTTGAAATTCTGGCCACAGGTCGTGTGATTGGTATGCAGGACATGGGCGCCGCCGGTATCACCTGCTCTACCTCAGAGATGAGCGCCAAAGGCGAACACGGCATGGAAATCTGGCTAGACAAAGTGCCTACCCGCCAGGCCAACATGCAACCGTTTGAGATTCTTCTTTCTGAAAGCCAGGAGCGTATGCTGGTAGTCATGGAGAAAGGCGCCGAAGACCTTATTCACCAAATCTGCGACAAGTGGGACATGTCCTGCGCCCAGATTGGCGAAGTAACCGACACCCAACGTCTGCGCTATTATGTAAAAGGCGAACTGGTCGCCGATGTTCCCGCTGATGACTTGGTTCTTGGCGGTGGCGCCCCGGTATACCACAGAGAATACAGAGAGCCTGCTTATTTTGCAGAGGCCCAAAAATTCAACATTGACTCTGTTCAAGAGCCAACCAATTACAAAGAAGTAGCCGAGTTCCTGGCCACGCACCCCAACATTGCCTCTAAGCGCTGGGTGTACAAGCAGTATGACTCCATGATTGGCACGGCCACCTTGACCACCAACCGTCCGGCAGACGCGGGCGTGGTGAAAGTGAAAGGCTCTAACAAAGCCCTGGCCATGACCGTGGACTGCAACAGCCGTTACGTGAACGCCGACCCAGAGCAAGGCACCGCCATTGCCGTCGCTGAGGCCGCCCGTAACATTGTCTGCGCCGGCGGTGAACCCGTAGCCATTACCAACTGCCTCAACTTCGGGAACCCGTACGTGCCGGAAGTGTACTGGCAGTTTGTGGGCGCCATCAAAGGCATGGGCAAAGCCTGTACCGCATTTGGTACGCCAGTGACGGGTGGTAATGTGAGTTTTTACAACCAGTCCTCAGATGAAGGTCCGGTGTTCCCTACTCCAACTATTGGTATGCTGGGTCTCATTGAAGACAAGGAAAACACCATGACCCTGGCGTTCCAGAAAGAAGGTGACCTCATTTATTTATTAGGCGAAGCCCAAAATGACATCGCCTCTAGTGAGTATCTGTATTCTTACCACGGCGTAAAACTGTCTCCGGCCCCGGCCTTTGACATGGAGAAAGAGCTGTTGGTGCAGAAAACAGTGAAAGAACTGATTATTAACCGCTTAATCCAGTCGGCGCATGACTGTGCAGACGGCGGTTTGTACATCACCTTGCTAGAGTCTGCCATGTACCATCACCTTGGTTTTGAGATTGCCACAGATAAAAATTTCCGGAAGGATGCTTATTTATTTGGTGAGAGCCAGGGCCGCATTGTGGTGAGCGTAAGCCCAGCCCAGCGCGAGGCTTTTGAGAAAGCCCTGACAGGCAACGGTCTGGTTTTCACTCAACTTGGCGTGGTGACTGGTAAGAACGTGGTGGTAGACGGCGAGGTTTTCCATGACATTGAGACCATTAAAAACAGCTATGACACCGCGCTGGAGCGGATTATGGAATAATTTTTCTGATTTTTTTTGGCGCGGGGTATTGCGCTGAATAATTTCTTTCCTACCTTTGCATCACCAAACGATAGCAATGCTGTCTAAGGGAGATTGTCCGATGGTGTAACTGGCAACACGTCTGATTTTGGTTCAGAAGAGTCCAGGTTCGAAACCTGGTCGGACAACGTAAAAAGACGCCTCTACCTTAACCGGAGAGGCGTCTTTTTTTTATGTGCTCAGTTGTATTTTTTTGAAGGATAGGGTGTTAGCCAAGTATTTATACCGTACTTTTGCACCACCAAACCCTTCATCCATACAACTATGACTCCCACGGTAAAAATCTTCTCCGGCACTGAGTCCCGGTATTTCGCAGAACAGGTAGCGGCTGCTTACGGTACTACGCTAGGCGACTTAACGATTAATAGGTTCTCTGACGGGGAGCTTTCTGTCCATTTCAATGAGTCTGTGCGTGGTTGTGAAGTATTCTTAATTCAGTCTACTTTTCCGCCGGCAGACAACTTGATGGAGTTGATGTTATTAGTAGATGCGGCCAGAAGGGCTTCGGCGCACAAAGTGATTGTGGTGATGCCTTATTACGGCTACGCTCGCCAAGACAGAAAAGACAAGCCACGGGTTTCTATTGGAGCCAAAGTAATGGCCAACGCTATTCAGTCTGTAGGTGCTGACCGTTTGATGACCTGCGACTTGCACGCTGGCCAGATTCAGGGCTTCTTCGACATACCGGTAGATCATCTGGACGGGTCGGCTATATTTGTGCCGTATCTGCGCAGCTTGAACCTGGGTCAGGACCTTATTTTCGCCTCACCGGACGTGGGGGGCGTGGTAAGAACCAGAAGCTTTGCCAAAGTTTTTGGTGTGGAGATGGTAGTCTGCGACAAGCATAGAAAACGTGCCAATGAGATTGCCTCAATGCAGGTGATTGGAGACGTGGAAGGCATGGACGTAGTTTTGGTAGATGACTTGGTAGACACCGCCGGAACCATTACCAAAGCCGCCGAGTTGTTGAAAGCCAAAGGCGCCAAGAGCGTACGGGCAATTGCCACACACGGCGTATTGTCTGGACCGGCCTATGAACGCATTGAGAACTCTGTCTTGGAAGAACTGGTGATTTCAGACACCATTCCTTTAAAGCAGCAGTCTTCTAAAATAAAAGTACTGACGTTCTCTGACCTGTTTGCCAGAGCCATCAGCAACGTAGTGACCCATGATTCTATCTCGTCCCTATTCATTTAGTTAGAGACCAGAATCCAAGAGTAGTTTTTTCATTTTTTATTTATAAACAATTTTTATGCAAAGCTTAGAGATTATAGGGTTTAAAAGAGCAAATCTCGGTAAATCCGAAGCTAAGGCGCTTCGTGAGGAAGCTCAAGTTCCATGTGTATTGTACGGCGGTTCTGAGCAAGTTCACTTCTCATCACCGGCTATCTTGTTCCGTGAGTTGGTTTACTCTCCAAACGTGTATCAGGTAGAATTGAACGTAGAAGGCACTATCTACAAGGCCATCATGCAAGACTTGCAGTTCCACCCAGTTAATGAGCAATTGTTACACGTGGACTTCTTGTTGCTAGATGACGAAAAAGAAGTAAAAGTAGACGTTCCAGTACGTTACGTAGGAACTTCTCCAGGTGTAATGGCCGGTGGTAAATTGGTAACCAAACTGCGTAAACTACGCGTGAAGGCGCTTCCAGCTAACTTGCCAGATTCAATTGCGGTTGACATCTCTGACCTTGAGTTAGGTAAGTCTATCAAAGTGAACAAAATCACTCCTGAAGGCTACACTATCTTGACCAACCCACTTTCTCCAGTTGCTACGGTAACTATCCCAAGAGCCCTGAAGAGTGCTCAGACAGAGGAGAAAAAAGGCAAGAAATAGTCTTAGCTTTTCCCTTTTCAAAAATCCTGTTCTGCCTCGGCAGGGCAGGATTTTTCTTTTTAAGTGAAATCCTTAAATCAGTAATACATTCTCCTAATTCAGTCAGAGTCCGTTTTTAGCCTGTTTTCCAGAAATCAGCCGAAAAACGATCCTTGGCGCTGCCGTTTTATCCGCAATGCGCCAGAGACAAGGCAATGCCATTGTCTCTACAAACCGCGCCAGCGCACGCAGGCATTGCAACCCTTCACCACCTAGAAGTCCCCCGACTGACCTTGCGCAGGGCAGCCATCGGCTGTGCGCCCGGAGCATGGGCAGGGAGCAAGCATCGGATTATCAAATGGCAATGGCGTAAGCCTGCCATGAAACACGTCACGCCGGCCAAGTGCAAAACTTTGAGCCCGCCCTGTCCGAGCGGTCAGCGAGTTCGGGGGTTCTTGATTCTTTTGGTTAGGTTGAGCATCAAGGAGAAAAGTAACAAACGCAGGCAGTAAGTAAGGGAAAATGAGATTGGTAGTGATGGGTTTGGGAGGCAAAGGCCTAAATAAATAATCAGAAAAAGAAGTCATCCCCCTACCTCCTTCGAAGGAGTATAAAGAAGCCCTTAACCAAAAAAACCATTTTCAACCTATTTCTCAGAAAACAGCCCAAAAACGAAGCACCTTTCTGCCCCTTACAAAAGACACAGTATTGCTCGCTGTCTCCTGTTCAGTACCTTTGTAAAATGCTACACCGTTTATTCAACTGGCTTACCGGAAGCAAACCGCCACAGCCAACGGATGCAATACCTTCAGACATGAAATATCTACTAGTGGGCCTGGGCAACATTGGCCCAGAATACGCAGACACGCGGCACAACATCGGGTTTATGGTGTTGGACTATTTGGCCAAGAGGCAGGAGGTCTCCTTTGACACCGGCCGTCATTCCTTTGTCACCGAGTTCAAACACAAGGGCAAGCACTTTACGCTGGTAAAACCTACCACCTATATGAATCTGAGCGGCAAGGCGGTGGCGCACTGGCTGAGCGTTTTGAAGATACCCGCAGAGCAGATGCTGGTCATCACCGATGACCTGGCCTTGCCCTTTGGCAAGCTGCGCATGCGGGCAAAAGGCAGCGCGGGCGGGCACAACGGCCTCAAGCACATTGAACAGACCCTGGGCAGCAATGAATACCCTCGGCTACGCTTTGGCGTGGACTCGCAGTTCTCCAAGGGACGGCAGGTGGATTATGTGCTGAGCCCCTTCTCTGAAGACGAGAAAATTGACCTGGGCACCTACATTGAAAAAGCCGCTGAGATGAGCCTTTCCTTCGGGACCATTGGACTGGAGCGCACCATGAACTTCTTTAATAAATAGAAATTGCCGATACAGGCTCATAAAAAAAGGAACAGAACAATAGCTGTTCCTTTTTTTATGAGCTTCACTTTTTAAGAGGTTGACACCAAATGCAAGACCTTCAGCAAAGAAAACAGCCTAGGATAAACTGAGTTGTTTTCTTTGCAAGAATGGAAGTTTCTCTACTTTTACGGCGCAAACTCCATTTCATGAAACGCATCCTAGCCCTGTACGGCAACGCTTACGGGGGCCTCTCCAGAGAAGCCTGGTTTCTAGCCGCCGTTATGTTCATCAATAGAAGCGGGGCCATGGTGGTGCCTTTCCTGAGCGTGTACCTAACCGAGTCTTTGGGCTTTACGCTCAAGCAGGCGGGCATCTTGCTCAGTCTGTTTGGGGTGGGCTCCATGTGCGGCACCTTCTTGGGCGGCTGGCTTACAGATAGGATCGGGCATTTTAAGGTGCAGCTGGGCAGTCTAGTGATGGGCGGACTTTGGTTTTTCGTCATGATCCAGCTGGACACCTTTGCGCTGTTTGCCATTGGCATCTTCCTACTCAGCGTCATGACCGAATGCCTGCGTCCCGCCAACGCCTCTTCGGTGAGTCACTATGCCAGCCCTGAGAACGTGACCCGCGCCTTCTCCTTGAATAGAATGGCCATCAACTTGGGCTTCTCCATTGGTCCGGCCTTGGGCGGTCTGCTGGCCACTATCTCCTACCAGTTTCTGTTCATGGCCGACGGGTTCACCTGCCTGGCAGCGGGCGCCTTGTTTTACTTTTACTTCAGAAACAAGACCGGCCATACCATTCCACCCAAAACAAAGGACAAAGCACCATCCAAGTCTCCTTATCAGGATTGGCTTTTTGTGCTTTTTGCGGTGCTATGCTGCCTATTTGCCATCTGTTTCATGCAGTTTTTCAGTACCATGCCGCTGTATTTCAGGCAGGTGTATAGGTTGAGCGAGCTGGAGATTGGCGCGCTGCTGGCGTTTAATGGCTTGATTGTATTCTTTGTTGAGATGGTGCTGGTGTACTTGCTGGGGGACAAAGTATCTCTCTGGAAGCTCATTGTCTTCGGGCTGTTCCTGCTGGCGGCGGCCTTCGTGTTTTTGAACGTCTTCTTCGGGTTCTGGGTGTTGATTGTGTCTGTGCTGTTGATGAGCCTAGCTGAGATCTTTGCCATGCCGTACATGTCTACGCTCACGGTGCAGCGCTCTGGCCCACAGAACCGGGGCTCTTACATGGCCCTGTACAGCCTCTCCTACTCGGCAGCGCACATTGTAGCGCCCTACGTGGGCACCACCGTCATCGCCAACCATGGTTTTGCCACCCTGTGGTGGGGCGCCAGCGTCGTGTGCCTGGCCACCGCAGTCGGGTTTTATTTTATAGTCAGGCGCCTGACGGCCTTGGCATAGCCTGCGTTTTTGGCCTGTTTTGGTCAAAAGAGGCCAAAAACGAACAAATTTATTTCAACTCAGCACTTGAATACAATTCCATGAAAAACGTCAATGCGGTTCTACTCCTGCTCACCGTTCTTATCTTTTCTGGTTGCGCATCCGTTAATAAGGTCCAACAGCAGAAAGAAATGTTTGTATACGTGGGCACGTACGCCAAGCCAGACGCCGAGGGGATTTTCGGATACCAATTGAATGAGGAGACCGGCGAGCTCACGCAAGTCTTGCGCGTAAAAGCCGGGCCCAATCCTTCTTACCTTGCCTTAGACAAAGACCGCAAGCACCTCTACGCCGTCAATGAGGTCACCGAGTATGAGGGACAGAAAAGCGGTGCAGTGAGCGCCTTCGCCATTGACTCCAAAACCGGCGACCTCACCTTGCTGAACCGTCAGTTGAGCCTAGGCGGCGCCCCGTGCTACATCAGCGTAGACGAGAAGAATAAGCTGGCACTGATAGCCAATTACATGGGCGGCAACGTCACGGCCTTCCCAATCCAGGAGGACGGAAAACTGAAGAGTGCCACCGGCATGGATCAACACGTGGGCAAAGGCCCGAAGCCCCAGCAAGACGCCGCCCACGCGCATTGCATCCTGCCAGACCCAGCCCATAAGTTCGTCCTTGCCGTTGACCTGGGCATTGACCAGATCATCCGCTACAAAGTCAATACCGGTTCTGAAGACCTGTTGGAGAGACAGTCACAGCCAGCGTTTCAGGCGAAGGCTGGGGCAGGGCCGCGCCATTTGACCTTTCATCCCAACAAACGGTTTGCCTACCTCATGAATGAACTGGACGGCACGCTTTCGGCTTTAGAGTACAATAGTTCCAAGGGTTCTTTCACTGAGATAGAAACCGTCTCTGCCTTGCCTGAAGGCTACACGGGCGGGGTTTCTGGTGCAGACATACACGTCTCGCCTGACGGGCGTTATGTGTACGGCTCCAATAGAGGGCACAACAGCATTGTGGTCTTCAAAATAGACGAGAGGACTGGCAAGCTGACCTTGATGCAACACGTGAGCACGCACGGGGACTGGCCGCGCAACTTCACGCTCACGCCTTCGGGCAAGATGCTTCTGGTGGCCAACCAGCGTTCTAATAATATCACAACTTACCACGTAAACACGCAGACGGGAGAACTGACCTACACCGGAAAATCAATAGAATTGGCATCTCCGGTATATTTGCAGGTAGTGCCCGAATTTATGGCAACTCCCAAGTAACAAAGCTCAACTCCGTTTTGGTGCAATTTCTAGAAAACAGGCCAAAATCAACTCTATGATTATTATTTTACCAGTATTCTGCACAATCTACATGGGTAAAGTCAGATAAGATGCGCCAAAAATAGCAGGGTGGGTACGGTCATTGGGCAATAAAGTTGTCATTTCTAACGTGCAAGGTGCTGTATTTAGCTAATTTATGTTTTGTGAAACGCAATTTTCTTGTATCTTGGATTTCCAATTCAAACAATCATGCGTTTCTTAGCTTTCTTTTTTCTCTTTTTCTTTGCCTATACTGCGTCCGCGCAGGAGGTGAGATACTATTCCAAAAACTTTCAGGCCAACGTTCCTTCCAAGACGGGCCAAGAGCGACGCTATGTGGTAGAAGGCGATAAGTTGCGGGCAGAGGACTATCAGAACAGCAACCTTGTCCAAAAAAGCACCATCACCGGTACTACAGATTTTGTAGAGGCCGACGCCTATTTGTGGTACCTTAAAAACCAAGCCTCCAACCTGGTAAAGCCTTACTTTACTAAGTTAAAAGGAGTAGTACAGACTTACTCAGATGCGGGCGCGCCGTCTTCTGAAATCTATGCCAGAGCAGAAAAGATTAAATATGGCCAGGTTTGGGGCAATGAGAACCAACCGTTCTTGGTAAAAGGCGCCGGCCGTGACACGTATTGGAACGCAGACAAGACCGAGCAAAACATCACAGTGTACAAAGACTCTGCCTTGGTGGCTTCTTACATTTACAGACTAACTCAGAAAGATACGCTGTACACCAAGGTAGACAAGGTGGCTACGCCCAAAGGCGGCTTGGAGGTATTCAGGTTCCAACTTTCTTCTGCCTGTCCATATCCAAGCAAAGAGGTGATGGTAGGCAGCCAGACCACTATTTACATTCAGTTCACCATCAATGAGCAAGGTGCCTTGAAGGACTTTACCCCGTTAGATAAACCGGGTTATACCTTTGACGAAGCCACTATTGCCAAACTGGAAGCTTCTCCGGCCTGGACCCCAGCCACCTACAAAGGGCGAGCGGTTAAGACTAGGCAGTCGGTGCCAATCACCTTTAAGCAAGCCAAATAAGGAATCAGCTATAACCACAAAAAAGCCTCGCAGACTAATCTCTGCGAGGCTTTTTTTATGATGCTTGTTTTTGGGCTGTTTCACTGGAAACAGCCCAAAAACGAAGTTTCTATTTACTTAAGACACGCCGCCGCCGTTCACCACGGGTTTGGACGGTTGCATGAAGGCTAGGGAGCCATCAGCGTTCTCGGCCATCAGGAGCATGCCCTGGCTTAGAATTCCTTTGATCTCACGCGGAGCCAGGTTCACCAGCACAGACACTTGCTGCCCTATGATGTCCTCTGGGTTAAAGTGCTCAGCGATGCCGCTCACAATGGTACGCTGGTCCAAGCCCGTATCAACCTTCAGTTTGAGCAGCTTCTTGGTTTTGGCTACTTTCTCGGCTTCTAGGATGGTCCCCACCCGGATGTCAATCTTGGAGAAATCATCAAAGGTGATGTCTTCCTTAGCGGGCGCGGCCACGGCGTTGGCAATCTCATTGGCTTTCTTGGTATCCAAAAGCTTTTGCACCTGCGCTTCCATCACGGCATCTTCTATCTTCTCAAACAAGAGCGCGGCTTCGCCGATGACATGACCAGCTGGCAATAAGTCTGGGGAACCGGCCTGATCCCATTTGCCCGGCGTGTACTGCAGCATGTTGGCCAGTTTGGTAGCGGTCTCCGGCAAGAATGGCTCAGAGAGAATGGTCAAGCTAGCCGAAATCTGAAGCGCAATGTTCATGATGGTTTCCACACGCACCGGGTCGGACTTAAACAGTTTCCAAGGCTCGGTGTCGGCCAGGTACTTGTTCCCTAGGCGGGCTAGGTTCATGAGTTCGCCTAAGGCTTCTTTAAAACGATATTGTTCTAAAGAGGCAGCAATCTTCTCTGGAAAAGCGGCCAAATTAGCCAGCACTTCTTGATCAAAATCAGTCAGCTCGCCGCGTTGCGGGATGGCACCGTGGTAGTATTTATGCGTAAGCACCACCGCGCGGTTAATGAAGTTCCCGAAGATGGCTAGTAGCTCATTGTTGTTTCTGGCCTGAAAGTCTTTCCACGTGAAATCATTGTCCTTGGTCTCTGGCGCGTTGGCGCACAGCACGTACCGTAGCACATCGGCTTTACCTGGCAGGTCCTCCAGGTACTCATGCAGCCACACCGCCCAGTTGCGCGAGGTGGAGATCTTGTCGCCTTCCAGGTTCAGGAACTCATTGGCAGGCACGTTGTCAGGCAGCACGTAGTCGCCGTGCGCCTTTAGCATGGCCGGGAAGATGATGCAATGGAACACGATGTTGTCCTTGCCTATAAAGTGCACCAGCTTGGTCTCCTGGTCTTTCCAGTACAGCTCCCAGTCGGGCGTCAGATCTTTGGTAGCCGAGATGTAGCCGATGGGCGCATCAAACCAGACGTACAAGACTTTGCCTTCGGCGCCCTCTACCGGTACGGGCACGCCCCAGTCTAAATCTCTTGTGACCGCGCGCGGTTGCAGACCCTGGTCAATCCAGCTTTTGCACTGGCCGTAAACGTTGGTCTTCCAGTCGTTTTTGTGGCCTTCTACTATCCACTCGCGCAGCCAGGGCTCATATTGGTCCAGTGGCAAATACCAGTGTTTGGTTTCCCGCATCACGGGTTGCTCGCCGCTGAGGGTACTTTTGGGATTGATCAGGTCAGTGGCGCTGAGTGAAGTTCCGCAGCTTTCGCACTGGTCCCCGTAGGCACCGTCGTTGCCGCATTTGGGGCAGGTGCCCACAATGTAACGGTCCGCCAGGAACTGTTGGGCTTTCTCGTCAAAATACTGCTGGGTGGTCTGCTCAATGAACTTGCCCTCCTCGTAGAGTTTCTTAAAGAAATTAGAAGCCGTCTCGGCGTGAGTCTTGGACGATGTACGGGAGTAGACGTCAAAGGAGATATTAAAGTCAGCAAAGGACTTCTTAATCAGCTCATGGTACTTGTCTACGGCCTGCTGCGGCGTAATGCCTTCTTTCTTGGCCCGAATGGTAATGGGAACGCCGTGCTCATCTGATCCGCAGACAAACTTGACATCGCGCCCGCGCGAACGCAGGTACCGCGAGTACACGTCTGCGGGAATATATACGCCGGCCAAATGGCCAATATGCACGGGACCGTTGGCATAAGGCAAGGCGGCGGTAATGGTATATCTTTTAGGATTGGTAATAGCCATGTTCTCTTCTTTCAAAAAACAAATATAGTGAAAATGCAGGGACCTGCCTCCGGGGAGATTCCTATCAACCCGCCAAAACAAAACCTCGTTTTTGGCTTATTTTACCGAAAACAGGGCAAAAACGAAAGCCTGCAACCTCTAATTCAAAGATGACAGATATTAGGCTGAAAGCATTTGCTACATCTAGATAAACAAGTAAACCTTTCTTGCCCTACAGCAAAAACGCCGAAGCAGCTCCTTGGGTTAGAAAGAACTGGTTCGGCGTTTTTGCCCTGTTTTCCAGAAATCAGCCGAAAAATGGCTGCGCTTATCTAATGGTGTCCCGGCGAACGGTGTCTGGCTTCACAATGATTGGTGCTGGCGGCGTTGGCTGCGGCCGGGAGCGCAACAGCCTACGGCTACGGACCTCGGGCGGTTGGTTAGCCGGAGCGTTGGGACTGGCTTCCTCAATGTTCTTCTTGCGGTTCACGTCACTGGACTGCTGGTTCATGTCGCGCACGGTGGGTGTGGGTTTGTAGACCCGGGCGGGGTCTGCCCGCTGCACGGGGTTGTCCTTGCCTGAGGTACAACTCGCCATGGCCCAAGCGAAGAACAACAGGATGAAGGCCGTTTTTCGGCTGATTTCTTTAAAACTGCTCAAAAACGTCTTCATCTTATGATTAGTATTAGCGTGCGTTGCTTTGGCTCAGGTCTTGTCCGTCCATTTCTTGGATGGCCTTGTAGCCCACCTCGGTCAGGCGCAGGCCTGCTGGGTCTGGAATGGCGTAGGATTGGTTGCGCAGGTGCTCCTCGGCTAGTTTCTGTACATCCCTGAAGTGCTCATGGTCATCGGCTTTGTTCAGGAACGGATAGATCTCGGCCCAGGGCAATACCTCGTCTGCCTGGGTGCCAGAGGTTTTAAAAGCTTTTAAAATAAGCAGGGCGGTGTTCTCAATATTGGCGGTATTGGAGCTTAAATGCTCCATGTCCATGTTTTGCATATCCATAGTTTGGCAGTATAAGGTCTGAGAATAGAGTACGCAGACCTACCACCAAAAGATATGAGGCTAGGCTTTGAGGATGGCTGCTAAAACGCCGTCCCAGAGGTGCAGGCGCATGCGGTAACAGGCCACGGCCTCTTCATGGCACTGCCTCCATTTCTCATCATCCTGGCCGCAGAGAATAGAAACCATTTGCATGGCCAACGGCGAATGCATTTCCTCATCCAGGTGAATGTGGCGGTCCATGTAGTATTGAAAAGTGTCTACCGTGCCGGGGTAGCGGCGGCTAAGGTCACTGACCAAGTGCCTGAACATTTCTGGAATGACATCCTCCCTACCAAAGGTAAAGGCGGCGGCAATGCGATGGGGTTGTCCGCTCTGGATGATTTGAAAGGTGTGCTTGACAAAGTCCTGGGTGTTGCCGGGCACTGGCAGGTTCTCTAACTGGGTGTACACAGACTTGCCATGCTGCAGCCCATACAAGAACTCTAACATAAGGCTGGTGTCTGCGCCGCACTCTTCCATGGCGCGGGTGTAGAGTTCAAAATGGCTGATGGGCTGTCCGTCCTGGTCAATGTCTGTTTCTTCTTCCAGCACAATGGCGTTGATGAGCCTGCGGTTGGCAGGGTTCCCGAACGGCACCCATGGCACCTCTACACAGGTGAGGTGGCGCTGCAGGCTTTTGAGCAGGCTCATAAAGTCCCAGACCGCAAACACGTGATGCTCCATGAAGACCCGCAGGTTATTCAAGTCCTGGATGCTCTCATAGAGGGCGTGCTGCATGAGGGCCTCGCGGTGAGGTTTCAACTCCTCTTGTAGCCACTGAATCTTTTCATGGTTGATGGGCATAGCAGTATAGTTAGAACAGGCCTCTCTCCTAGGCAGAGCGAATGCAGAAGCACCTGTTGATGTACACGTATGGACAAAGCGAATATACAAAACCCGCCCTTGAAATGTGTCCCCTATACGTGGTTTCGGGCTTTAGGATGCACTGAGAGAACCTCTTTATCCCTTGAAAGTGAAATTCCTTTTTATAGTCATAAATCCTCTCCTTCTAATTGGCCATAATCCAGCATGAATCCTATGCCATGGGTGGTCCTAATACCTAATTTATACGCCTCTGTTTAAGACTGTTTAATAGTAATTAGTAGGCATGCAGCACATGTTTAATGCATGCTCCTATCCTTAAAAATTATAATTAACCAAAATCACTCTTCATTGGAACTTAACTATTCTAAATATGATTATTCAACCTAAATCAGAATTATCCACAAAATTTATATTCTAGGTTGATTATAAAACTATTATCATCCATAGCTTAGCATAAGTGATTTTTTAAACTCATTAAATATAATTTTTACAAGTATTTATTTTCATTTAGCAGAACCACAAATGGACTCTATAATATAATAATTACAATAAAACCATATAATTTATTCAGTAAAAATCTTTTTAACCAGTTTTCTAAACACCTAGAAAAATCAATTAAAGAATGATAGTTAAAAAGCACTTAACCCCTCTAGAAATCAAACAAATATTGACTCTAGGATAAGTGCTTTCAGACAAAAAATGACTCCCCCTAACAGTACTATATGAATACAACCTCTACTCCTACCTTACACCCTTACTTTTTTCTTGTCATTCTCTGGTTACTTCAACTAACCAGTGCACAGACTGCTTTTGCCCAAGGGAATAATACGGCGCCTGTTTATAACGTCAATTTAACGGGCCAGCCAAACGGCGTTTACACTTCTCCAGACTTAGACAGAAACGGAAAAGCTTGCGGGGTTACCGGCAATGACAACTGTATTCAGTTCTCTGTGACCCTGGACAGAAATGCGGCGGGGCTGGAGTTTAATATCATTGACGGACCAGTCCCTTCTGGGTCCATGACCTATCAGATTAACTGTGGCAAACCTGTGCCTGTTGGTCAACCTATCTGTGTGTCTGGAGTGGGACCCCATGTCATTACCATCTGTATGCCCGGGGGTGCTAAAAACAAATACCAGGTTAAATCAATTGGAGCGTTTACCCCGGTGGCAGATACTCCGGTTTCTGGGGGTTGTTCTACCAAATTACAGGCCCCTTTCGCGTTTGAAGAGCCCTCCATTACTTGGACAGATATTACCGGTGGCGGCGCCTACAACAAATACCTGAGCTGTACCACAGGTTGCGCTACGCCTACGGTAACACCAGATGACAATGCACCTGCCTTTGTAGACTATGTGGTCTGCGGATCTTCTGTGCAGTCACCTTGCTCTGATCTTCCTTTCTGTGATACGGTGCGGGTATACTTTTCTAAAACTCCTACGGTATCCATCTCTCCCAGCCCGGCCATCATCTGTCCGGGCTCTTCTGGCGTTGAGCTGACCGGTCTTGTGACCGGCGGCTCTGGAAATTTCACTTACCTCTGGACAGACAGCAACGGCAACTTGGTTGGTAGCAGTCAAAAATTCATAGCACCTAAAACCGGAACGTACTCTTTAGAAGTTCGCACGGAGAATTACCCTTCTTGCAAGAAGTTCTCAGCTAGTATTAACGTAGTCACTGATTTAACTGTCAATGCCGGGCCTGACCAACTGGTCTGTTCTCTCAATCCTGTGAATTTGGCAGGAATAGTCACGGCCGCTACGGGTGGCCGGTGGAGCGGCGGATCTGGTACATTCTCGCCAAGCAATACCACATTAAATGCGGTTTATACGCCTACCGCCAGTGAACTGCAAGCGGGTTTTGTGAAGCTTACCTTAACCTCAACGGGCAATGGTTCTTGTACGGCAGCCAGTGATGAGGTGCTTGTTACTTTTTACAAAATGCAGGTGAGCGTGGCAGGACCTTCTGTTCTCTGTACCGGTGCTACGGCTAGTTTAACAGCCATCGTAACTGGTGCTGAAGGACCTGTCACCTACAAATGGAACACCGGCGAAACCACCGCCTCCATCTCCAACAAACCAGCTGGCACCTACACCGTCACAGTCACAGATGGAAAAAACTGTGCCATTCAAAAGTCGTTCACTGTCACGCAAGTAGTAAGCCCAACGGACCTTGCCTTTACATTAACCTCTACCACCTGCGGCGCCAGCAATGGCACCATTCAAGCCAGCGGAGTGACCAACGGCACCGCTCCTTTTACCTACAGCCTAAACGGCGGCGCATTCCAAGCCTCCACTACCTTCAGTTCACTGGCTAAGGGCACGTACGCGGTACAGGTGAAGGATGCTAATGGCTGCGTGTACTCAGAGTCAGTTACACTTCTGGATGTTCCGGGGCCTTCTGCCTTAGCTTTGACAAGCCAGTCCTCAACTTGTGGCAATGCCAACGGAGCAATTTCTGTGACAGGTGTTACTGGCGGGACAGCACCATACACCTATAGCTTAAACTCTTCTGCCTATCAGGGTTCGGCTAACTTTGCAGGGCTAGCAGCCGGCACTTATACTGTTTCGGTGAAGGACGCCAATGGTTGTCTTTTCGCCAAGGCAGTGACTGTGGGCAATGTGGCGGGTCCTTCTACTTTCGTTAGTTCGACCATTTCCAGCACTTGTGGCGCCAATAATGGAGGTATCACTATAACGGGTGTTACAGGAGGCACGGCACCCTACACCTATAGCAAGGATGGGATTAATTTCCAGAGCACGGCTTCCTTCACGGGCCTCCTGGCTGGCACTCATTCCATCACTGTCAAGGACACAAACGGCTGCACGGTTTCTAAATCTGTTACAGTGGCCAACGTGGCAGGTCCAACAAATATTCTTGGTACAGTAGCGTCTTCTACCTGTGGCAACAGCAACGGAACGTTGACTGTTACTGGAGTGACGGGAGGAACGGCGCCTTACACCTTCAGCCTGAATGGCGGGATTTTTGACGCATCTGGGACTTTCTCTTCGCTGACGGCCGCCACCTATAATGTGACTGTGAAGGACGCCAATGGATGTACTTTCTCCAAAGCCTTCACGATTTCAAACATTGCCGGGCCTTCTGATTTCTCTGCTAGCATTACCTCCTCTACCTGCGGTGCAGCTAATGGTGCGTTAACGGTAACGGGTATTACTGGCGGCACTACACCCTACAGCTACAGCATAGACGGTACTACTTTCCAAGCGTCTGCCAGTTTTACTGGGTTGACCGCGGGCACGCATTCTATTACCGTGAAGGATGCCAATGGATGCGTTTTCAGCAAAGTTGTCACGCTACAAGACATTGCCGGCCCAACCGCCTTTACCTTAACCCCAACGGCTTCTACCTGCGGCAACCCCAATGGAACCGTGTTGGTAAGCGGCGTAACGGGCGGAACCGCTCCCTACACCTATAGCCTAAACGGCACGGATTATCAGCCGTCTGCTACGTTCACTGCATTAGCCGCGGGTACATATACTGCCACGGTGAAAGATGCGAACGGCTGCACCATTACCAAAAGCGTGACCGTCACCAACATTGCAGGTCCTACTGCCTTAGCCGCGACCACAACCTCTTCTACCTGCGGCGCTGCCAACGGTGAATTAACCATCACTGGGGTTACCGGCGGAACAGCGCCTTATACCTACAGTAGAAACGGTTCTACCTTCCAAGCCTCGGCTACATTTACATCGTTGGCTTCCGGCGCTTATACCATCATCGTAAAAGACGCCAATGGTTGTACATATACCAAGGCGTTTACCATTACCAACATTGCTGGCCCCACTGCGGTTTCGGCCTCTGCCATTCCGGCCAGTTGCTTGAACAATGATGGAAGTATTCTTGTCTCTGGGGTAACCGGTGGCACCGCCCCTTATACGTATGCTATCAATGGCACTACCTTCCAATCAACTACTACATTTAGTGGTTTAGCTACGGGCACGTATACCATCACGGCTAAGGATGCCAACGGCTGCTTAATCACCACCTCTGTGAGCGTGGGCAAAAACATACCGACGGCGTTTGCCGCTACCATATCCTCTTCTACTTGCGGCGACAGCAACGGCAGCATTACCGTTGGCACCATCACCGGCGGAACTGCTCCTTTCACCTATAGCAAAGATGGGAGTACTTTCCAAGCGTCGGCTAGCTTTACAGGGTTAGCAGCCGGCACGCACAGTATCACCGTGAAAGACGCGAAGGGCTGTACGTTTACACGCTCTCTCACCATCACCAATAGTGCAGGTCCTTCAGATGTAGCCATTTCTACCAAAGCGACTACTTGCGGCAACGCTAATGGTGTACTAACCCTTGGTGCTGTCACTGGCGGAACGGCACCCTATTCTTATTCCCTGGACGGCAATAATTTTCAGACAGGCACTACCTTCACGACACTCACTTCTGGTACGAAAACCATCACGGTAAAAGATGCCAACGGTTGTGTCTACACGGAGCAGGTCACTATCTCTAATATTGCAGGCCCTGTTGCCTTTACTACCAGTACCCAAACCACCAGTTGCGGCCGGAACAACGGAGCCATCACCATTACCGCCGTCAATGGCGGTACAGCACCCTATACCTACAGCAAGGACGGAAACACGTTCCAATCCAACTCCACTTTCGCTACTTTGGTAGCCGGCACTTATACGCTGGTGGTGAAAGATGCAAATGGCTGTACAATTAGCCAGTCGGTAGAACTGCAAGACATTGCGGGTCCTTCTGCCTTGAACTTGACCAGCCTTTCCTCTACCTGCGGTAGCGCCAACGGTTCCATAAATGTACAATCTGTTTCGGGTGGGACTGCCCCTTACTCTTACTCTTTAAATGGAGGTACTTTCCAAACCGAAATTAGCTTCAATGGGCTTCTAGCGGCAGAATACACCATCACGGTCAAAGACATTAACGGCTGTACCTTCATCGAAGCGGTTACTGTTACCGACAAAGCAGGCCCAACCAATCTCCTGGCCAGCGCCCAGTCATCTACCTGTGGCGCCAGCAATGGAAAAGTAACTTTGACCGATGTCACCGGCGGAACCGCACCGTTCTCTTATAGCAAAGACGGAACTACCTTCCAGGCTGAGACCACCTTCACTGGTCTGGCGGCTGGCACTTATACCTTCACGGTGAAGGATGCCAACGGCTGTACTTATTCCAAGAGCTATATAGTTACCAATATCACTGGACCAACAGCAGTTGCTACTTCTGTGCAACCAGCTAGTTGTTTGAACAATGACGGGGTTCTAACCATTGGCAATGTGTCTGGCGGAACAGCTCCTTACACGTATGCTGTCAATGGAAGCAGTTTCCAGACAGAGGCTAGTTTCACTGGCTTGGCCGCTGGCACCTACACGCTTACTGCTAAAGATGTGAATGGCTGTACAGTCACTAAGACGGTTACCATTCAAGTAAACGTTCCTACAAATTTCACAACTTCTGTCACTTCTTCTACCTGCGGCAATGACAACGGAAGCATCACGGTTTCCCAAATCACTGGTGGAACGGCGCCCTACACTTATAGCAAGGATGGCCTAACTTTCCAGACTAGTTCTACTTTGACTGATTTACTAGCTGGCACGCACAGCATCACGGTGAAAGACAGCAAAGGCTGTACCTTTACCAAGCAAGTGACGGTCACCAATATTGCAGGTCCATCCAACTTTGTTGCCACTGCTAAGGCAAGTACCTGCGGAAACGCCAACGGCGAATTAGTGCTCACAGGCGTCACTGGCGGTACAGCTCCTTACACGTATTCAATTGATGGCTTTACCTTCCAGACGTCGGCTACCTTCACCGCTTTAACGGCAGGCACCTATACAGCCACCGCTAAGGATGCCAACGGCTGTACAATGACCAAACAGGTAACTATCAGCAACATTGCAGAACCTTCAGATTTTACCGCTACCACAGTATCTACTTCTTGCCGACGTAACAACGGAAGCATTTCCATATCTGGGGTGGTTAATGGCACTGCGCCTTACACCTATAGTTTAGACGGTGGGGCTTACCAAACCACTACTACTTTTACTACGCTAACAGCTGGCGCCTATACCATCCATGTAAAAGACGCCAACGGTTGTATTTTCAGCAAGACTATCCAAGTGCAGGATCAAGCAGGTCCTTCTGCCTTGAGCTTAGCTATCGCTTCTTCTACTTGTGGCAATAGCAACGGATCCCTTACCATTACAGGCGTAACCGGCGGCACTGCGCCATATACCTATGCATTGGGCACTGGCGCCTTCCAAGCTAACACCAGCTTCGGGAATTTGATGGCGGGGGAATACACCCTCACAGTCAAAGACGCGAATGGCTGTACGTATTCTCAAAAGGCGCGAGTAGAAAACATAGCTGGTCCTACCGCCATCTTGGCGTCCTTGTCAGCTTCTACCTGCGGCAATAGCAACGGGGTATTAAGGGTAACCAGCATTACTGGCGGCACGGAGCCTTACACATATTCCATTAACGGCGCCTCGTTCCAAACAGCTGCTAGCTTCTCCTCTCTTACCTCGGGTACGCATACCGTCATGGTGAAAGATGCCAACGGCTGTACCATGCAGAAGTCTTTCACCCTCACCAACGTTGCAGGCCCAACTGCTATAGCGGTTACTACGGTGGCTGCCAGCTGCCAGAACGATGACGGAAGCCTTATGGTAACCGGCGTTACAGGCGGAACGGCACCGTTTACTTACGCCATCAACAACGGAATTTACCAATCAAGTATAGAATTCACCGGCTTGGCAACGGGCACGTACACATTGGCCGCCAAGGATGCCAATGGATGTGTAATCACGAGAACAGTTACCATCAACAAAAATGTGCCTACTGCTTTTACCAGATCTACCACCGCCTCTACCTGCGGAAGCAACAACGGCAGCATCTCTATTACAGGCGTAACTGGTGGAACGGCTCCTTATTCCTACAGTACAGACGGCATCACGTTCCAGTCTTCTAATATTTTAACGGGTCTTCCAGCTGGCACCTACAATGTGACCATAAAAGATGCGAAGGGCTGTACTTTTGCCAACTCTGTGGTTGTCTCTAACATTGCAGGACCATCTAACCTAGCGGCAGTTCTCACCTATACCACCTGCGACGCTAGCAACGGGACGATAATCATTACAGGCGTAAGCGGCGGCACAGCCCCATACACCTATAGCCAGAATGGCACCGACTTCCAAGCATCTACCTATTTCAATGGGTTAACCGCCGGCCCGTATACGCTGATGGTGAAAGACGCCAATGGCTGCATCTTCTCCAAGGCATTCACGCTCACAAACATTGCTGGTCCTACAGCAATCTCAGCTACTGCTCAAGATGCATCTTGCCAGAATAATGACGGAAGTGTATTGGCAGCATCTGTTTCTGGGGGCACGGCTCCTTACAGCTATTCCATCAACGGCACCATCTTCCAAACAGCCGCCTCTTTTACAGGCTTGGCTTCAGGCACGTACACCCTCACCGCCAAAGACGCCAACGGTTGTTTGGCCACCACTTCCATCACAGTGGGCACGGATAAACCAGTGGCTTTTGCCCGTTCAACCGTCGCATCTACGTGCGGCAACAGCAACGGAAGTCTTACCATTACTGGCGTGACAGGAGGATTCGCGCCGTTCACTTACAGTAAAAACGGCACTAGCTTCCAAACCTCAGCCACCTTCACAGGATTAGCAGCCGGCACTTTTACCATTACCGTGAAAGATGCCAAAGGCTGTACCTATTCTGAGCAGGTAACTATCACCAACGTGGCAGGCCCAACAGAATTTATCTCTTTTGCCAAAGCTTCTACCTGCGGCAATGCCAACGGAGAATTGACCCTAGGTACCGTCACTGGTGGAACGGCCCCTTACACCTACTCTCTTAACAATGGTGCCTATCAGGCTTCCGCTACTTTTGGCGCCTTGATGGCGGGTGAATACCTGTTGACTGTCAAAGACGCCAATGGATGCGTGCTTTCTAAAACAGTACAGCTCACTAATATTGCCGGCCCTCAGGCGACCGCTACGGCAACAGCATCAACTTGCGGTAACAGCAACGGCCAAATCTCAGTGCAGGTCACGGGAGGAACAGCCCCTTATACCTTCAGCAGAGACGGCGGAGCCTTCCAGACGGAGAATACTTTCCAGAACCTGGCGGCCGCTACCTACAGCATCTCAGTGAAAGATGCCAACGGCTGTATAAAGACCCTTTATGTAGCTGTAACCAATATCAATGGACCTACTCAAGTAAGCCTTGCAACCGTTTCCAGCACCTGCGGTGCAGCCAATGGTAGCCTAACCATTTCTGGCGTAACAGGCGGAACCAGTCCTTTCCAATACTCATTGGACGGCACCTCCTTCCAAAACGGCACCAGCTTTGGACAAATCTTGGCGGGTGAGTACACCCTTACGGTAAAAGACGCTAATGGCTGTACTTACGCCCAGAAAGTGAGAGTAGAAAACATAGCTGGCCCAACTGATTTAGTGACTGCCAGCAAATCATCTACCTGCGCAAACGCCAACGGCGGACTGACAATTACTACGGTGACTGGCGGAATGGCACCCTTCACATACAGCCTGGAGGGAGCACCTTTCCAGACATCTGGCTCTTTCTTAAATCTGGCTTCTGGCACGTACATCCTCACCGTAAAAGACGCTAACGGATGTACATTCACTAAGCAAGCTACCATCACCAACATTACGGGCCCAACCGCCTTGGTGACAACCGTCAACTCTTCTACCTGCGGGAACAAGAATGGCAGTCTTACTGTCACTGGGGTTACCGGCGGCACCGCTCCTTATACCTATAGCAAAGATGGCAGCACCTTCCAGACCAGCGCCACCTTTGCTTCTTTGACAGCTGGCACCTACACCATCTTGGTAAAAGATGCCAATGGGTGCTCAGTTTCTCAAACAGTGACAGTAGGAGATGTGGCAGGCCCTACCAACCTTGCGGTAAGCAACGTTTCATCCACCTGCGGAAGCAGCAATGGCTCTATCCTAGTCAATGGCGTAACCGGCGGCACGGCTCCTTACCAGTACTCCTTGAACGGAGGCACTTTCCAGAGCAATACTACTTTCCAGCAGTTGGCGGCGGGTACGCATTCCATTACGGTGAAAGACGCCAACGGCTGTATCTTCAGCAAGTCAATAACGCTAGTGAACATTGCCGGGCCGTCCAGCTTTACAGCTTCTACCCTTCCTTCTAACTGCGGTTCTAGCAACGGTAGCCTGACGGTGACTGCCACCACGGGCGGGACGGCTCCTTACACCTACAGTATAGACGGCATCAACTACCAGGCCTCTTCTACCTTCTCAGCACTACTGGCAGGCACCTACACCGTTATTGTGAAAGATGCTAACGGCTGTACTTTCCAGAAGGCAGTCACCCTCTCAAACATTGCGGGTCCTACGGCTATCGCGGTTAGTTCTCTACCGGCCAGTTGTTTGAACAATGACGGAAGTATCTTTGTAGGCAACGTCACCGGCGGAACGGCCCCATTCACCTATTCCATCAACGGTACCACCTTCCAGACAGGCACCACGTTCCTAGGACTGGCAGCCGGCACGTACACGGTGTACTCAAAAGATGCGAATGGCTGTGTAACCTCTTCGCCCGTAACTATTCAGGAAAATGTGCCTACGCGTTTTGTTAGCACCACCACAGCCTCTACTTGTGGCCGCAGTGACGGTCAGTTAACCATTGGTCAAGTAACCGGTGGCACGGCTCCCTATCAATACAGCCAGGACGGCGTGACCTATCAAACGTCTACCACCTTTAACAACCTGGCGGCGGGCACCTACACCATTTTTGTAAAAGACAGCAAAGGCTGTATTTATAGCCAGGCAGTATCTATCAGCAACATCTCAGGCCCTACCTTCACTACCTCTAGCGACGCCAGCACTTGCGGCGCGGCAAATGGACGCATTGTAGTGTCTGGTGTTTCTGGGGGAGTTGCTCCATACACGTATAGCAAAGACGGAAGCACCTTCCAAACGGCCACTACCTTTAGCAACTTGCTGGCTGGCACGTATGCCATCACCACCAAAGACGCCAATGGATGTGTGTCAACAGAGACCGTAGTAGTGACAGATATTGCCGGACCTAGCGAGGCTGTACTTACCGCTACTTCTTCTACCTGCGGTAATAGCAACGGACGGTTGGTAGTAGGCACAATCACTGGCGGAACGGCTCCTTTCACCTACAGCAGCAATGGTACCTCATTCCAGGCTTCGGCCACTTTCTCAGGCTTAAAAGCTGGCGCGTACACCGTCACGGTGAAAGATGCCAACGGCTGTATCTACACTAAGACTGTTGAGCTAGAAAACATAGCTGGACCCACTCAACTGCAATTGGCCGCTACTTCTTCTACCTGTGGCGCCAACAATGGAGTAATTGCCATTAACGGTGTACTAGCCGGAACAGCTCCATATGTCTTCTCCCTGAACGGTTCTGCCTACCAAAGCTCAACAAGTTTCACAGCAGTATTAGCAGGTGAGCATACGGTAACAGTGAAAGATGCCAATGGTTGTACCTACAGCCAGAAAGTAACCCTCACCAACATTGCCGGTCCAACTACTTTCATGGCTAGCACCAATGCTTCTACCTGCGGTGCCAATAATGGTGCCTTGACCATCACAGACGTCACTGACGGCACGGCTCCTTATACTTACAGCAAGGACGGGGTGAACTTCCAGGCTTCGGCTACCTTCTCAGAGGTGTTGGCGGGCACGTACTCTATCACCGTGAAAGACGCTAATGGCTGTTCTACCACCAAGTCAGTTTCTGTTGCAGATGTAAAAGGTCCAAGCGCCCTGGTGGCTACCTTCTCTCCGGCCAGTTGCGCAGACAATGACGGCACCATTACCATCTCTGGCGTAACCGGGGGCACGGCGCCTTTCAGCTACTCCATCAATGGCAGTGCCTTTACTGCAACCACCTCTTATGCTGGTTTGAAGTCAGGAGACTATGTGATCATGGCCAAAGACGCCAATGGTTGCCAGGTAAGCACTACGCTCCAAATCAACCAGAACGTTCCTACCGCCTTTGCCTTCAGCACTACCTCCTCAACGTGTGGAAATAGCAACGGACGCATTTCCCTGGGAGGAATCACGGGTGGCACGGCTCCTTATACCTATAGCAAAGATGGCAACACGTTCCAAGCGGGTGCTTCGTTCACTGCGCTGGTGGCCGGCACATACAGCATCACCGTGAAAGACGCCAAGGGCTGTACATTTACCCAAGCGGTGACGCTCGGCAACACCAACGGTCCTTCTGATGCCATTACCACAACCAAAGCCTCTACCTGCGGAAGTAACAACGGTGAGTTCACCGTCAGCAGTGTAGCGGGCGGAACTGCTCCGTTTACCTATAGATTGGAGGAGGGCAGTTTCCAGACTTCGGCTACCTTCACAGGGCTGACCGCTGGGGCTTATACACTTCACGTAAAAGACGCGAACGGCTGTATTTACACAGAAGAGGTTTCTTTACAAGACATCTCAGGCCCGTCCTTCACGGCCACTGCCCAAGCCTCTACCTGTAGCGCCAGCAATGGAGCCATTATGGTACAAAATGTGGCCGGCGGCACCGCACCGTATACCTACAGCAAGAATGGTACTTTGTTCCAAACCAGCGCCTCTTTTACAGGCTTGCTGGCCGGGACGCATACCATTACTGTACAAGATGCCAATGGGTGTCGCTTCAGCCGGTCTGTAGTAGTTGAAAACATAGCAGGCCCCGCAGACCTGTTATTAGTCTCTACCGCTTCTACCTGTGGCAACAGCAATGCTTCTATCTCAGTCACTAACGTTACCGGTGGAACCGCTCCGTATACTTACGCCCTAAACGGCGGATCCTTCCAAATCGCGAGTCTGTTTGATTTCATTAAAGCAGGTGAGCACACGGTGACCGTAAAAGATGCCAATGGCTGTGTATTCTCTAAGAAGGTAGTCATCACAAACGTGGCAGGCCCTTCTGCCTTCACGGCCTCTACCACAGCTTCTACCTGCGGCAACAACAACGGCGAGCTAACCCTCACAGGCGTGACAGGCGGAACGGCTCCTTATACCTATAGCAAGGACGGGCTTATTTTCCAGACGTCAGAAACCTTCACCGCCTTGTCTGCTGGCTCTTATACCATCACGGTGAAAGACGCCAACGGCTGTATTCTTACTAAGGCTGTAACCGTCGCCAACGTGGCCGGCCCAACTGCGGTAGCTGCCACTACTGGTTCTGCTTCTTGCGCAAACCAAGATGGCAGTGTGACTGTTTCTGGAGTGACGGGTGGCACTGCGCCTTACCAATTCTCTATCAATGGCACTACCTTCCAGCCGGGATTAACCTTTGAGAACCTGGCAGCTGGCACGTACACGCTTACAGCCAGAGACGCCAATGGATGCACGGTTACCGCATCTGTGCAAGTAAAACAGAACGTGCCTACTGCTCTTACCGCTACAACCACCGCTGCTACCTGCGGTCAAAGCAATGGCAGCATTCAGGCAACAGCGGTCACGGGTGGTACTGCTCCTTACACGTATAGTTTAGACGGTTTTGTATTCCAGGCTTCGGCCACGTTTACAGGAGTAGGCGCCGGCACGCACACGCTTCTGGTAAAAGATGCGAAGGGCTGTACATTCAGCACCTCTGTGCAGGTGGGCAACATTGCCGGACCTACCGGCTTTGCCATCGCTACCAAAGCAACTACCTGCGGCATTGCCAACGGCGAATTGACGATGGGAGCGGTCACGGGCGGAACGGCTCCTTACACCTACTCGTTAGAGGGGTCTCCTTTCCAGGCTAACGCCAGATTCACTGGCTTGCTGGCCGGCGATTACGTCCTCACCGTGAAAGACGCCAACGGTTGTACCTTCATAAAAACAGTCACGCTTACAGATGTACCGGGGCCAACAGATTTCACGGCGGCACCAGTGGCCTCTACCTGCGGAGACAACAACGGAAAAATTACAGTCTCTGGAGTTTTAGGCGGCACGGCACCTTATAGCTATTCCTTGAATGGAGGCACCTTCCAACCTGCTGCCAGCTTTACAGGACTGCTGACCGGCAACTACACCATCACGGTAAAAGACGCCAATGGCTGTGTAACCAGCAAAACGGTAGACGTTACCAACATTGCCGGACCAAGCACTCTGACGGCTACCAGCGTACCTACTACCTGCGGTGCTTCTAACGGTTCTATTATCATTACGGGTACTACGGCCGGAACCGCTCCTTATACTTATGCACTGGACAACGGCAACTTCCAAACTGCTGCCACCTTTGCCGCCGTGTTGGCGGGCGAGCATACAGTAACCGTAAGAGATGCTAACGGCTGTACTTACAGTCAAAAGGTACAAGTAGAAAACATTGCCGGTCCGTCTGGCTTAGTGGTTACTACCCAATCCAGTACCTGCGATAATAAGAACGGCGGCCTAACCATTGCCTCTGTTAAGGGTGGCACCGCGCCTTACACCTATAGTGTAGACGGCAGTACTTTCCAAGGGTCAAGCGACTTCAACAACTTGATGGCTGGGCCATACACTGTGACTGTCAAAGATGCCAACGGATGCGCTACGCAAAAGACCGTGACTATCTCTAACATCACCGGCCCTACGGGAGTCGCGGCCTTTGCGGAACCTGCTAGTTGCCAGAACAACGACGGACGCGTGTCTGTCTCTGGCGTAACGGGCGGAACGGCTCCTTATACCTACTCCATTAATAGACAGGACTTTGCAACGGATGAAACATTCACCAGCTTAGCAGCGGGCCAGTACACCATTACGGTGCGGGATGCCAATGGCTGCGAGGTGACTGCTACAGTAGAAGTAAAGACCAACATGCTTACCAGCTTCTCAGCCGCTACTAACGCCTCTACCTGTGAGCAACAGAACGGCAGTGTAACGGTAAGTGCGGTAACCGGAGGTTTTGCCCCTTACACCTATAGCGTAAACGGAGGTGTCTATCAAAGCAATGCCACGTTTGCGGGTATGTCCATGGGCACTCATACGGTCATGGTGAAAGATGCCAGAGGCTGTACCATAAGCCAAGAGGTGACCATTCAGAACATTACCGGCCCAACCTTCACCTTAACCACCACTGCCAGCACCTGTGGCAATAGCAATGGAAAGATAAATGTGATGGGATTAACCGGCGGTACTGCGCCATTCCTCTACAGCAGAAATGGGGTAGACTTCCAGACGGCTTCTGGCTTTGAGAACCTGATAGCCGGCACCTACACCATCATCGTGAAAGATGCCAACGGTTGCCAGACCTCAGAGACAGTGACTCTAGAAGGCGAAGCCGGACCTAACACTTTCACAGCAACTGCTACTCCTTCTACCTGTGGCAACAGCAACGGCCAAGTGACTATAGATGAGGTAACAGGAGGAACGGCACCTTATCTGTATAGCGTAGACGGCGGCACGTTCCAAACGGGCTCTACTTTCGGGAACATGAGAGCAGGCACTTACCAGATAACCGTGAAAGACGCCAACGGTTGTCTGTTCACCTCAGCGGTTACGGTAGGCAATGTAGATGGCCCAAGCACTGTAAGACTAGCCGCCAAGGCTAGCACTTGCGGGGATAGGAACAGTGAATTGACCGTAACGGAAATTACCGGCGGAACCGCTCCCTACACTTACTCACTCAACGGAATTGACTTCCAGACCGAGGCAACCTTTACGGCCCTGGCCGCTGGTGAGCAAACCATGATTGTGAAAGACGCCAATGGATGCGTGATTACCCAAAAGATGACCATAGAGAACCTAGCAGGTCCAGCCAATTTATTGGCCGCCACTAGCGCTTCTACTTGTGGCAAATCTGATGGTACAGTCACGATCACTAGCGTAAGCGGTGGGACTGCTCCTTACAGCTACAGCATTGACGGCATTAGTTTCCAAGCGTCGGCTAGCTTTACTTCGCTGCCAGATGGAGATTACACCATCACGGTAAAAGATGCAAACGGCTGTACTTTCCAGAAAGAAGTAACCATCAACAATATAACCGGACCAACCACAGTAGCCGCCAGCACCATGGCCGCCAGCTGCTCTGACCAGGACGGAAGCTTGACGGTGACGGGTGTAACAGGTGGCACTGCTCCTTACACTTATGCCTTGAACGGTGGCATTTTCCAAACCAGCACTACTTTTGCGGCCTTGGCCTCTGGCACTTACACCTTGATAGCCAAGGACGCCAATGGTTGTGAGGTAAGCACTATGGTACAAGTGGGCAAAGAAACACCTGTCAGCTTTATAGCTTCAGCCAAAGCTTCTACCTGCGGCGCTCCTAACGGAATCATCACCATTGACAACGCAACGGGTGGTTCTGCACCCTATACCTTTGCCCTAGAGAATGGCACCTTCCAGACGTCTAACCGCTTCTCAGGATTAGCCGCTGGCACCTACACCATCACCGTGAAAGATGCCAAAGGCTGTACCTCCGTAGAGCAAGTGCAGGTGACAGATGTAGCCGGATTTGCAGGATTCACTGTCTTGGCGCAAGCTACTTCTTGCAATAATAGCAATGGAAAAATCACCGTCTCAACAGTAGCAGGTGGCACAGCTCCATTCAGCTATAGCCTGGACGGAATCAACTTCCAGGGCAATGC
Organism: Rufibacter sp. DG15C; assembly: GCF_001577755.1. NCBI lineage: Bacteria > Pseudomonadati > Bacteroidota > Cytophagia > Cytophagales > Hymenobacteraceae > Rufibacter > Rufibacter sp. DG15C. The sequence continues at coordinate 711,464 of NZ_CP010776.1, forward strand.
CACCTTCACGGCCTTGACCGTTGGTAAGTACACCGTCCTGGTAAAAGACGCGAACGGCTGTACGTTTACCCAAGAAGCCGAAGTGACGTCAACCTCTGGCCCTACTGACTTTAAGATTGGTTTGCAGGCCACTACCTGTGATAAAGCCAACGGAGTGATTACCGTGGCAGACATCACAGACGGCGTAGCACCATTCACTTACAGCAAAAACGGCACAACGTTCCAGACATCGCCTACTTTTAACGGCTTAACAGCTGGCAAATACACCATTCTGGTGAAAGACGCCAACGGCTGTACGCACACCAGAGAAGTAGAGGTAGAAAATGTGGAAGGTCCTAAAGACTTTGTCCTAGCATCCACTCCCCCGGCTTGTGGTAACGCCAACGGTACCATCACCATCCAAGCCCCAACCGGTGGAACCAGTCCTTACGCGGTCACCTTGAAAGGATTTGCCTTGGAGACAACTACTAATTTGGAGAGTGCTTCTTACACATTTGAGAAGTTGCCGGCAGGCACCTACACCATTACCTTGACAGACGCCAATGGTTGTCAAGTGGTGAAGCAAGTGACGTTGCAGGACAAGACAGGCCTAACAGCATTTGCCACGACCACCACCTCGGTTACTTGTACTACGGCTGGTTCTATCACTATCACCGGCACCACCGGCGGAACCGCACCATTCCTATACTCCTTGGATGGCAGTACGTTCCAGGCTTCTAACACTTTCACCCAACTAGCCGCCAAGGCCTACCAAGTGTATGTGAAAGACGTCAACGGTTGCGGCGCTTCTTCAACGGTAACGGTGAGAGAAAACAAGTTGCAAGATGCTACTCTGGCCTTCACGGCTTCTACCTGCGGATTGGCAAATGGTTCTATTACCATCAGCAACGTGACGGGCGGTTCGGAACCATATACCTACAGCCTGAACGGAGCGGCATTCCAAACGTCTGCGCAGTTCCAGAACCTGGCGGTAGGATCTTATACCGTTACCATCAAAGATGCTACGGGTTGTGTGCTCACCAAAAACCAGAGCATCACCTCTACCGGTGGCATTCAGACCTATGTGGTAAGTAACACCAACGCTACCTGCGGAAACACTAACGGCAAAATCAGCATCAGCCAGGTGCAAGGCGGACAAAGCCCTTACAGCTACAGCATCAACGGCACCACCTTCCAGACCGGTGCAGAGTTTACCGGCCTAGCTGAAGGAACTTACCAAGTGACAGTTAAGGATGCCAAAGGATGTCTTCTGGTACAATCTACCACGGTGGCCAGCACCACGTCTATCACAAAGGCAAGTGTTACTGCAGAGCCTGCGGGTTGCGGCCAGACAATTGGTAAAGTTACCGTCACCCAAGTAGAGGGAGGCACCGCGCCATACACCTACTCACTCACAGGCACCACCTTCACCAGCAATGCTACCATGACGGGTGTAGCGCCGGGCAACTACCAGCTCACAGTTAAAGACGCCAAAGGTTGTACGTTCTCAACTCCGGTGACAGTAACCCAAGTAGGCGCGCAACTAGCTTCTGTGAAGAACGTGCTTTGCCTGGGAGATGCCAACGGTTCCATTTCCTTCTCCACGCAAGGCGCCAAAGGCCAAGCCGAATTCAGTATCAACAACGGGCAGTCGTTCCAGAAGGATTCTGTATTCAACGGCTTGGCAGTAGGCACCTACCAGCTAGTAGCTCGCTTTGGCGGCACCTGCACCATAAGCGTAGGCAAGGCAGACGTGAAAGCCCCTACGGCTATCAAGGCTACCGTCAAAGCCATCACGGCCAACAGCGCCGCGGTAACGGCCATTAGCGGTGGTACGGCTCCTTACACCTACAAGCTGAACAACAGTCAGTTTGCCAAGGACTCTGTCTTTACCAACCTAAGCCCGGGCAACTATACCCTGACGGTAAAAGACAAGAACGGCTGTACGGTAGAAGTAACCTTCACTATGCAGGCTATCTCTGACGGCCAGGGCATTGAGATCCCAACTGGGTTCACGCCTAACGGTGACGGCATCAATGATGTATGGGTCTTGAAAAACCTGAACACCATGTTCCCTGGCTGTAGAGTAACCGTGTACAACCGCTGGGGAAGCCCGGTGTTTGAGTCCAGAGGCTATCAGAAACCTTGGGACGGTAACGTCATGGGCAAACCAGTACCTGCCGGCACATACTACACCGTGGTTGAGCTAGGCAACGGACAACCAGCCATCAGAAAGTCCATCACCATCATACGCTAAGCTGTCCCTAGACCCTAATTAGTCTTATGAAAAAGTACCTTATCCTTTTCACCTTTTTGCTGGGGGCCTCTGTAGCGGAGGCCCAGCAGAAGGCGCTATCCAGTCAGTACATGACCAATTACTTTCTCTTAAACCCAGCCGTAGCCGGGTATGAGAAGGACCTCAACTTCAAGGCCGGCTTCCGGAACCAGTGGGTAGGGTTTGAGGGCGCGCCCCAGACCTTTTACCTGAGCGGCGAAGGAGCCTTGTTCCAGAACAGCAGAAGCCGCAGACGCGGCAAAATGCAGGGGTTCCATGGCGTAGGTGGTTATTTGTACACAGACAACACGGGTCCCACAAGACAGACGGCAGTGCTGGCCTCTTACGCCTACCATGTGCCCTTGAACCGCGAATTGTGGTTGTCTTCTGGCATGTTTGTGGGCGCGCAGCAGTTCAAGTTTGACCCAAATAAGGTACAGCTGGCCGACAACTCCAACCACTTGGACCCCGTGACGGCCTCTGGCCCCATCAACAAGTTTATGCCAGATTTAACCTTGGGCGTGAACCTGCACAATGAGCAGTTTTTTGCGGGCATATCTTTGTTCCAAGTGTTGGGCAACAAGTTTTTTGAAGTAGAGAATAGTAACAATGAAAGCCGGCTGTACCGTCACCTATATGTGTCGGGGGGTTATAATTTTGACGTGCAGAAGAACATCTCTCTCTCGCCTTCCATCCTGTTCAAGTACGCAGAACCGGCGCCGGTGCAGGCAGACTTCAACCTGAAAGGCATTTACCACTTCAGCAAGCGCCGCCGGAGCAAGGCAGATGACCAGATCTGGGCCGCCGTTTCTTACCGCACCCAAGACGCCGTAGTGGCGTTGCTGGGCACGCAGTTCAAGGAGCAGTACCAGTTCTCTTACTCCTATGACATCACCGTTTCAAGGTTAAGACCCTACAGCGCGGGCTCTCATGAAATCATGCTGGGGTTCAGGGTGAAGCAATAAGAATAGGCCAGGGATTTTCGCTTTTTTCAGAAGATTCACTCCCCTTCACGAAGTCGTTTTTGGCCTGTTTCTCAGAAAGTAGGCCAAAAACGACTTCGTTCTTTTACAGGGATCCAGAAGTTTTTTCATCACGTAAACCGCCAGGATTCTTGTACTTAAATGGGCCTTAATCGGAACTTACGAAGGCCAGAGCCTGTTAGCCCCAGAATAACTCAAGAGTGTAACTGGTTGGAGCAAAGGCGATTTTATAATTTAATATAAAAAACCGCCGGAAAAACCCTACCTTTGCGCCCTGAAAATAACCTCTGAATGCAAAGTATCCGCAACATCGCGATTATTGCCCACGTGGACCACGGTAAGACCACGCTGGTAGACAAAATCATCCACGCCTCAAAGATTTTTGACGCCCACCAACAGTTCGACGACCTTATCCTGGACAACAATGACCTGGAGCGGGAACGCGGCATCACTATCGTTTCCAAGAACGTATCGGTTCGTTACAACGGTGTTAAAATTAACATCATTGACACGCCTGGTCACGCCGACTTTGGAGGTGAAGTAGAGCGCGTGTTGAAAATGGCCGACGGTGTTCTTTTGTTGGTAGATGCCTTTGAAGGCCCTATGCCACAGACCCGTTTCGTGCTAGGTAAAGCTATCCAGTTGGGCTTGAAGCCAATTGTGGTGGTAAACAAAGTAGACAAAGAAAACTGCCGCCCAGACGAGGTGCACGAAATGGTATTCGACCTGATGTTCAACTTGGACGCCACTGAAGACCAGTTAGACTTCGTGACCCTTTACGGTTCCAGCAAGCATGGCTGGATGAGCACAGACTGGCAGAAACCAACTGATAACATCATCCCGCTTTTAGATGCCATCATCAATGTAATCCCGCCTGCTCCTTTTGAGGAAGGAACGCCACAGATGCAGATTACATCATTGGACTACTCTTCTTTTGTGGGTCGTATTGCCATTGGACGTGTAAAGCGCGGTACTTTGAAAGAAGGCGCCAACATGAGCCTTTGCAAGCGTGACGGTTCTATCAAGAAAGTAAAAATCAAAGAACTTCAAGTGTTTGAAGGTCTTGGCAAAGTGAAAGTAGAAGAAGTATCTGCCGGCGAAATCTGCGCCGTGACCGGTATTGAAGGCTTTGACATTGGCGATACCCTGGCAGACTTTGAGAACCCAGAGCCGTTGGAGCGCATCTCTATTGATGAGCCAACCATGAACATGTTGTTCACCATCAACAACTCTCCTTTCTTCGGGAAAGAGGGCAAGTTTGTAACATCGCGTCACTTGCGTGACCGTTTGTTCAAAGAGATGGAGAAAAACCTGGCCCTGCGTGTAGACGAGACTGACAAAGAAGATACCTTCTTGGTATACGGACGTGGTATTCTCCATTTGTCTGTACTGATTGAAACCATGCGCCGTGAAGGCTATGAGTTACAAGTAGGCCAGCCACAGGTTATCTTCAAAGAAGTAGACGGCCAGAAAATGGAGCCTATGGAGCACTTGGTGGTGGACGTACCAGAAGAATCTGCCGGTAAGGTGATTGAATTGGTAACCCAGCGCAAAGGTGACTTGACCATCATGGAGCCGAAGGGCGACTTGCAACACTTGGAATTCAACATTCCTGCGCGTGGTTTGATTGGTCTGCGTAACAACGTATTGACCGCAACCGCTGGTGAGGCCATCATGAACCACCGTTTCATGAGCTATGAGCCCTTCAAAGGCGCTATCCCAGGCCGTATCAACGGTTCTTTGATTGCCATGGAGACTGGCCCAGGAACGGCTTACTCTATTGACAAACTGCAAGACAGAGGCGTGTTCTTTGTTGATCCAGGCGAAGATGTGTACATGGGCATGGTAATTGGCGAGCACTCTCGTCAGAATGACCTGACCGTAAACATCCAGAAAGGAAAGCAGTTGACCAACATGCGTGCCTCTGGTTCTGACAACAACGTGAAAATTGTTCCTAAGAAGCAGTTCTCTCTGGAAGAAGCTATGGAATACATCCAGAAGGATGAGTTGCTGGAGATTACGCCTAAGAGCATTAGAATGCGTAAGATTTACTTGGATGAGAATGAGCGTAAGCGCTACGGTGACAAAAGCTAATCTCATTAATTCATAAAAGAAGAAGCCCGGCCAAATTGGTCGGGCTTCTTCTTTTATAGGGGATTTTGTTTTTGGCCTGTTTTCTGGGAATGGGGGCAAAAACGGATTAGAATTCACTAAATGCTACTTCCTAATAGACTATAACGTCTAGGCTAAATGGCGCCAGAGGCCGTCGGCCGAGGCTGACTTTTAGCTATTGTTAGTGGCAGGCATTTCTTCTGACTTTAACCAAACTCCGACACTTATTCCGAAGCCCACCAAAGTCTGCCAGCAAATAAAGTAAAGCCCTGGGTCAGCGGTCAGAATGCCAAAAGGGCTGGTATTGGTTAAAGTCTGCTTTATAAGCTCAACAAAAGGTATGACAGCCAAGGCAGAGGCAATCGTGATGGTAAGCCCAGTTTTGAAGAAATCAATTCTAATGTAGACGCTGCAGACAAGATACATTAAGGTAGCTCCTATTGCAGTACCTAGTGGCTGAGAGGCGCTTCCCAAAGCTTTGGAGAGCATTACTACCCCTATAATCGTAATAAGAAAGGCAGCAAACGAGAGCAGTAGCCCTACACATACAACTATAGTTTTATTAGGGGGAACCCTGTCAAGGTTAGTAAGGAAGATGGCTAAAGCAAAGGCGAAGGTGCTTAGAAATGGCCCTCTCTCCTCTCCAGCCAGAAGGAATGAGAATACAGAAACCATGAGACACGCACCTGTTGTGAGAACAATCCTTTTTGCGTCGACAGATATTTCCACTGTTTATGATTTTTGCTTGCCTCTAACTAGAAGCTAAAAGGAACTACTCAGCTTATCAGCTCAATATATGGAATAAAACTTCTTGCTTAAGGAGATTATGATGTGCACTTGAAATTGCCTAAATAAATTTACCCAACCTCCACCACTCGTTTCTCCTCACTGCTCTGCATAGCCAGTTCAATAATTCTAATCACATCCCGCGCCTGCTCTGGTTTTACAGCTAATTCGGCTTCACCAATGATAGCCTGCTCCACGTTGTCATAAAAGCCGCGATAATCGCCGGTTTCGCTTTCTACTTTGCCTATAAAGTGCAAGCCATGAATATCGGTGTTCAACTGTCCCCAGAGATGCTCGGGTTCTACGCCCCAAGTGGTGGGTAGGGCCTTCGGGAAGAGGCCTTGCTTGAGTGCTTCTTCCTGTACGTCCAGGCCGTGTTTAAAGAAAGAGCCTTTGTCGCCGTGCAAGATGTAACGGGGACCAGGTTCGCGCACCAGCATGCCGGCGGTTAAAACCACTTTGAGTTTGTCATAGAAGAGCACGGTCTCAAACTTGTCTGGTATCTGGCTTCCTTCGCGCTGACTTCTGATGTCTGCCCAAATGGCTTTCGGCATCCCGAACAAGGTCAAGGCTTGGTCAATGAGATGCGAACCCAAGTCATAAAGAATACCCGTACCTGGCGCCTCTTCCTCTTTCCAAGTGTTAGCCCTAACAGCGTTCCTGAATCGGTCAAAGTGCGCGCGGTATTCTACCAAAGTACCCAGAAGGTTTTGCTGCACTAGCTTCTGGATGGTTCTAAAGTCGCTGTCCCAGCGGCGGTTGTGGTACACGGTCAATACCTTGCCTTGAGACTTTGCCAGCTCAATCAGCTCTTCGGCCTCGGCAGAGGAGACGGTAAAGGGCTTTTCCACCACCACGTGCTTTCCGGCTAGCAAGGCTTCCTTGGCCAGTGAGTAGTGGGCACTGTTGGGCACGGCCACAATAACTAGGTCAATGTCATCGTCTTGGAGAATATCCTGCACATTGGCCGTCACTGCCGCTTTGGGGTAACGGTCATTAGCCAGACGAATATTCTCCTCCCGTGACTCCCTGATTCTGGTCAGTTCCAACCCATCCACAGCCTCCACAAACGGGGCATGAAACACTTGTCCGGCCATGCCATAACCTATCAATCCTACGCGTATCATACTTCTTGTTTTTTAATGCCAACCAAAAGAGCGAACCCACCTCCAAAGAAAATAAAATATCCCGTGGCTTTCTGATTCTTCTTTCACCAAGACGCAAAGGGCAGACTTTCGTTTTTAACCTCTTTTCTATAAATCAGGGCAAAACCGGTATCCCTATCATAGTCAATCCCAAAATGCCTTGGACACTAAGCACCTCTTCTTTGAAAACTTCAAAACACGGGTACGTATTTGTACTATAATTTCATAAAAAAGCAGGAATAAAGACGTAATTATCTCAGTTACAAAGGCTAAAACCTGCCCTCAGCGCTCAGACATCAACTATTTTTTATGTATATAGCGTATAGTATTCAAGAGAATACATACCTTTGCATATCTATTAAAATCAAAAAATGAAAAACGGTAAAGTAAAATTCTTCAATGACTCCAAAGGATTTGGTTTCATTAAAGATGCAGAAACAAACGAAGAGTACTTTGTTCACGTGTCTAACTTAGTAGACGAGATCAGAGAGAATGATGATGTAACTTTTGAGCTGAAAGAAGGCAGAAAAGGTTTGAACGCTGTTAATGTGAAGCTTGCATAAGTTTTAATATATATCAGTTTCATAAAAAAGGGCTTTGCATACATGCGAAGCCCTTTTTTTGTATCTTCCCTGTGGGGAACGCCCATTGCCGTTGCCCCGCCCCTTTTCCTTCTTTTTTTATCTTTTACCCGTATGACCCGGAACCGCAGTTGGTATTTAGTACTAGTACCTGTTTTGTTACTAGCAGGTTATTTCTTGTTTGCATTCTCTGGCCAAATCGAAGCCCGGGCCCCTGTTGCCTCGGCTAAAAAGCCACTCCCCGCTACCCAGCAAAATGCTACTACGCCACCGGCGGCAGCTTCAGCGGTGGCAGACCCCAACGCACCGTTTAAAGAAGTGAAAGCCACGGCGGCTTCTATCCTGGCCAGACCGCAGGTGCCCATTCTGTGCTACCACCAGATCCGCAATTGGACCTCTAAGGACGGCAAAGTGGGCAAAGACTATATTGTCAAGACTGCCGAGTTCAGGGCCCAGATGAAAATGTTAGCCGACAGCGGTTACCACACCATCCTACCCGACCAGCTCTACGCCTACCTCACTGAGGGGAAGCCGCTACCGTCCAAGCCCATCATGCTCACCTTTGATGACACCAAACTGGACCAGTACACTGTTGCCAAGCCCGAACTGGACAAGTACGGCTTCAAAGGCGTGTTCTTTTTGATGACGGTTTCTATTGGCAGGCCCAACTACATGACCAAGGCGCAAATTAAAGAACTCTCTGATCAGGGGCACGTGATAGGCTCGCACACCTATGACCACCACAACGTCAAGAAGTACGAGGGCAAGGACTGGATTACCCAGATAGAGAAACCTACCAAGCAACTGGAAGCCATCACGGGCAAGCCTATCCGCTACTTCGCGTACCCGTTTGGATTGTGGGAGCCCGAGGCCATTCCTGAACTACAGAAACGCGGCTTTGCGGCGGCCTTCCAGCTCGCCACCAAACGCGACCAGCAGGACCCGCTCTTCACCATTAGACGCATTATTGCGAGCGGTTACTGGAGCACGCGCACCCTGCACAACAGCATCAAGAATAGCTTTTAGGGAATGTTAAAAAAAAGCAGTTCTATTATTTTAGCTTACTTCATTCTCTTATCCACTCTCATATCTTGCTCAAGCAGAGTAGAAGAAACGATGGAAGGAATTTGGGATATAGAAGCTATACACTACAATGAATATGATATTAGGGGATGTTTACTTGGAAGCATATTCAGGTTCAAAGACGAATATGTAACTCTTCCCGTAACCTTAAATTGCAGTGTATTAGGAAAAACTAGAGATAGAGGCACTTGGGAGGTTATTGAACCCGATTCAGGCGGCTTTCTCCTTAAAATTGATTCTGAAAGCAAAGTCTTCAACGGAACCCACAGGTTAAGATTCATCAAAGACTTTGAAAACAAGATGTTGAAGTTTGAGATAACTTCTGACAGCTTATACATTGTGGGAAATAAAGTTCTTTACCCTTTTAAATCTAATATTAATAACATTGATTACTTAGTTAAGCTTAGCAAATAAATATCCTTTACCCAACTTACACATAAAAACAAAACCCGTTTTTGGCCTGTTTTCTCAGAATCAGGCCAAAAACGGGTTTTCGCTTTCCAGTGAAATTCAACCGCTAGAGGGAGAAAGAAAACCGGTGCCCGGCAAACACAGTACATCTTTCTAACCTAACGACTCTTAAAACTATGGATAGCATCAACCAAAATCAGCCCGAGAAGAACCACCAGGACCTGCACGGCGCTGAGGCCGCCAAGAAAATGAAAGCCTTGGCAGAAACCGCTGAGAGCTGTTTCTTCTGCACCAATATCAAGGCCAGCCAGCCCATTACTACCCGTCCCATGGCAGTCTTGAAAGCAGACGAGGCCGGCAATTTCTGGTTCCTGACCTCAGACGACTCCCACAAGATTGAAGAGCTACAGCAAGACCCGTTTGTACAGTTGATGTTCCAAGGCTCGGCGCACTCAGACTTCTTGACCGTCTACGGCAACACCGAGGTGAGCAAGGACAAAGCCATGATTAAAGAACTCTGGAACCCCATGCTCAAAACCTGGTTCACCGAAGGCGTGGACGACCCCAGAATCACTGTCCTCAAGGTGGTGCCCACCGGCGGCTATTACTGGGACAACAAGCACGGTAATGCTGTCGCCTTCGCCAAACAAGCCGTTGGTGCGGCTATAGGCGTCACCCTGGATGATTCCATTGAAGGAAAACTGGACCTGCAATAAGAAGCCTGTTCGTACTAAAACCAGAAAAGCGTTTTCGGCCTGATTTCTAGAAATCAGGCCGAAAACGCTTTTTCATGGACCAGCCTTTCAATGGCTTTTCGGTTTAAACGAGTTAAGGACGTAAAAAAGCGTAGGCCAACCTAGCACTTCTCCAACGCCTGCAGAATATCGTTCAAGATGTCATCTACGTGCTCCAAGCCAACTGAGATTCTGATAAGGCCGGGGGTGATGTTAACGGCCAGTCGCTCCTCTTCGGTGAGTTTGGCGTGGGTGGTGCTGGCCGGATGCGAGGCAATGCTACGCGTGTCGCCTAAATTGGCGGTGAGCGACAACATCTGCAGACTGTCCAGGAATTTCCGGCCACTTTCTAGACCGCCTTTCAATTCAAAGCAGAGCAAGCCGCCGCCGTTCTGCATCTGCTTTTGGGCAATGGCATATTGCGGATGAGATGGCAGAAACGGGTACTTCACCCAGCTCAGTTTTGGATGGTCTTGCAAAGCTGTGGCAATCTTTAAGGCGTTGCCAGCGTGGCGCTCCATGCGCACATCCAAAGTCTCCAGGCTTTTGCTCAACACCCACCCGTTGAACGGCGACAGCGCAGGGCCGGTGCTCCTACAGAACAGGTAAATGTCTTTGATAAGCGCTGCCTTGCCTACCACTACGCCACCCATTACGCGGCCTTGCCCGTCCAACCATTTGGTCGCCGAATGCACCACTAAATCAGCGCCGAATTGAATAGGCTGCTGGTTCAAAGGAGTAGCAAAGCAGTTGTCTACGTTGAGCAAGATGTTGTGCTTCTTGGTCAATTGTCCCACCCACTCCAGGTCAATGATGTCCAGCCCCGGGTTGGTGGGCGTCTCAATGTAGAGCATCTTGGTGTTGGCCCGAATGGCAGCTTCCCATTCCTCGGGTTTGTCGGCGGGCACATAACTGTACTCTATGCCGTACTTGGGCAAGAATTTGGTAATGACCGTGTGTGTGCTTCCGAAGATAGAGTTGCAGGAAAGCAGATGGTCTCCGGATTTGAGCAGGGCCATGAACGAGGCAAACACCGCACTCATCCCAGACGCCGTCGCGAAGCCCGCCTCCGCTCCTTCCAAGGCAACCATCTTGTCGGTGAACTCTTGCACGCTGGGGTTGCTGAACCGACTGTAAATGTTGTCGTCGGTCTCATCGGCGAAGGCGGCGCGCATGTCCTCGGCGTTGTCAAACACGAAGCTGCTGGTCAGGAAGAGCGGTGTGGCGTGCTCCATTTCCTGGGTGCGTTCGGTTTGGGTTCGGATGGCTTGAGTGATGGGATGGTAGTTTTGCTCTTCCATTGTTTCTTTGTTTGAATGCTTGCGGCACGCATTTGGCTGTTCCCTTGGTTATGCCGATTCTTGCGGTGCGAAACACCTGCTTTGTTTCATCTTTTCCGCTAAGCGCTCACGGCCGCGGGGCCCCGTCTTGGCCCTTCGCACTGCTGTTGTACTCTGGGCCTTTGACCCCGCCTTTCAGGCGACGAAACAACAGAGGCGCTCAGGACCAAGACTGGTTTCGGTCCCAATTCTTCAAAGACTTAATTGTCAATCACCTCTTTTCAGGCAAATTCTGCTACTGTCGCTGCAGAGTCTTGCGTGCTAAAGCACGGTTTGCTTTATCTGCTGGAACGTAGCTGGCTTGGCCTGCGGCCTAAGCCAAGTTTATCGTTTTTGGCCTGTTTTCCAGAAAACAGGCCAAAACGCATTTCAGACTCAGGACTCGCGACTCAAGACTCAGGACTAGCTTACGCAGTAAGCTTCACTTCCCAGGTGATGTTGGCGCCGGCGCGGCGGAGGGTTTCGGCCACGGAGCAGTACTTGTCCATAGAGAGCTGGCAGGCGCGGTCGGCTTTGTCTGCGTCTATGGTGCCGCCCAGTTCATACACCACGTGGATATTGGTCCAGAGGGCGGGTTCTTTGCCGGTCTCGCGTTCGCCGTCAATGTACATTTTGAAATGAGTGATGGTCTGGCGCTGTTTGTTCAAGATCATGACCACGTCAATGCCCGCGCAGCCGCCCAGGGCCATTAAAAGCATTTGCATGGGGCGTACGCCCGCGTTGCTACCGCCGCCATCATGGCTGGTGTCGGTGGTGATGACGTGCCCGTTGGTGTCTTTTGCCTCGAAGCCGTAGTCGCCGGCGGTGCGTTCTAATTCTATTCTAATCATTTTCTTCGATTTAAAACCTGTAGCGCCTTTCTTTGCAGAACATTGGCATCACACGGCATGAATTACTTTGAGTACCCTCACCCTTTCGCGTTAGAGACCGGCCAGACGCTTCCGGCTCTGACTATTGCCTACCATACATTTGGTGAGTTGAACACAAAGAAAAGCAATGTAGTCTGGATTTGCCATGCCCTCACCGCTAATTCCAACCCGCTGGACTGGTGGAACGGCGTCACCGCCGAAGGCAAAGCCATCAATCCCCGGGAGCATTTCATTGTCTGCGCCAACATTCTGGGCTCGTGCTATGGCTCTACGGGTCCGCTGAGCAAGAATCCAGAAACCAACCAACCCTATTATGCCACGTTTCCGCAAGTAACCATCAGGGACATGGTCAAGGCGCATGCGTTGTTGCGGGAGCATCTGGGCATAGAAAAGATTTACCTCTTGGCCGGCGGAAGCATGGGTGGTTATCAGGCGTTGGAATGGTGCGTGCTGGAGCCAGACCGAATTGAGAATTTGTTTCTACTGGCTACCTCAGCGGCCGAAAGCGCCTGGGGCATTGCCATTCATACCACTCAGCGCCTGGCCATTGAAGCCGATGGCACTTTTGGCGAAAACTCTGATACGGCCGGGAGCAAAGGCTTGAAAGCGGCTCGTGCCGTGGGCATTCTCACCTATCGTAGCTTCCAGATTCTGGAACAGAACCAAACCGACCCTGACGTGGAGAAGCTGGACAACTACCGCGTCTCGTCGTACATCAATTATCAAGGCGACAAGCTGGTAAACCGGTTTAACGCCTACAGTTACTGGATTCTCACCAAGGCCATGGACAGTCATCACTTGGGCCGTGGCCGCGGCGGAAAACTGGCAGAAGTGCTACACCAGATAAAGCAGAAAACCTTGGTGATTGGCATTAGCAGTGACGTGCTGTGCCCGGTGCAGGAGCAGAAGTTCCTAGCTCAGCATATCCCCAGCGCGCAGTACGTGGAGATTGAATCTGACTACGGCCATGACGGCTTCATTATTGAAGGCGAGCGCATCACCCAGGCTTTGCAGGAATGGTTGCCAGCCGTTAAATAAACCATCGCATAGCCTTTTCATCGCCGCAATTTCACCTTCGGGGCATACTAGATTTTCGATTTTGGCTTCTTTTTTGGAAAACAGGCCAAAAATGGGTTTAGAGGGCGACCTCCATATTTTTAGAAACCTCAGCCTACGCAAAACGGTACACGGTATGTCAGAAGCCGGCAGACAATCCCGGCGTCTATCAGAACCCGTATGGCGAAGCACACCTATGATATGGGCTTGATTGGCAACTGTGCCTATCTAGCCTTGATACACCAAGACACCAATATTGAATGGCTCTGCTGGCCCAGATTTGACAGCAGTTTTGTGTTCGGGCCCATGATGGACCGGCAGAAAGGCGGCGAGTTCTCCCTAAAACCAGACGCAGAGGAATTTACCTCGCACCAATATTATGTAGAAAACACCAACATCCTCTGCACCGAAATCACCTGCCAAGAAGGCTCTTACCGCGTCACCGACTTTGCCCCGCGCTTTAGACAGCACCAACGCTATTACAAGCCCTTGATGCTGGTGAGAAAAGTGGAGCCTATCGCTGGTTCGCCGCGCATCAAAGCCACCTGCCACCCCATGGGCAACTATGGTCAACTAGAATTAAAACGAAGACGCAGTTCTAACCATATCGCTTTTTTGGGCTTAGACGAGGAAGTGCGCCTGACCACCAACGCTTCTTTAAGCTACATTCTGGAAGACCAGTATTTTGTACTCAATGAGACCCTGTACTTTGTCCTAACCTATGGAGCGCCGCTAGAGGCGAATCTGGAAAGCACCGTTGAATCCTTCCTTCGCCAGACCACGCGCTACTGGCACAACTGGGTGAAGAACACCAGTATCAGCAACTTCTTCCAGGAGCAAGTGATCCGAAGTGCGCTGGCCTTGAAAATACACCAGTACGAAGACACGGGCGCCATCATCGCCTCGCCTACCACCAGCTTACCGGAGCACCCCGGTAGCGGCCGGAACTGGGATTACCGCTTCTGCTGGATGCGCGATACCTACTACATCCTCAACGCGTTCAACAACATCGGGCACTTTGAGGAGATGGAGCGCTACTTCCATTTCATTGCCAACATCACCGCTAAGGACACGCCACGCTACCAACCGCTCTATTCCATCAGCGGACAAAGTAAACTCACCGAGCTGGAACTGGAGTTGGAAGGTTACCTGGGCAACAAGCCGGTGCGCATTGGCAATGACGCTTATACCCACATTCAGAACGACGTGTACGGTCAGATTCTGGTGGCACTGTTGCCGCTCTACATTGACCGCCGTTTCAACGATGCCGAGCGCATTGAATCCCAGAAGCTGATTTACAAGACGCTCTACAAGATACAGGACACCATGGAAGAGCCCGATGCGGGACTCTGGGAGTTCCGGGATTTTGCGCAGTACCACACCTACACCTACCTGTTCCATTGGGCGGGCGCGGCGGCGGCACGCAGCGCAGCCCGTCATTTTGGCGACGAACAACTGCACCAACTAGCCACCGACTTGATGCAACAAGCCGCGGCCAAAATCGAGCAATGCTTTGACCCAACCAGAGGCGTATACACGCAGGCCATAGGCAAGAATCACTTAGACGCCAGCACGCTCCAGTTGATTATGATGCACTACATTGACCCCGCCTCTGAGGTAGCCAAAACGCACCTGGCCGCCATGGAACGGGAGCTCAAAACTCCCGAGGGACTTTTCTACCGCTACAAGCACGCCGATGACTTCGGGGTTCCGCAAAGCACGTTTTTGATTTGCGCCTTCTGGTACATTGAGGCCCTGGCCTGCGTAGGCCGCGTGGACGAAGCTCTGCTTGAGTTTGAGAACATCCTCAAGTACACCAACCACCTAGGCTTGCTCAGCGAGGACGTAGACTCCAGAGACGGCAGCCAGTGGGGGAACTTCCCTCAGGCCTATAGCCACGTGGGCTTGCTCAATGCCGCCTACCGCATTTCTAAACGCTTGGACAGACCTTCTTTCTTGTAAGGAGGAGAAGTTGTATGATAAACCAAGAAAGGCCAGCGAATTGCTGGCCTTTCTTGGTTTAATAGGAAATCATTTTTAGCCTGTTTCAAAGGAATTAGCTCAAAACCGAAAAGATCTATGTAATGCGCAGGAGACAAGGCCGTGCCGGTGTCTCTACAAAGGCTCCGCGCCAGCGCATACAGGCATTGCAACGGCACCACCCATAACCAGCCTGCCCTTGACCGAGGGAGAAAGTAATGGCTTGTGAAGTAGTAACGGCGTAAGTTCGCCATGAAACGAACCACATTGGCCAGGTGCACAAAACTGAACCACCGCCTGTCTGAGCGGCAGCGAGTTCGGGGGTTCTTGATTCTTTTGGTTACTTTTCTCATCAAGGAGAAAAGTGACGAACGCAGATAGGAAGTAAGCGAAAATGAGATTGGTAGTAATGGGCTTGGGTGGTAGAGGCGGAAGGTAATAATGAGATAAAGCATGTCATCCCCCTACCCCCTTCAAAGGGGGACGAAATGCTAGCTTTTACCTAACTCAACATTAAACAAAAAGCAAACATCATTTTTAGGCTGCTTTCCAGAAAGCAAGCCTAAAAGAAGACATATACATCCAGACTATTTTTCTTCGCACAGATCCTGCAATAGCTTCCTCACTTCTTGGTGATTGTCCAAGTTGTACTTGGCCAGGGAGCGTTGGCTACCCACTTTAATGGTGTAAGCGTCGTCGGGCATGATCTTGAACATATCCTCGTCGGTGCGGTCATCGCCAATGGCCAGCAGGAAATCATGGGGGTGCAGTTCTAGCCAGCGCAAGGTGGCCAGGCCTTTGTTCACTTCTACGTTCTTCACTTCCAGCACCTTGTCGCCTTCCATGACTTGCAGGTTGATGTTGGCGGCCATGAACTGAAGGTGGTTGCTGAGTTCGCGGGCGCGCAGTTCGCCTAAGGAGGAATCTACCTTGCGGTAATGCCACACCAGGGAGTAGTCCTTCTCCTCTATGAACGAGCCGGGCGTGCGGCTTACGTGCATTTCCATGATGGGCCGCACCTCGGTTTTCCAGTCATTGGTGATATGATGCATCATGTGCCAGTCATGGGTTTGCTGGCGCATCCAGACGCCGTGCTCCGCAATGATGTCTACGGGCAGATGGCCTAACCACTCTTCTAAGGTATGGCGGTCGCGGCCGCTGATGACCACCACGCGGTTTTTAGGTTCTTGGGTTAAGTGGTCCAACACACGTAGCAACTCCTCGTCTGGGAACGCATGCTTGGGGTTCTGCACGAAGCCCGTGAGCGTGCCGTCATAGTCCAGGAACAGGATACGCTGCTGGGCCTTCTGGTAGCTTTGCAGCAAGGCCTGGCGCTCTTCTTTTGACAGGTACTCGGTGGCCAGGGTCAGCTGCTTGATTTTGATGTACTCCAGACGGTTCATGAAAATGCTCACCCACTGGTGGATGTCATAGCGCTTGAGGATCTCCTGCATGTGCTGCATGCGGGTTTGCTGGTCGGCCTCGGGCATGGTCATGGCCTCGCGCATGGCCTGCACCATCTGGCCAAGATCATTGGGGTTGATGATGAGCGCGTCTGACAGTTCTTTGGCGGCGCCGGCCATCTCACTCAGAATCAGGACGCCTTTTTGATCCAGTTTACTGGCCACAAACTCTTTGCAGACCAGGTTCATGCCGTCGCGCATGGGAGTGATGAGGGCAATGTCTGCCACGGTATAAAGCGCCGACAACTCCTCAATGGGAAACGAGCGGTAAAAGTACTGGATGGGGTTCCAGGAAATAGTGCGGTACGAGCTGTTGATGCGGCCCACCAACTCATCAATGGTTTCTTTGAGTTGCTTGTATTTTTCTACCTGATCCCGGGACGGCACCACCAGCATAAACAAGGTCACCTTCTCCCTGAACTCCGGGTACTCCTGCAAAAGCAGCTCAAAGGCTTGCAATCGGGCTGGTATTCCTTTGGAGTAGTCCAGTCGGTCAATGGACAGGATGACCTTCTGCCCGCTCAGGGCCTCATTGTAGGGGATGAGTTTCTCCTTCATCTCTTCTGAGGCAGCCAGTTGGGCATATTTCTCATAGTCAATGCCCATGGGGAATGCATCTACCATGATCTGCCGGTAGCCGTTGTCTATGAGGCCCTGCGTGGTGTTCATGCCAATGATGCGGCTCACCGAACTCAGGAAATGTCGGACGTCGTCATAGGTATGGAAGCCAATGAGATCGGCGCCCAGCATGCCTTTCAAAAGCTTTTCGCGCCAGGGCAGCATCCTGAACACCTCAAAAGACGGAAACGGAATGTGCTGAAAAAACCCGATGCTGCTCTCTGGAAACGCCTCTCTGATGTAGGCAGGCAGCAAGAGCAACTGGTAGTCATGCACCCAGATGGTGTCACCGGGTGCAGCCACTTCCATGACGGCTTGGCAGAACTTCCGGTTTACGTTTTGGTACGCCTCCCAGTAAACGTCGTCATAGACCGTGTATTGACTGAAGTAGTGGAAGGAAGGCCACAGCGTTTCATTGCTGAAGCCTTCGTAGAACTCTTTGATCTCGCTCTCGGTGAGGAACACCGGGTACATGCTCTGGGACTTGAGCGATTGAGTGACTTCCTGTTCTTCGGCTTCGTCCTCAAAGAAAAGACCGGGCCAGCCAATCCAGACGTTGTCGCCTTCTTTATAGATAGAGCCTAAGCCTGTGGCCAATCCTCCTTCACTTGTCTCATAGGCCAACCCCTCTTCCTTACGCTGTACTTTAATGGGCAATCTATTGGAGATGATGATGGTTTTAGACATAGGATACCAGTTGGTGACGTACAAAGCGCCGCTGCCAGCTTTTGGCCAGCACCTGCGCCGTTTACAGCTTAGTGGTATAGTTTACTCTTTTAGAAGGGCTTTGGTTAAGGGGTGCACCCATGGGGCTAAGGTTTGGAGCCTGTGCCCCATGGGTAACCTTTCTTTCTTGCATGGGGTAAGGGAAGACGTGATAGACGCGCACGTCCATGGAACTACTACAACAACTCAGGCACTTCACCTTAGACCATCTTTCTCAGTTTTTACAGGGTTTGGGCGTGGTAGTGGCGGCATTGTTGGCGGGCCTCCTGCTTAAATGGATGATCTTCAAAGTCCTGACGGCCTATCAGCATTGGTTTCCTAGCAGTTGGGTAGAAGGCATCTTGTTAAGGCAGAGCAAACCCTTGGCTTATTTCCTTCCCTTGCTGGTGTTGTCTGTAGCGCTTCCGCTGCTTCCTTTGGCGCCAGATGCCTTTGAGGTACTGCGGCGCATCATGGAGATTCTGCTTATCTGCGCTTTTGCCTATTTTTTGATTGGCTGGGTGAACGTGGTGCAGTACAGGGTGCGCAAGAAACATCACATTGACAAGGAGGACAACATACGGGAACGGCGGCTCTTCACGCAGTTGCAGTTCATAAGAAGGATGGTCATTATTTTGATTATCTTCTTTGCGGCCGCCATGATTTTGATGAGTTTCCCGACGGTGCGCAAAATAGGCACGGGCTTACTCACTTCTGCGGGGATTGCCGGGGTCATCATTGGCTTTGCGGCCCAGCGGTCCCTGGCCAATCTGCTGGCTGGTTTCCAGATTGCCTTCACGCAGCCCATACGCATTGATGACGTGCTAGTGGTGGAGAACGAATGGGGCCGCGTGGAGGAGATTAACCTTACCTACGTGGTCATGCGCCTCTGGGACCAGCGCCGTCTGGTGTTGCCCATCAACTACTTTATTGAAAAGCCCTTCCAGAACTGGACCCGCACCAATGCTGAGATTCTGGGCACCGTGTTTCTTTATCTGGACTATACCATTCCGGTGGAGCCGCTCAGGGAAGAGCTCAACAAAATCTTGAAAGAGACGCCGCTCTGGGACGGGCGCGTGGGCCTGCTGCAAGTCACGGATTCCAAAGAGCGGACCCTGGAACTGCGCATGCTGGTGAGCGCCCGCGATTCTGGCTCAGCCTTTGACTTGCGTTGCTTTGTGCGGGAAAAACTGGTGGACTTTGTGCAGAAAAATTATCCAGAATGCCTGCCTCTTACTAGGACTGTGGTGCCAGGTGCGGCAGAGGGCGGTGTGATTATTTAGAAACTCTCTAAACAACTTTGTATTCCTGAAATTCTCCAGTAAGTTTGCGCAAGTTTATAATTAGTCTAAATAAATAGACATGCAACGCTTACTTACCCTCCTGTTTCTTTTCACATTCACTTCTTCTCTCCTCTTTGGACAATCCTCCACGGGCCGCATTGAAGGGCGCATCCAATCCCAGAAAGGCGAATCTTTGCCCGGTATCAGCGTGGGTTTGGAAGGCACCACCTTGGGGAGTACCACCGACGATGAAGGCAAATTCCTCATCAAAAGCATTCCGGCCGGTAACTACACCTTAGTGATTTCAGGCATAGGCTACGAGTCTGTCAAGCTGCCCATCTCCCTTGCGGCTCAGCAGGTTCTGCCCGTGTATATGCGCTTGAACACTTCAGATTTTACTTTGGCGCAGGTAGAGATTACCGGCAGCAAAGCCGGCAATTACCTGGAGCGCGAAGGCACCACCGCTACCAAGATGGAAGCGCACCTGAGCACTGTTCCGCAGTCGGTGCAGGTGCTGTCAAGACGCGCCATGGACCAGTTGCAGGTGGTACGAGTGGAAGACGCCATGCGTAACGTGAGCGGGGTTTCTGTGGAGACCGGCTTTGGCGGACGCACAGATGTTTTCCAGATTAGAGGCTTTAGAACAGACCAGACCAGCATTTTCAAGAACGGTTTCAGAAACCCGGCCCGTACTTACCGCGAAAGCGCTAACATCCAGCAGGTGGAAGTAATGAAAGGCCCCGCCTCCGTCTTATATGGCGTGAGTGACCCCGGCGGTCTCATCAACCTCACCACCAAAAAACCAACAGCCTCCACGTTCCAGTCTGTTCAGTTGACCGGCAACAACTTCAATTTAATCAGACCAAGCGTGGACTTGGGCGGTACCATCGGCGAAGCCAAAGCCTTTAAATACCGTTTAAACAGCTTGTATGAGCGCAGTGAAAGCTACCGCGATTTTGTAAAGACCAAGCGCTACTTCGTGGCCCCATCGGTGATGTATGACTTCTCCCCTAACACGTCTTTAAGCGTAGAGGCCGAGCTCCTGAACCACAACCAACCATCTGACCGCGGAATCTTCGCCGTGAAAGGAAAGATTGCAGACGTTCCGCGTAGCCGAAGCCTGGGTGAGCCGGACAACTACTCATTCTACCAGAACCGTTTGGTGCAATACAATCTTACCCACCGCCTGAACGATGCCTGGAGCCTGCGCCACGCCGTGAACTTCAACTATGGCACCGAGACCCGCAAACTGGTAGAGCAGACAACGTTGGTGGCTAACTCTGACCGCCGCATCAACCGCCGCTACCAGGACCAGTATACCTTTGACCGCTACTTCGCGACGCAGAACGAAGTGTATGGCAAGTTCAATACCGGCGCAGACATTGCGCACCGTACCGTGGCTGGGGTGGAGTACAGTTCCTTTATGCTGGACCTGAACGTGAAACGGGCAGCCTATGACCAGCTGGATATTTACAACCCTGAGTACAGCACCAAGCCCAAACCGGTCAACAGCACGGCCACGTCTCAAGACTACCGGGACCGCACCCAGAACGCCGGTTTTTACCTACAGGATTTCATCACCATCCGTCAGCGTTTGAACGTGTTGCTGGGTGGACGCTATGACATCTTTGATTTCCGCAGCGAGGATTATTTTGGCAAAGACACCACCACGCAGCGCAACTACTCCTTTAACCCGCGCATAGGTTTGCTGTATGAAGTCTACGGTCCTTTGTCTGCCTACGCCAACTATTCCACCGGTTTCCAGACGGAAATTGGCCGTACCTTAGAGGGTGATACCTTTGAGCCCTTACGTACCCAGCAACTGGAAGGCGGTATCAAATTGGGCCTCTTTCAGGACAGATTGAACCTGACCACCAGCTACTTCAGAATCAAGAAAAGCAACGTCTCTGCCCCAGACCCGCGTGACGTGAACTTTAAAGTGCAAGTGGGCGAAATTATCAGTGAAGGCGCTGAGGTGGATGTGACCGGCGAGGTGCTTCCTGGCTTGAACCTGATTGCCACCTACAGCTTTATTGATGCCCGCGTGAGCAGTGACGGCGTGACCAGCAAAGGCACCCGTTTCCAGAATGTGAGCCCGCATAACTTCACCTTCTGGACTACTTATGAGTTGCAGGCTGGCTGGCTGAAAGGCCTGGGCTTTGGCGGAGGGTTTACCTCGGTGCAGTCCCGTCCGGGAGACATCAATGACTCGTTCAGGTTGCCGGGCTATACCAAGGTAGATGCGACTATTTTCTATCGCGCCAAACGTTTCCATGTGAGCGTGAACGGCAAGAACCTGACGGATGAGTACTACTATGACGGCGCGCAGTCGGCGACGGGTATTATGCCAGGCGCCCCGTTGACCGTGATTGGCACCGTAGGGTTTAACTTCTAAGTAAATTCCGCCTATTTTTACAGCGCCGGCCTCTCTTGCATACAGTAAAAGAGGCCGGCGTTTTTTGTGACTATGAAACTGAAGAAAATCTTTGTCTTTCTGCACCTCTGGGTGGGTTTACTAAGCGGAGCCGTTTTGTCTGTGGTGGGCATCACGGGCTCTCTGTATGTCTTCCAGCCAGAATTGACCGGGATTTTTTATTCAAAGTATTACCAGACCCAAAACACTGGTCCTGTTTATCCAGCAGAGCAAGTAGTACAGAAAGCCGAGACCCAGTTCCAAGAGCCCATTGCTACGCTCAACTTCCCTACCCGTGAGCTGGAGAACTACCAAATCAAGCTTCAGAAAAAGAAGGAATGGTTGTTTTATGATATTCATACCGGTGAGTATCTAGGCGAAATGAAACAGCGCCGGGGCGTGTTTGAAGGCATTCTGGAACTACACCGTCAATTGACTATGGGCGAAACCGGCTCTATCATCACTGGCACCTGTGCCTTGTTGATGGCCTTGGTCTTATTAAGCACGGGTCTGTATCTGTGGTTCCCTAGAAAGAAGCGCTTGTTAAAAGACGGGTTGCAGTACAAGAAAGGCGCAGGCCCTAAACGCCGGGCGTATGACCTGCACAACGTGACTGGTTTCTATGTATCCATTCCGTTATTCATCATGGCCATAACGGGCGTGAACTTCGCGTTCCCCGAAGAAACCCAAACCGCCATCAATCAAATTACCGCCACCACAGAGCGCATGCCCGCTGGTAAAAAACTAAAGTCTACCTATGTGGCTAACGCCGAAGGCCTAGACGTGCAACAGGCCCTGCAACGTATGGCAACCTATTACCCCAACCACGCCAAACGCAGTCTGGTCCTGCCCAAAGACAGCGTGGGTACCGTCCTGCTCACGTTTGTAGAAGACCCCACCGTGGGCGCTGGACCAGAGATGAGACCCATGGTGTACCTGGACCAATACACCGGCACAGAGCTTTACCACTTCAACCCAGAAACCAGCCCCCGCGGCGCCCGCATCTTGCGCAACTGGTTTATTCCTATCCACTTCGGGGAGGTAGGCGGGTATGTGACCCGAGTTCTGTGGTTTATCCTTGGCTTTCTACCGGCCTTCCTGTGGGTGTCTGGCTTTGTTATCTGGCGAAACAAGAAGCGTAAAAACAGGGCGACTACTGTTAAAGTTGGTTAAGGCGTTTTTAGCATCTTTTCCAGAAAACAGGGCAAAAACGGAATTGGAAGGTTTCTTCTCCCTAAGGGAGAAAGTTTGGATGAGAGCTTGCCGTTGCGGATAAATGTAGAGACAACGGCACTGCCTTGTCTCCAACGAATTGCCCATCTACTGCAGAATTATCTGCTGATGTAAACACCCCTCTTCGCTCCCCTCAAGGGGAGAATCTGGTTGACAACCGCCTTTGGCATAGACGCTTACAGGTGCTAGCGCACGCTACGAGGTCTTTTGAGCAAAGGCTGTTCAAATGATTAGGTCGTTTTTAGCCTATTTCCTGGAAATCAGCCTAAAAACGGCCCAGCCTCATCATAATACTAAACAACCATCAATCCTTGTAAGGGTCAAACACTTCGTCACTGGCCATGGCCACACCTAATGGTCTAAGTGTGTGCAGGACTTTGATGGTGTTGCCTTGGTATTGGAGGACGTCTTCCAGTTTCTTGTAGGCCTCTGGGGCTTCATCTGCGCCGGCACCGCGTAGTTCTATTTTGCGGGCTTTCATGCGCATCTGCACCTGGTCAAAATCTATGAGACCCGGCGAGATGATGGTCTTGCGCTTGACGCCTCTCCTATCGCGTATCCATTTGGTTTTACCGGCGGCGGCGCGTCTGCTCATGACCCTGCCCGCGCCGTGCACCGTGGAGTACAAGCCTCTGATGGAAAGCTCACTTTCCACACCTTCAATGATGACGGAATTGTCATGCATGTTGGCGCCAATAAAGCCTTTCTGACCCGGGAAAGCGGGCGTACAGCCTTTGCGAACCACCCAGTATTCTTCACCCTGATGCTTCTCAAACCACGCGAAGTTGTGGTGGTTATGGATAAGTTCGGTGCTCTGCGCGCCTAGAATCTCCAGCACCTTCTCCACCACCACGTCGCGCCCGGCATAGGCGTATTCTCCCGCCAGGCCCATGGCCGAGATGTAGTCCTGGCCCAGTTCTGAGTGGATGTCGAACAAGATGGGCGGGCCGTCCATAGGCCCTTCTTTGGCTTTGTCAAAAAACGAAAGACCCTGTGACATGGCAATAAAGCCTGAGGCGGTCTTGTGCCCAAAGCCCCTTGACCCGAAGTGCACGCCAATCCAGAGAAAGCCTTTCTCGTCCTCAAACAAATCAATGAAATGGTTGCCACTGCCCACAGTGCCTAATTGTGCCGATGCCATTTTAATCATTTCGCGCTGGGGTTTGAAGTCGGCGTTTTGGATGTGCTCCAGCACCGGATGGTCCACGCGCTTGGGATTGGGCCTACCCACTCCGAAGCCAATCTGGTCTACTATCTCATCCATGATGCGGGCAATGTTCACATCGCTGGCCAGCACGTTGGTCTTGACGGCCTTGTTGCCACAGCCAATGTCAAACCCCACCCCAGATAGAGACACTTTGTTTTTATACGCCACTGCCCCGCCTATGGGGTGGGCGTAGCCATAGTGGGCATCGGCGGTGAGCACACCAATGTCTCCCTCGCTCACACAGCGCTGTATCTGTTCAATGGCGCTCTGGTCTATGATTTCCTCCCCGAAGACCGTGATGTTGTTGATTACCGTAGCCATAGCTTTTGAGTTGGTGGCTTAGGCTATACGAGAAAAAGTGAGTTCGTTTTTGGGTTGTTTTGGGGAAAAGAGGCAGAAACAGGTTGAGACGCTAGTAGGAGCTACACGCACTACGAGGTAATTTAGTTGGACGTACTTGAGTTAGGGATAAACGGAAATACCTGCACTCTCCCTCTTTTGTCATCCTGAAAGGACCTTGTGGGCGTACTAGCCAGACAGAACCTATGAAACAACATAATTACTTCGTCTACATTACTAGTAATCCAAGTAAAACTGTTTTATACACAGGGGTAACCAATGATTTGGAAGCTCGCCTACAGCAACATAAAGACAATAGAGGAAAGCCGGACACTTTCGCTGGTAAATTCTACTGCTATAAATTGTTATACTATGAACGCTATGCCAATGTAGAGCAGGCGATTGAAAGAGAAAAGGAAATAAAGTTGCTGGGTAGGCAATCAAAGGAAGAGTTGATAAAGACAATTAATCCGAAAATGGGTTTCCTTTACATAGCAAGCTGAGTTACAACTTGCCCACAAGGTCCTTTCAGGATGACAAAAAGGGGGTAATGGATTGTGAGCTCGTTTTTGGCCTATTTCTACCAAAATACGCCAAAGACGAAAGAAGCCCTGCCAAATCTGGCAGGGCTTCTCTTTATCTAATCGAATCTTGGATTACTTCTTAGGCAGTTCCTGTAACAGAACCTCCACGGCTTTCTCCAGCTGTTGGTCACGGCCTTGGGCGGTTAAAGCTGGTTCATTGGCTACCAGGTAGTCAGGCTCCAGTTGGGTGTTCTCTAGGAACTTGCCGCCTTTCAAGGTGCGGTAGCCAATCTGCGGAATCCCGAAGACCATGGTAGGGTCAATCAACGTTTCCCACCAGACAAACGTACCGGTTCCGGCCACGGGCATGCCCACGGTTTTACCCAGGCCCAGCTCTTTGTAGAGCATCGGGAAGATGTGCGCGTCTGAGTAGTTGCTTTCGTTCATAACCACCACCGACGGCTTCGTCCATTTGTTGCGAGGCTCATCTGAGAGGTGCTGGTTGCGCGGGATAAACTCGGCGTAGCGTTTGGTGTTCAGGAAGCTGATGAGGTCATCATGCAGGTTTCCGCCACCGTTGGAGCGGGTGTCCACGATGAGGGCCTCTTTGGTGGCATTCTTGCCCAGCGCGTCCTCGTACACGGTGCGATAGCTGGCGTCGTTCATGCCCCGTATGTGCACGTAACCCAACCGACCACCCGACAGGCGGTCTACTTTTTTCCGGCGGTTCTCCACCCAGCGCTGGTACAGGAGCTCGCTCAGCTCACCGGTGTTGATGGGCTTCACGGTCTCTTCCCAACGCGTTTTGGTTTTCTCATCATACAGTGAAACCAGCGTGTACTTACCTGATTTGCGGTTGAGAATTTGGTCCAGGTCCGTGTTTTCCTCGATGGCCTGTCCGTCAATCATCTCAATCACCACGCCCGGTTTCACTTTGGAACTGGCGCGGTCAAACGGACTCAGGTTGATGACTTCCTTCACCTTCAAGCCTTTGCCAGTATACTGCTCATCATAGAACAAGCCTAAAGAAGCAGTGGCATCTGGGTTGGTGGCGCGGTGGCTGTAACGACCGCCCGTGTGCGAGGCGTTTAGTTCGCCCAACAGCTCGCTCAATACATCTGCGAAGTCATAGTTGTTGGCGATGTGAGGCAGGAACTGGCGGTAATTCTCTGTGTTGGCTTTCCAGTCTACGCCGTGCAAATCAGTTACATAGAACTTCTGCTCCAGTTCCCGTATCACGTGGTCGTACATGTAGGTGCGCTCAGCAGAGGCGTTCAGGTTCATCTCGCCGTTTACTTTGAGCGTTTCTTGTTTGCCGTTCTCGGTGTCCAGCTTGAGGATTTTGCCTTCGGTGAGCACGAACAGGTTTTTGCCGTCTTTGCTCATGGCCATGTCACCACCGCGGGCGCCTAGTTTGGCCAGCAGTTTGGTGTCATTGTCGCGCAGGTTAGTCACCCACAGGTCGTATCCTTTCTCGAAGCGGGTTAAATAAAACAGTCGGTCACCTTTAGCTGAAACCACTGCGTCTGCGATGTCTGAAGACGTACCCGTCAGGCGGGCTTTGCGGTAGGCCAGATTGTCCAGTTCCATGGTCATGCCCGCAGGCGCCATGGTTTTAGGAGTTTCTCCTTTCTTGCCCTTACCTTTCGGCTCGGCTTTCTCAGCTTGGCTTCTGGCTTCGGTTTCGCGCTTCTCCAGGTCTTCTAGCAAGTTATAATCATCCTTGCTCAGCTTGAAGCGGTCAAAGGCATCTTGCGTGGTGAACAGGGCATAAATATCGCCGGTGCCCGAGTTATTGCCGTTGCCCCGAAGGCCTTCGCGGTTAGAGTAATAGATAATCATCTTACCACCCATCATCCACTGCGGGCCGTTTTCATAATAACCGCTTTGGGTTAAGTTTCTAATGGCGCCGGTACCCGATGCAGACACTAAACCTACTTCACTCACCCATTGCTTAGGCTGGTTGTACTGCACCAGAAACCACTTTCCGTCTGGTGACCACTCATAGTACTGGTCGCCGTCTGAGTAGGAGTAGTTGTTGGCGGTGGTCATGATGTCACGCACCTGCTTGGTGGCTTTGTTAACTACGCGCAACTTTACCCGGTCTTCCAGAAACGCCACTTCTTTGCCGTCTGGCGAATACGCCGGCTGGAACTCCTCTGCTTTGGGATTGGCGATGACCACGTCTTCCTTTAGAATGGTAGACGCATAGAAATACGGCTCATTGGCACGTACCAGGCTGGCTTCATACACGTTCCAGCTGCCGTTGCGCTCGCCGGCGTACAGAATCTTGCGGCCGTCCGGCGAGAAGCTCACGCTCCGCTCCTGCTCCGGTGTGTTGGTGATGCGCTTGGTGATGCCGCCCTCCACCGAGGACACGAACACCTCCCCGCGGTTCACGAACACCACTTCTTTGCCGTTCGGCGATACTTCCATTTCGGTCATGCCACCCGAGATGGGCAACACCGTCTCTTGGTTGGCCCGAATATCTGAATACAGTTGGATGGCTACTTTTTGCGGTTGTGCGCCCGGTTTCTGGGTGTAGATTTCGCCATTGTAGGTAAAGGACAATACGCCGTCTTTAGAACCGCTCAAGTGCCGTACCGGGTGTTTGGTGAAGTTGGTGACCGCGGTGCTTTGCTTCGGGTTTTGCAGGCTTAGCTTGCGTACGTTAAACGTACCGTTGGCTTGTTCGCTCAAATAATACACGTCCTGCCCGTTGGCCGCCACCATAGGCTGACGGTCTTCGCCGGCATTATCCGTGAGTTTTGTGTGCTGTTTGGTTTTGGCGTTGTAGGCCCAGATGTCACGGGTGATGGACGAAACATGGTGCTTGCGCAAGGCATTCTCGGGGCCTTTGCGGTCTTGGTACACAATGACGTCACCAGCAGGGCTGTAACGAGCGGACTCGGCGGGCGTGGTCAAAACCATGCTGTTCTTGCCACCGCTCACCGGCACGCTGTACAACTCCGGGAACGCCCCCGATGGGAACATAGAGTTGTTGGCCGCATCCAGTCTGGCCGCCGTGAACAATACGTTCTTCCCATCCGCTGAAAAATCTGATGGCAAATCTCCGGAGGAGTTAAAGGTCAGGCGCCTGGACTCTCCGCCCTGGGCCGGCATCACAAACACGTCAAAGTTACCGTGACGGTCAGAGGCATAAGCCAATTGCTTACCGTCTGGGGACCAAACGGGCATGTATTCGTAGCCTTCGTGCATGGTGAGCGGGGTGGCCGTACCACCCGCGGTGGCCACTCTATATAAGTCGCCTTTGTAGCTAAAGACAATGGTCTGACCGTCTGGCGAGATGGCCGGCGTGGTCATCCAGAGCGGGGCTTGGGTTTGCGCACTCGCCCCCAGACTGCTGGCGCAGCAGAAGGCCAAAATGGCGAAGAACCTCTTTTTCATAAAGGGAATGGAGTTAGTTAGGTTGGTATTGGAAAGCTACGGAATAAGCGCCTTCTATTCAACCCGTTTAGAGGGGATTTATTCAATCGTTTTTAGGCTGTTTTGGATGAATTAGGCTAAAAACGGAAATCATGCTGAAAATTGGTTATAGAGGCAATGGCATTGCCTTGTCTCTTACGTATTTATAAACGGTATCTGCAAATGTAAACTCCCCTCTTCGCTCCCCTCAAGGGGAGAATCTGCGTTTAATTAAGCGCCTATTTAGTTCGCTAACTAGATACTTACACATCACAAAAAGTGAATGAAGTCGTGATAATAGCAACTGATGCTCCTGCGGCAAATTCATAAAAACAAAATCCCATTTTTGGCCTATTTTCATGAAAACAGACCAAAAATGGGATTTCAAAAATTAACTCGTGACTTGGGAATAGCTTAAAGCTTTCCCTTCAATCCCTCTTGAAAGCAGTGACGGCAACGGGCCTCGTACGAGTCCGTTTCGCCTAATAACACTTTCTCTTGGGAGGCGGCATTTCTAAAAGAGTACGAGGCAATTTCACCGCACTGCACGCAGATGGCGTGTACTTTGGTCACGTACTCGGCTACGCCCATCAAGGCCGGCATGGGTCCGAAGGGTTTGCCCAGGTAGTCCATGTCCAGTCCGGCGACAATCACGCGCACGCCTGAGTTGGCGAGCTGCACGCAGACATCAGTGATGGCATCGTCAAAGAACTGGGCCTCGTCTACGCCCAGTACGTCACAGCTGCTGCCCAGCAAGAGCATGTCGTTGGCGAACTGGATGGGCGTGGACCGGATGGAGGTGGCGTTATGCGACACTACGTCCTCATCATGGTAACGCGTGTCAATGGCCGGCTTGAAAATCTCCACGCACTGTTTGGCAATCTTGGCGCGGTTGAGCCGGCGTATGAGCTCTTCGGTCTTTCCTGAGAACATAGACCCGCAAATCACTTCTATCCAACCACGCTTCTGGGTCTGTTGGCGGTTTCCCACCCGAGGCTCTATGAACATAAATTACTATACTAATTAAAATGGGCTCCCGTGCTGCCTATTGCCTTAACACATGACCAAGTTACATGGTGCCCCGCCTTCCCTAATGCACAACTTTTCCACACACTTATCCAATCCCCTGTCCCTCAGAAGATTGACCAATTTAACAGCAGATGAAAGACCCGATTTAATTGAGTTGGAAAGCACGCGCACGTAGTGCGAAAACGGTTAAGACAGCTAGCATCCGGAAACGTAAGGTTGAAGTTAATTACCATCTCCAACGTACCTAAACAGCAAAACCGCAGTTTAACTGCTGTAGGTCAAGTGCGGCAGCTTGGTCTGCTCGGGGACGCGGCAGGTGACGGGGCCGGTTATGTGGGTTTGGCAGGTGAGGCGGGCATTGGGCTTGAGGCGTCCGTTCTCCCTGAACCGGACCTCAGGAGCGGTGAGCGGGGCCAGGTTTTCTTCGCCGGCTTTGACAATCATGCGGCAAGAGGTGCAGCGGCCTCTTCCGCCGCAGGCGTGCATCCAGTCTACACCGGCGGCCTGCAGGGCGGCCAGAACCGTCTGCCCCGGGGCTACGTTAAGCGTTTTATCTGCCAGATTCTGCACCGTTAATTCGCCCATTATTCCCTATCTTCGCTATCTTTACCCCTGTATGCTTCCGCCAATGAAAGACAAATATAATCAAATCCGCCTAGCGCTATATAGCCAGCAATTGGCCCAGCGCCTCAGTGAGGAACATTTTGCCACTCATGAGGCCGTTACTGCCCAGCAGTTGATTTCGTTTACGCCTGTCAAACAGGTGAACCTCTACATGATACGCGAGCTGCTCACGCTCTGGAACCACGAGATGGCCAACCTGCGCAGCCCGTACTTCGACTTTGAGCACCCCGAAGTGAAGGATGCCCTGGTGCAGTTCATGAACGTGCTCTCCCGCAAAATCTCCATCAAGCGCGAGCATTTTGAGCCGCTTCTGGTGAACGCCATTGAAGACACCATCCGGATTCCCTTGGAGCCCGTGGCCGTGTTTGAGGAGAAGTTCCTGCGCTTGGAGGACCTGACCGCCGCCAAGTTGCAAGATAGCCTCAAGTACCAGGACATTGACAAAGAGCTGTACCGAAGCTTTATAGGCACGCTCTCTGGCATTGACATGGAGCGTTCTACCATCATGAGCCAACTGGACCGTTTTCTGGCCGAGCACGAAGAAGAGCGTGTGTCTTTGAAAGAAGTGCTGGACAAGTTCTACACCCTGCAACCGCTGGAAGTGGAGGAACTGTTGCTTTCTGAGCCGGCCGTAGCTGTGGAAGAAGAAGTACCAGCCCCCGTTGCCGAAAGACGAGCCATTCCTGCGCCCACACCATTGGTGCCGGTAACGCCCATCGCGCCAGAAGAACCAGAAGCCCCCGCCGTGGCGGCCCCGTTCTTCCGCCCGGTCTTGCAGGCCGAGCCTAAGTTAACGGAACGGACCGAACCAAACTTGAATGACCGTTTCCAGGCTGAGCAGAAACCCAGCCTGAACGACCGTCTAAAGCAGACCACCGCCTCTACCAGCTCACTTTCTGACCGCAACCAGGAGCAGAAAATTGAGTCCCTGCGCGAGGCCATTTCCATCAACCAGCGTTTCGCGTTCATCAATGAACTGTTTGACGGCGACAACATGGCCTATCATGCCGCCATCAAGCACCTGGATGAGCAACCTAGCGCTGAGGACGCTAAGCGCGTTCTTTTGAATGAGATAGGCTGCAACTACAATTGGACCAAGAAAGAAGACCACGTCCAGAAACTGACCAGATTGCTGGAGCGCAAATTCGCGTAAGCCATGATGCAGGACGAATAACCCGTGATTGATGGGGAATTCGTTTCCCGGCTGTTTCCTGGAAAATAAGCCAAAAACGCCCGATTCTCTCAGGAGAGCCGGGCGTTTTGTTTTAAACAAAGCAGGTTTTATGGCTGCTGTCCAAGCACCTCATCAGGCTTCACTTTCCGGAGCAGCCGCCCTATCACCACCGTAGGATACGGCAGATGAAGAAAACGCACCAGCATGCTTCCGTTTTTGCCTCTAATGCATTTACCGTTTTCTTGGCGCACGGCTTCGCAGGTGGCTCCCTTCAGCGCCGGGTCTGTGTGCTTGTCTCCTAAATAGCGGTAGAAAGTCATAGATACAGTGATTAAGTTTCCCTTCGGACTGAAACAGAAATTCCGTTTTCGGCCTGCTTTCCAGAAAACAGGCCGAAAACGGAATTTGAAGTATTGCCTATATTGATTACCCTCTGCCCAAATCCAGCTTGCGGTGGGCGTCAATGGCCAGGAGGATGAAGAGCAAGGTGGTAAACGACCAAAGCCCCGAGCCGCCGTAGCTGAAAAACGGCAACGGAATCCCCACCACCGGCGCCAGACCAATGGTCATGCCTATGTTCACCAGAAAGTGGAAGAAGATGATGGAGGCCACACAGTAGCCGTACGTACGCCCAAAGACAGAGCGTTGCCGTTCGGCTATGAAAATGATGCGGGTGAGCAGCCCCATAAACAAGGCCACCACCAAAAAGCTCCCTATCCAGCCGTGCTCCTCGCCAATGGTACAAAAGATAAAGTCAGTGGATTGCTCCGGCACAAAGTCAAACTTGGTCTGCGTCCCCTCCAGAAAACCCTTCCCGAAGAAACCGCCCGAACCAATCGCAATCTTGGACTGCGTCACGTTCCAGCCCACACCCAGCGGGTCAATCTCTGGGTCCACCAACACCTTGATGCGGTTCTGCTGGTGGGGCTGCAACACATTCTCTATAAAGTAGTGCACACTAAACACCATCACGATGACGGCCACCCAGATGCCAATGTAGGTGCGCAAATCCCGGCGCAGCCTATGAAAGTTCAGCCACAGGTACGCGCCCATCAACACCGTCAAAATGCCCACCAGCCACCACTGCGGAATCAGCAAGGTCAAGACGAAGATGAACACCGCCACCGCCCCAATAATCAGAATCAACGGGGACATTCCCTCTCTGAAGAACGCCAGCGTAAAGGCGGCAAACACCAGCGCAGAGCCCGTCTCATTCTGTAGGATGATGATAATAGGAGGCAAAAGCGCCAATCCCGCCAGTTTGGCTTGGTCACGCCAGTTCTGCTGTCTTAGGTTAATACCGCTCATGAACTTGGAGACCGCCAGGGCCGTGGCAAACTTGGCAAACTCGGCGGGCTGCAGCCTGACAGAATCCGTAATCACTAGCCAGGACCTGGACCCTTTAATCTCTGAGGCAAAGGCCAAGGTGCCCAGCAACAGCAGAATAAAGAACCAGTAGATCACGTACGCCAAGGAATCATACGCCTTGTAGTCAATGGCAAAGAGCATGACAATGATTACCACTGATGTCCCAATCCAAGCCAATTGTTTTCCTGAGTTCAGGGAAAAGTCAAAGATGTTGGTTACATTCTCAGGGTTGTACACGGCGGCGTAAATATTCATCCAACCCAAAAGCACCATTAAGCCATAGAGGCCAATGGTAATCCAGTCAACGTTTTTGGTGAGGTTATAAGAGGACCGCATGCTTAATCAATTTTGTAGAAACCGCCGTCAATCAACCACTCCTCCCAACGCTTGCGCGGAGCGGTCTTGATGGAGTCTGTGAGATATTTTTCCACCATGAGGCTGGCCATGGGCGCGGCGGCAACACCCCCGCCCCCGGCATTCTCCACGTACACGGCAATGGCAATCTTGGGATTTTCCTTAGGCGCGAAGGCAATGAACACGGAGTGGTCCTTGCCGTGCGGGTTCTGCACGGTGCCGGTTTTTCCGCAGAGGATCACACCTATGTGGCTGAGCTTGGCAAACTGGGCCGTACCCGCGTTCACCACGCGCTCCATGCCGTCAATCACCGGGTAGAAATGCTTAGGGGCAACACTGGTATGGTGCTTCACCGAGTATTCTGGCAGCGGCTTACCTTTTTCCCCTACAGACCTAATCAGGTGAGGCGTATAGTAATAGCCCTTGTTGGCAATGATGGCGGCAAAGTTGGCCATCTGCAACGGCGTTACCCCCGTCTCCCCCTGCCCGATGGCAATGGAATAAATAGTCGGGAATTTCCAGCCTTTGGGACCGTAGATTTTGTCATAGAACTTACTGCCCGGCATCAAACCCTTTTTCTCCTGCGGAAAGTCAATTCCCAGCTGTGAGGCAAACCCAAATGAGGTGATATGCTCCCGCCAGGCATCCAAGCCTAGCTTTGCATCCTGGTACACGTTGGTAGAGCGTCCTTTGCTTACCACCGACCGGAACACCTGATAAAAATAAGGGTTACAGGACTGCTCAATGGCAATACCCAGATTGGCCGGATACGCATGGCTATGCGAACACCGCACCAATGACTGGTTACAAGGATAACCGGTATCAGCGGTAAGCGTTCCCTCCTGCATGGCTATCAAGGCCTGGGCCAGTTTAAAGATAGAGCCCGGCGGGTAGGTGGCCATGGTAGGCCGATTGAAGAGCGGTTTGATGGGATCCCGCAGCAACTTCATGTAATTGTTGCCCAGCTCCTTGCCCGTCAGCAAGGAAGGGTCATAGTACGGCGCCGAAATCATGGACAGGATCTCGCCGGTCTGCGGTTCAATGGCCACAATACTGCCCACCTTGCCCGCCATCAGCTTCTCGCCGTACTTCTGCAGTTCCAGGTCAATGGTGGTGATAAGGTTCTGGCCGGCAATAGAGAGCGTGTCATACTCGCCGTTCTTAAAAGAGCCTTTCTCAATACCCCGCACGTTCACCATGGTGTATTTCACCCCACGCCGGCCCATGAGGTATTTCTCGTACTCCTTCTCCAGACCACTCACACCCAGATAGTCACCCGGCATATAGCCTTTGTAAGAAGAATCCTCTAATTGTCTCGGACTGATTTCACCAATATACCCCAAGGCATGAGACAAGCTCTGGTGCGGATAGCCGCGCACGGTACGCGCACTAATGTAGAACCCCGGAAAGTCAACTAGGTTGTCCTGGATGTGGGCAAACTCCTCATTGGTAAGGCGCTGTAAAAACGGGGAAGATTTGACGTAAGAATAGGCCTTGGCGGCTTTGATTTTCTCGCGGTACTCTGGCAGCGTGATGCCCATCACCTGGCAGAACTTGAGCGTGTCAATGGCTTTGGCCTCTTTGGGCACCACCATCAAGTCATAGACCGGTTTGTTTTCTACCAGCAACTTGCCCTCACGGTCATACATGAGTCCCCTGAACGGGTATTGCACCACGCGGCGCATGGCATTGTTTTCAGCAGCCGTTTTGTAGCTGTTGTCTAAAACCTGTATGTAAAAAAGTTTGATGAGATAAACCGCCCCAATAGCCAGGAAAATGGCTTGGATCACGTATTTGCGGCCTTCTAAGTACTTCATCTGAAACCCCTAACCCTCCTTGCGAAAAATAGCATCTGAAAAATAACCAACACCGCTCCTGTGAAAAAAGTGCTGGCAATGATCTTAGCCAATGTAAATCCTATGAGTTTGAAGCCGTTCAGCTCTAAAAAGAACAAGGTAAAGTGATGGACCAACAGAAGCACAATGCCATAGGTGAGGAACCAGCGCCAGCCCATAGAGGTGAGAGTGGCATTGTCTGAGGTCTCATACCCGTCTCTGGGCGTCAAGAGCTTGAGCATGAACGGACGAAGATAGCCCACCAGCACCGTGGCCGCGGCATGTACGCCGGCCGTGTCATAGAACAAGTCTACGGTGAGGCCCGTGAAAAACGCTAAAACTAACAGTAAGACCTTGTCTATCTCAATGGGCAGGAACAAGATAAACCCGATGTAGACAAAGCAGAACCCAGTATCAAAGAGCACCAGGTTGCGCATAAGCAAAATTTGCAGAGCCATGAGCACCACAAACTGAATCAAATTGACAAACCTGAAACTACTCATCTTCTGCCTTTATGCCTGATTGAACTTGCAATGTATCCAGCTCGGCCTGGCCTTTGTTCTCCACCACGTACACGTAGGATAGCTTCTCAAAGTCAACGCCCAACTTCACCCTGATGGTATAAAAACTCTTGTCCAATTCTTTCATCACGCTTACCACGCGGCCAATGGTGATGCCCTGCGGATAAATGGCATTGAACCCAGACGTCACCACGGTATCGCCTTTGAACACCTTCTCACTCAACGGGATGTAATGCAACGTGGCAAACTCAGGATTGCCCGTGTCCCACTTGATACTGCCAAAGCTTTTGTTGCGCTTGAGCTTCACCGAGATAAGGGTTTGGGAATGCAGCAAGGAGGTGACCGTGGCGTAGTGCTTGGAAACCGCCTTCACGCGTCCCACCACGCCGCTGGACGTCAAAACGCCCATCCCGGCTCTCACGCCTGCATCTGACCCAATATTGAGCGTGAGGTAGTTGTTGAGCCTGCGCACCGAGTTGTTGATGACCCGGGCCGGCCTAAACGTGTACAGCGCCGCCGCCACAGAGTCTGCCGCCGCAAACGTAGAATCCCTGACAGTCTCAATGCTGTCATTGAGCTGTAACTCCTGTTTTTGCGTGAGTTGCGCGCGCAAAAGGGCATTCTCAGCCGCTAGCGTCTGGTTCTGTTCCCGTAACTGGAAATACTCCGTCACCTCGCTCTGAAACTCCAGCACCTTGCCAACATAGTAGTTAGAGGACTGGTAGAACGCGGCATTGTGGTAGGTGTTGCTCCGGTAAAGCAGGTACAAAGACAGTACCTCAAACAAGACAAACACCAGAAACGCCCGTATCCGGAAGATAAACTGAAAAAGTTTCCGCATGGGCGCGTGTTCTTAGCTTAGCAGGACGCTACGGAAACCTTCAATATTTTTAACGGCCGCCCCGGTTCCACGCACCACGGCGCGCAACGGATCCTCGGCAATATGGATTGGCAGTTTGGTTTTGCTGGCCAGACGCTTATCCAATCCACGCAACAAGGCACCGCCGCCAGTCAGGTGAATACCGTTGTCGTAGATATCGGCAGACAGTTCTGGTGGGGCAATCTCCAGGGCCTTCAACACCGCTTCTTCAATCTTAGAAACAGATTTGTCCAACGCGATAGCAATCTCTTGGTAGGTTACTTTGATTACTTTAGGAATACCGGTCATTAAGTCTCTACCGCGTATCTCAAAGTCAGCTGGTGGGTTTTCTAGGTCGGTTAACGCGGCGCCCACTTCAATCTTGATTTTCTCTGCAGAACGCTCACCAATCAACAGGTTGTGCTGGCGGCGCATATGGTCCAAAATGTCTTTGTTGAACACGTCACCTGCTACGCGGATAGACTGCTCGCAGACAATACCGGAAAGCGCAATCACGGCAATCTCTGTAGTACCGCCTCCTACGTCTACAATCATGGTTCCAATGGGCTGCTCTACGTCAATGCCAATCCCTATGGCGGCAGCCATAGGTTCCTGAATCATCCAAACCTCACGGGCATCGGCGTGCTCACAAGAATCTTTTACCGCGCGTTTCTCCACCTCAGTAATGCCAGAAGGGATACACACCACCATGCGGTAAGACGGCTGAAAAATGCGTTTTTTGCCTTTGTCAATCATCTTGATCATCCCGCGGATCATCTGCTCTGCTGCGGTAAAGTCAGCGATTACGCCGTCTTTCAACGGACGGATGGTCTTGATGTTTTCGTGGGTCTTTTCGTGCATCTGCATTGCCTCACGGCCCACGGCAATCATCTTGTTGGTAGTGCGGTCCATGGCAATGATGGAAGGCTCGTCTACTACTATTTTATCGTTATGGATGATGAGGGTGTTGGCGGTCCCCAAATCAATCGCTATATCGGCGGTGAAAAAATTAAATAATCCCATTCGTTGTCGTTTTGTGTCTCTAGCAGAAACACTATATATGTAGAATATTTTCTTTACAAGGTACTACTTCGCGCAAAATTACGTAATTCTGTCATATTATTTCAATCTCATTTCAAAGGCTTTTGTTTTTGGCTTATTTTCTGGAAACCAGCCTAAAAACGACGCTTTTCAAGGTTTTATTCTGAAGGATTAAAGGAGATGACCTCGTTTTTTTACTAAAACAAAAAAGCCTCTTATACAGAGGCTTTTTTGTTTTAGTAATTTTAGGATAGCGGACGTGTCTTTTCTGGGCTTAGTTACGCTCAGACTTGGTTCGGGCAGTGGCTGCTTTTTTGGCTTGCTTGTCAGCGTTCTCACGGGTTCTCTGAGCTTTCTCCTCAGTGCGCACCGCCTGTTTGGCTTGCTTGGCGGCATCATTGGCTTCCTCGTCAATTCTATCCGCTTCTTTGGCGCGGGCCTTGGCTTCCTTGAAGAGCGCTTGCTGTTCTTTGGCCAAAGACTTGGTCTGCGCCGCAGATTTCTTGGTATCGGCTTTCAGGGCTTCGGCGTCCTGAAGACGTTGCTTGTCCTGTTGTTCTTTTGCCTTTTGTTCCATCTCTTGCTTGTTGGTTTCCTGGGCAATGGCATTGGTAGATAATAGTGTTGCACCCCCTAACAAGAAAGCGAAAACAATGGCTTTATTTTTCATTATATTTTATTGATTTACAGTTTATTATCTATACGCAACAAAGCCCTTTCGAACTGGAATTAGAGATTTTATATATTCTAGAAGCGCTATAAAATAATTGCTGCGTTTTTGGCCCGTTTTCCAGAAAGTAAGCCAAAAACGCAGCAACCTACTTTTACCAAACAAAACGGCCAGTTATGCATGCATAACTGGCCGTTTTGTTTGGTTGATAATAATTTGATTCTAGTGCTTGAAGTGACGTACGCCGGTCATGACCATGGCCATGCTGCGCTCATTACAAGCATCAATGGAGTCTTGGTCTTTAATAGAACCACCCGGCTGCACCACGGCGGTAATACCCGCTTCTGACGCAATGGTCACGCAGTCTGGGAACGGGAAGAACGCGTCTGAGGCCATCACCGCGCCCTGCAAATCAAACCCGAAGCTTCTGGCTTTCTCAATAGCTTGGCGCAGAGCATCTACCCGTGACGTTTGCCCCACGCCGCTGGACAACAACTGGTTGCCTTTGGCCAGCACAATGGTATTGGACTTGGTGTGTTTACAGACCTTCAAGGCGAATTCCAGTCCTTCTACTTCTTCCTGAGATGGTGCGCGGTTGGTGGCGGTTTTAAAGTCTTTGGCAGTTTCGGTGGCTAAGTCTTTATCCTGCTCAATCACGCCGTTCAATAATGTCTTGAACAGTTTGGTGGGAAGTTGCACCGGCTTCTGTCTTAGCAAGATGCGGTTCTTCTTAGAGGAAAGCAACTCCAACGCGTCCTGGTCAAAGGCTGGGGCAATCAAGACCTCAAAGAAGAGCTTGTTCAGTTCCTGAGCCGTGGCCAGGTCAATGGTCTTATTGGCAATAATCACCCCGCCAAACGCTGACACCGGGTCACAGGCCAGGGCGTTCAAATACGCCTGGCGGATGGTTTCGGCTACGGCCACGCCGCAGGCATTGGTGTGCTTCAAGATGGCCACCGCAGGCTGGTCAGCGAACTCGGCCATCAACAGCACGGCGGCGTCAACGTCTACCAGGTTGTTATAAGAAAGCTCCTTGCCGTTGAGCTTGTCAAACAGTTGGTCCAGGTTGCCATAGAACGTACCGGCTTGGTGTGGATTCTCACCATAACGCAAGGCTTGGCTGGTGCGCTCACTTTGCTTAAAGGCTGGGGCTAATTCCTGCCCTTGGCTTAGGTGCTGGAAGATGTGGGTGTCATAATGTGAAGACACGTCAAACGCCCTGGCAGCGAAACGCTTTCTATCTGTCAAATCTGTGCTACCGTTCTTGGCCTGCAACAGCTCTACCACCTCACCGTACTGCTCGCGGTTAGAGACAATGAGCACGTCTTGGAAGTTTTTGGCCGCCGCTCTAATCAAGGAAATGCCGCCTATGTCAATCTTCTCAATGATGTCTTCCTCTGCCGCACCAGAGGCCACGGTTTCTTCAAACGGGTATAAGTCCACAATCACCAGGTCCAAAGCCGGAATCTGGAAGTGGCGCAACTCCTGTTGGTCCTGCTCATGCCCGCGGCGGTGCAGAATCCCCCCGAAGATTTTTGGGTGCAAAGTCTTCACTCTTCCGCCGAAGATGGACGGATAATCGGTTACGTTTTCTACCGGCACTACCTCTACGCCTAGCTTCTCCAAAAAGTCTTGGGTGCCACCCGTAGAATAAAATGTCACGCCTTGTTTCTGCAACTCGCGCACCAGTGGCTCCAGGCCGTCTTTGTAGTACACAGAGATTAAAGCAGATTTGATTTTAACGGTATTCATATAAGTTGGGAATGATTGGGTTCAATGAGAAAATTCAAGGCCATACGCTTTAGGACATACGTAGCCCTCCCAAAATCCAGATGTAGCTGGCTCTGGGAATGCAAACAAGTGTGCCCACTGCAGGTAGCAGGACCTTTAATAAGAAAGCACAAAAAGTTAGAGGCCAGATGAAGGGAGCAAAACACAGAGGGCTGGAGTAGTCGCTTCATCTTTGGCAGGTTAGGCTCTGGGGGTCTGTTTGTCTTGGGTGAGCAACTCCTCAACCACGCGCGGCAGGTGTTGGTGCTCCAGGGAAAGCACGCGCGCCGCCAGGGTCTCGCAGGTATCATCTGCGCGGACGGGGCAGGTCTCTTGAAAGATGGGCGCACCCTCGTCATAGTGCTCATTCACATAATGAATGGTAATCCCGGTCTCTCCTTCGGCCGCATCCAACACCGCTTGGTGTACGTGCTCGCCATGCATGCCTTTGCCGCCAAACTTAGGCAGCAGCGCCGGATGGATGTTAATGATTCTGTTGTGGAAGGCCTTCACAAACTCGGCGGGCAGCAGCCATAAAAATCCGGCCAGTACAATCAAATCTGGATGATAGGCTTGCACCTGTTGAGCCACGGTTCCGTCTTTTAGAGAAGCCCGGTCAAAGACCACAGTGGGGACGTTGAAGTTTTCGGCCCGCTGCAGGGCAAACGCGTTGGCGTTGTTGGAGAAGAGCGCCGCCACCTGGATGGTAGGATGGTGCTCGAAGTGCTCCAGCAGGCGCTGGGCATTGCTCCCAGAGCCGGAAGCGAAAATAACGATGTTCTTTTTAGAAGAAGTACCCAAAACAGCTGGTCATGCAGATGGAAGAGCAAAGATAGCGTTTTTGGCCTCTTTTCCAGAAAACAGGCTAAAAACGATGGATTTGTTTTCTCGCTGTGATTGGGCCGTCAATGAAGTCTATAGTTCTTTACTACCGACGTGCACGGCTTTGGCTGTTCCTGAGAAGGCTCTTTCTTCCGGTGCCCTTATGCCCTTTCCTTCGCCTTCACCGCTAAGCGCTCACGGCCGCGGGGCCCCGTCTTCCCGCCTCGCACTGTACCAGCTTGCCTCTTTTGCATATTTACTTCCTTGAATTAGCTGACCGGTATCGCTTTCTAGTGACCGCTGTTCTGTCAGAGGCGGCAACCTGCTTAGGCGACTCGCCGGAAAGACTGGATCAGGTGCCTGTAGTAGAGGCCTTTGCCAAACGGAGACTCCCCCCTTGAGGGAGCGAAGGGGGGTGTTAATATCAGGAGATGAATTAGCAATCAACAATTAATAATTGCTTCGTTTTTAGGCTATTTTCCTAACCTTCTTCCTCAGAGAGAAGAGACTGCTCGTTTTTGGCCTCTTTTCCAGAAAACAGGTCAAAAACGAAGGGATTAATTTAACCGGGCCAGCCCCGTGGGCAGTTGCTTGTTCTGGATGGGCTGGTGCGTCTGGATTCTGGGTTTCTTTTCGGTGAGGTATTTCCAGTAGCGCTTGGGCATGTGCCGCATGTGCAGTTTCTTGTTGCGCCGCTCCGGGATGTTGACGTGGTCAAAGTAAGCCTGCCATAGCTGTTGGTACAATGGCTCCACGCCAGACAGAATATCCCGTGGCAAATCAATCTTTTGGAAAGCCGGCGCGCCGTCTTCCATAGACACTAACTCTACAAACTGGCCATTATAGAAAGCTCCGTACTGCCGCTTCACATCATAGATGAGCCATTGCTGGTCGGCGTAGCGTTTCTCAAAGTGGGTGACAATCAATGGCAGCACATTGAAGTCAGGTTGGATGGGCGCTACGTAAAGGCCGTCTTGTGTACACTGGAACCTGACAAAGGCTTCCATGCGGTGCTTTTCCCGAAACATCTGTTTGCCCACCTGCGCCATCTTCTGGACGCAGGGTTCCGCGAAGTTCTCTTCTATTCCCTCCTGCTGGCTGGAGAAGACCAGTTGCACAAACTGCCAGATGAGCATCTCAAAACCGGGTTGTTCCCAGAGATAGGCTTTGTATACATTCTCCCAAGCGGCCTTAGACAGCTTCTTGCCCAAACCTTCCCAAACGCGCTTGGCCTTGGCCTCATCTGCCGGGATGAAATGGTGCTCCGCGAAAATACCCGGAGGCGTCTCTCCTTCCTTGCCTATCTGGTCTGGCCAGGCCTTGCGCTCATACGCCTCAAAGATGACCGTAAGCAGTCCCTCAAAGGAGCCGTCATAGGTATAGAAGTGCATAGCCAAAGGATACGCAAGTTTAGGAAGCGATGCGGATGTTGCTCAACGCGGCGTTGGCGGCTTCTTCCTGGCGCTGGGCAGATAGTTGGCGCAGGTACGGCACCAGCGTGCTTAGTTTGC
Organism: Rufibacter sp. DG15C; assembly: GCF_001577755.1. Taxonomy (NCBI): domain Bacteria; kingdom Pseudomonadati; phylum Bacteroidota; class Cytophagia; order Cytophagales; family Hymenobacteraceae; genus Rufibacter; species Rufibacter sp. DG15C. The sequence goes on from NZ_CP010776.1 coordinate 753,587, forward strand.
AACGGAAAGAAATAGGAGCTACGGTTTGGCGGGCAGTGATAGATTGCATGGCGGTGTTGGTTTGATGTTTTACAAGTAAGATTTTCTTTGATTTGGAAGCGTTCAGCTTCCCGGTTCTGGAGCGGCGGTTCAGCCGGCCTGCTGAAACAAATCCAACTGGCTTCCCCACAGACCGTTTCGGTCTCCCTTTTCCCCGAAAAGGATTCTTCTTCGGATGGCTTCCTCGTCCCATTCTCTCGTCTCCAAACTGCGCCCTCCGCAGGTGATAAAATACTTGGCCCGTTTAATGACCACCCCAATCTGTTTCAGGTTCTCCCAACTGAGGTAGGCAAAGCGGCGGGCCGCCACTATCTTCTTGGCAGACTTCAAGCCTATGCCCGGCACCCGGACAATCATCTCATAGTCTGCGGTATTGATTTCTAAAGGAAACACGTGCCGGTTGCGCAGCGCCCAAGCCAACTTGGGGTCAATCTGCAAATCCAGGTTAGGGTTCTGCTCATCCAGCAACTCCTTGGCATCAAAGCCATACAGGCGCATGAGCCAGTCTGCCTGGTACAACCTGTTCTCTCTGATAATGGGCGGCGTACTGATGATGGGCAGTCGGCTGTCCGTCACCACGGGCACGTAACCCGAATAGTAGACCCGCTTCAACTCAAAGTTCTTGTACAAGCCGCTGGACAAGGCCAGAATCTGGCGGTCGCTTTCGGGCGTAGCGCCTACTATCAACTGCGTACTCTGCCCGGCCGGCGCGAAGGCAGGCGTAGACTTGAACAGCTTCTTCTCCTCTTTCACCAAGACCAACTGGTCTTTGATGTTGCCCATGGGCGTGAGAATCTCCTTGTAGTTCTTCTCCGGCGCCAGGGTCTGCAGGCTCAGTTCAGAGGGCAGCTCAATGTTCACACTCAATCTATCGGCGTACTTGCCGGCTTCTTTGATGAGTTCCTCGCTGGCACCAGGTATAGTCTTTAGGTGAATGTACCCGTTGAAGTTGTGCTCCAGGCGCAGTTTCTTGGCAATGCGCACCAGGCGCTCCATGGTATAGTCAGAGTCCTTGAAAATACCAGAGCTCAGGAACAAGCCTTCAATGTAATTGCGGCGGTAGAAGTTGATGGTCAAATCCACTACTTCCTGCACCGTAAAGGCCACGCGCTTCACGTCATTGCTCTTTCTAGAGACGCAGTAGGCGCAGTCAAAAATGCAGAAGTTGGTAAGCAGGATTTTCAGCAGAGACACGCAACGGCCATCCTCAGTGTAGCTGTGGCAAATGCCCATACCTTCGGCGTTACCTAATCCTTTGCCTTCGTTTTTGCGTTTACCGCCGCTAGAAGAGCAAGAGACGTCGTACTTAGCCGAATCTGCCAAAATGCTTAGCTTTTCAATGATAGTGTTCTGCATCTGTGTGGTTTTATGTACTCCTGAATGCGTTAGCAAGATACTAACAACTCCACTTTATAACTAATACTATTAGCTTTTGTTTTCCACAAGTTGATGTTCAAATGTTTATAACACTAAAAATATTAGCATAAAGACGCGTATCACCAGAAATGCATGATTTTTGCGTACTTTAGGAGGATGGATTATTGGGCATGAGCGCTAACAGACCCGGCACAGGTTCTTTGAAGGCCTTAAAGGTTGCCGTACTCTTACTTCTGCTTTCTTTGTTGTGGCTACATAGCTCACCCATTGCCTGTGCCCAAGTGGTGGTGCCAGACACGTCCTTTGTCCCTACTCCCGCCCCAGCGTTAGATACTGCCGCCAGAGACTCTACCCAACAGAAACGGTTCCTAGATTTCCTGCGGCGCATGAGCCAGCGCAAAACCATTTTTGGGAGGGCCATCCGAGCGTTGGTGGTATTTAAGCCGCGCAAACTGGAAGGCTCAGTAGACGCTGAACTGCTCCCGCAAGACCAGGAGAAGCACAATTACAAGGTGGTGCGCAACATCCACTTTGTACGCATGGACGCTTTTGGCTACAACATCAATGATACCTTGCAGGTACCAGACAATGCGCTGGAGAAATTCGGGAACGCTTTACATTCTAGGTCCAAGCCACGGTTGTTGCGCAACAAGCTTTTGTTTCAGAAAGGCAAGTTTCTGGAACCGCTGGCCTTGTCTGAGTCTGAGCGTTTACTGCGCCAAACGGATTACATAGTAGATGCGCGCATACTGGTCAATGATTCTTCCTCCACCCAGGACAGTGTGGACATCACGGTCATCACCAAGGACATTTTCAGTTTGAGTGGCTCGGGGTCTGTGAGTACGTCAGGCACGCGCCTAGCCTTGCGGGACATTAACTTTCTGGGGCTGGGGCACCAGGTACGCACCGTGGGTAGGTTTGCCACAGATGACCCGCAGGGCTGGCTGTTTCAGGGGAGTTATTTAATTGAGAACATCTACCGGTCCTATATCTCCGCTGAATTGATCTACCGAAACGAATACACCTACAAGCAGCAGGGCATTTCGTTTCAGAGGGATTTCTACTCTACCAATACCAAATACGCGGGGGGTGCTACCATCAACTGGTACCAGACGCTGCAGCCAGATTTTTATGAGCCCGAGGTCTATGACACAGACCCTGTTCCCACACCAGCCCCCATTCTGTACAAGCCCTTGGACTACAACGTGCAGGATATTTGGGTGGGCCGCGCCTTCCGGCTCAAGTCCTATGATTTGAGCCATGACAACCCTGGCCGCCTGATTACGGCCTTGCGCGTCATGAACGTGCAGTACACCCAAGGCACCGGCCCAACCATCCAGAGCGCGCGCCTGTACCTATCCGGTTTGGGCTACAGCTTCAGAAGATACTATAAGGACCAGTACCTGTTTGGTTTTGGTAGAACTGAGGATATTCCGGCGGGTAACCTACTGGCCGTCACGGCGGGCTTTGAAGACGGATCCGCTAAAAATCGGTTGTACTTTGGCGCAAAGGCTGCCTTTGGCAAGTATAGGCCCAGCTTTGGGTATTTGTACGGAGGCTTGGAGTATGGCAGTTACCGGTACCAGGGTGGTTGGGAGCAGGGCGTTTTAACCTCAGAGGCCTTGTATTTTACGCCGCTCTATAAATTGAACCGCTGGCGCTGGCGGCATTTCTTGTGGAACAGAACCCAGATTGGCTTACGAAGACCAGATTTGTTTGCCTTGCACATTAACCAGGAAGACGGCATCAGGGGGTTCAGGTCAGAGGCGGTGCGCGGCTACCGTAAGTTTGTCTTGAACTATGAGACCAACTTCTTTGCGCCAGTGACCGTGTTTGGGTTCAGGCTGGCAGTGGTGGGCTTCGCCGATTTGGCCTGGATCACAGAAAAGAAAGACGGGTCCCCTTTCTCTGAGAAACCCTATACCGGCGTGGGGATGGGTTTCAGGTTCAGGAACGAATACCTGCCCTTTAGCACCATCCAGATTCTGGTAGGCTATTACCCACGGGTGCCCATTGACAACCAAACCGATCTCAAGTTTTTCAGGAGTTCCCGCCCCTATTATGACTTCAATGACCTGCGCTTTACCCAGCCGTTGATCACCGAGTTCAGGTAACGCCGTTTTTGGCCTGTTTCCTGGAAATAAGGTCAAAAACGGCGTTACTTTCAATACCCACTCACATGGCGTTAAACCGGTAAAAGGTTGACTTTTAGTGAAAAATCCTTAGCTTTAATTCCCCCTTCTGCCCAGGCAAGTTCTTCAAAGAGAATTGCCTAAGACTATTATTTCCTGCACCTGGCACCCTACCGTATGGTAACACGTTTACGCTGTCTTACACTTGCGCTCTTCTGCAGTTTCCTGCTTCTTTTCACCAATACCGCTCAGGCCCAAAGCACCTCTAACAAAGGCCGTGATTTCTGGCTGGGGTACATGGCCCACTTTGAGGGCACTCGGTCCAATATGAACCTGTACGTGACCTCAGACAGAGACGCGCAGGTCACGGTGACGGTTGGGCTAAACACTCCTGCTAGCTATGCGGTTCTGGCCAACAAGGTGACAGTGATTCCTATCAGCCCCACGCAAGCGTATGTCAACAGCTCTGAGGTGATTGAACCCAAGGCCATTCATGTGACCTCAGACGTGCCGGTGGTGGTGTACTCGCATATTTACTTCACCAACAAGTCGGCGGCCACGCTGGTACTGCCTACCAACACGTTGGGCCGGTCGTATTATGCCGTTAGTTATGACCAGCTGTATTTTGAGACGGATCCTGGGCGAGCCTCCTCGCAATTGATGGTGGTGGCCTTGGAAGACAATACTACCATTGAAATCACCCCAACCGTTCCTACGCTAGAAGGGAAACCCGCCGGCGTAGCGTTTTCGCCGGAAAGACCTTTAATGAAAGGCGAAGTCTACCAAGTGCGCACTCTGCAGGACCTGACCGGTACCAAGGTAGAGTCCATTGACACCGGAACGGGTTCTTGTAAACGGATAGCCGTTTTCTCTGGGAGTTCCTGGACGGCTGTGCCTTTGAACTGCCCGGCCATTGTCAGCGGAGACAACTTGTACCAGCAGCTCTACCCCATTAGTGCCTGGGGTAAGAATTTTGTGACCGCTCCTTTCAAAAGCAGGTTGGCAGGCGACGTGTTTAGAGTATTGGCTTCTGAGGACAATACCACCATCAACATCAACGGCACCTCGGTTACCAGAAACAAGGGCCAGTTTCATGAGTTTGAAAGCAGCGCGCCCAATTTTGTATCAGCCAACAAACCTATTCTCTTTGCCCAATATGCCAAAACCCAATCTTGTGACGGCGTGCAGGCAGACCCCGAAATGACCTTGGTCAACCCCGTAGAGCAGACTTTGAAAGACATTACGCTGTATTCGTCCAGAGACTTTCAAATCTCCCGCCATTACATTAACGTGACCATGAAGTCACAGGACACGGCCACGTTTTTGATGGACGGCAAGAAAGTCCCGTTTAAGACCATCGCCGCCAACCCGCAGTTTGCTTATTCCCAGAACGATGTCTTACAGGGCAACCACTCCCTCAAGGCAGACAGTGGTTTCAACGCGGTGGCCTATGGCTTTGGTCAGGTAGAATCTTATGGCTACTCGGCGGGAGCCAACGTGAACAACCTGGTGCAGAACATCACGGTGCTGTCAGATTCTATTTGTGATGCGCGTACCATCCGGTTCAAAGGCTTTGCCATTTACAATCCCTTGGCCTGGAAATGGCATTTTGGTGACGGTACCACTTCTACAGACCAGAATCCTTCGCATACGTTTCCCAAGCCGGGCACCTATACCGTTTCCCTGGTCACCACCAAATCCAATGGCAACGACTGTGACTCACAGGACTCTACTTACATTGAGGTAGAAGTGCATAACAACCCACAGGCAGATTTCACCTACAATACCGTCTGTTCTAATGAGGCAACCCAGTTTACAGATGCCAGCAAAGTCACTACCGGCGAGGTACTCAAAGAATGGAAATGGGACTTTGGCGATGGCACCAAATCTACTGAGCAAAACCCCAAGCATTCCTTCACAACCCCGGGTACTTACACCGTAAAACTACAAGTAGTCACGCAGGCGCTCTGTGTCAATGAGATCCAGAAAACCATCACTATTTATGCGCCGCCAAAAGCCAAATTCAGCGCCCCGGCTACCTGTGACCAACAAGAGATGGTGTTCCAGGACCAGAGCACGGTAGCCCAAGGCAGCATTGCCCAGTGGGCCTGGAATTTTGGTGATGGCTCTGCTTTAGCAACTACAGCCTCGCCCAAACATTTGTACTCGGCACCAGGCACCTATTTGGTGAAGTTGAAAGTAACCTCCAACAATGGCTGCGTGGATTCTACCCAACTGTCGGTGACTGTCAATCACAAGCCCACCGCCGAATTCAGCCTGCCCGACATCTGCATCAAGGACGACGCGGTCTTCCAGAACACCTCCAGCATTGCGGCGGGCACGCTCACTTATTTCTGGGAGTTCGGGGACGGCAAGACCTCTACGCAGCGCCACCCTAGGCACAGGTACGCCTCTGAGGGCATCTACACGGTCAAGCTCACCGTGACCAGTGACAAGGGCTGCACCGCCACCGGTTCTAATACCTACACCGTGAGCGGCGCGGTGCCAGAACCGGACTTTTCCGCCTCTTCCTTCTGCCAGAAGCAGGGCGTTCAATTTAAAGATGCCAGCAAGATCGCCTTCGGGAACATCGTGCGCTGGCGCTGGACCTTCGGGGACGGGCAGTTCTCAGATGAGCAGAACCCCTTGCACACCTATACAACCGCGGGCACCTACCAGGTGAAGCTGCGCGTCTGGTCGGGCATCGTCTGCACCGACTCCGTCACCAAACAGATTACCGTCATCCCCAACCCCGTGGCCGGCTTCACCACGGCCAACGTCTGCGAGGGCGAGGCGGCTAAGTTCACCAATACCTCCACGGCCAACGGGAGCGGGGCGCTCAGCTACCTCTGGACCTTCGGGGATGGCAAGACTTCTATTGAGCAAAGCCCTTCCTATACCTACGCCGCGCCCGGCACTTACACCGTCACGCTGGTCGTGAAGGCGGCTAACTCCTGCGAGGAGACTAGTAGCAAAACCATCACAGTCTATCCCAGCCCGCGCGCGGACTTCTCTCCCACGGTAGGCTGTCAGGCGGATGCGGTACGTTTCCAAGACATGACCAGCTTATCTGGCGGAAGGCTCACCACGTGGGCCTGGGACTTCGGGGACGGTACCAACTCAGCGCAACAGAACCCCAGCCACCAATACACCAAGCCCGGCACATACAACGTCAAGCTGACTTCTACCTCAGACAAGGGCTGCCCTAGCACCATCACCAAGCAGATTATCATCACGCCCACGCCTGTAGCCACCGCCGGACCGGACCAGCTCATCTGCGGCAAGACCTCTGCTGCCATGGCAGCCAATACTACAGCGCCGGCAACCGGCAAGTGGACGGTGACCAGCGGCGCCGGTGGCAGCTTCTCTGACGAGGCCTCACCGAAGGCCACCTTCACCGGCACCATGGGCGGCACCTACGTACTGCGCTGGACGGCCAGCAACAGCCCCTGCGCCAGCGTCTTTGACGAGGTAGAAATTAAGCTGCGGCCCACCCCCAAGGCGGACGCAGGCAAGGACGTAGTACTGGTGGAAGGCGAGAACACTACTTTGACCGGCACCGGCGAAGGCAGCCTCAGATGGTCCCCCGCCACCGGCCTAAGCAGTGCTACCATCGGTAACCCGGTGGCCACACCCGAGGTCACCACCAAGTACTACCTAAACGTGATGTCAGAGGCGGGTTGCCCTAGCGTGGACAGCGTGCTGGTGACGGTGCTCAAGAGACTCAAGATCCCCAAGGCCTTCTCGCCCAACGGCGACGGCGTGAACGACACCTGGGAGATCCCTGGCGTGGAAGATTACCCTAACGTCAGTATTGAGATCTACAATCGCTGGGGCGAGGTGGTGTACAACGTCTTCGGGTATAAGACGCCTTGGGACGGCAGGCGCAACGGTGCAGATCTGCCGGTGGGTGCCTACTACTACATCATCAACCCGCACAACGGCCGTCCTAAGTTCTCGGGCTCACTGACCATTCTACGCTGATGAGAAAGCTACTGAAGAAATGCTCGGTATGGGTGGTTTGCGCAGTGATGCTGGCAGGCGCGAACGTGCAGGCCCAGCAGATCCCGCACTACAGCCAGTACATGCTCAACCCGCTTTTGCTAAACCCGGCCATCAGCGGCACCGATAACTACCTGGACGTGCGCGCCGGCTACCGCAACCAGTGGGTGGGGCTGGAAGGTGCGCCTACCTCTTATTATTTAAGCGGGCACATGCCCCTGGGCAAGCTGGACTACAACAGTACGCCCACCACTTTCCGGCCGCAGTCCTTCTCCAAGAGCAAGAGCCGCGCCCAGTGGAGGCCCCAGCACAAGAGCACTCTGCAAAAGACCCGCGCCCACCACGGCCTGGGCGCGCTCGTCCAGGTGGATAAGGCCGCCGGCCTCAAGCGCACTGATGCCCAGCTGGTCTACGCCTACCACCTCCCGCTCAACTCCAACATAAAGCTGGCGGCGGGCATCTCGGCGGGCGTCACGCAGTACGGTCTCAACTGGGAGCACCTCTCCTTCACTAACCCCAGCGACCCGGTGACCGGCGCGCAGGACTACCGCCGCACCCGGCCCAACTTGGGCGTGGGCCTGATGGCCTACGACGGGCAATTCTACGCGGGGGTGTCCCTGGCGCAGGTGCTGCCGGCGCCCTTCAGCTTCCGATCCTCCAGCCCCGAGGTGCCCGCCAGACAACAGCGGCACGTCTTCGCGCACGGCGGGTACCGGTTCGCGGTGGGCCGGCAGTTCAGCGTGCTCCCCTCGGTGGTGGTTAAATATGCCAGCCCTAGCCCGCTCGCCTTCGACGTAAACGCCAAGGTCTTCTACCGGGACCAGTTCTGGCTGGGCGGCACCTACCGGCATAATGATGCGGCGGTGGCATCGGCGGGCTTCCAGCTCAAACAGCGCCTGCACCTTGGCTACGCCTATGACTTCACCACCAGCCAGCTCGGCACCGTGAGCCACGGCAGCCACGAGATCGTGCTGGGCCTCATGCTCCGCAACACCCGCGGCGTCTTCTCCCCGTCCCAGTACTGGTAGACCGTTTTCGGGCCGTTTTCGGGAAATCAGGCCAAAAACGAAAGCTTTACACAAAGTTGACGCACGCGCACTAAGGTGCCATCTAGAATTTCTACCTTTGTTCAAATATTCATAAACCTTTGGACGGTATGCTACACCTAGGCGACTACAACCACCTTGAAATTCTAAGAGAACTGGACCACGGCTTTTATCTGGGCTCTGAGGATGGAGACGTGCTGTTGCCGCGCAAGTACATTCCAGAAGGCGTGCACGTGGGCGACATGATCACCGTGTTTGTGTACCGTGACTCTGAAGACCGTCTCATTGCCACCACCCTGGAGCCCAAAGCCAAGGTAGACCAGTTTGCCTGCCTGCAGGTAAAGGACATCAGCAATTTTGGGGCGTTCATGGAGTGGGGACTGGAGAAGGATTTGTTTGTGCCCTACCAGAACCAGCATGAACCCTTGTACATAGGCCAGTGGGCGCTGGTGTACGTATACTTGGATGAATCTTCTGACCGGTTGGTAGGCTCTACCAAACTGGCTCCGTTTCTTAATTATGATTCTATGCCTCCTCAAGAGGGAGAGGAAGTGCAGCTTTTAATTGGCCCAGAGAAAGCATTAGGGTACCAGGTGATGGTGAACAACGGCTTCTTGGGAATGCTCTACCGTAACGAGATTTTCAAACCTCTGCAGCCCGGCGACTACACCCAAGGCTTTGTCAAAAAAGTACGGGAAGACAACCGCCTGGATGTAAGCCTGCAAAAACAAGGCTATGATGAGGCCCTAGAAGCCGCTGAACAAATTCTTGCCAAGCTAAAGGCTGAAGGCGGCACCCTGCCCCTTACAGATAAAAGCTCGCCAGAGCTCATCTACAAAACTCTGGGCATGAGCAAGAAGACATTTAAAAAAGCAATTGGGGCATTATATAAAAGAGGTGACGTGCAACTATTGCCAGACAGCGTGAGTCTTTCTCCCAAGAACTAGCGCACCGCCATCACTTATTGCCCATACCATCATCCAATGAAATACGTCTGTCTACTCACTCTGTTTTTCTGCAGTGCCCTTCTCAGCTATGGGCAAGCGCCCAAGGTCACCAAGAAAATAACTGCCTCCCGCACCCTAACGCCGCCAAAAATGGACGGCACTCCAGATGAGGAGATCTGGCAGCAGGCAGCCATCGCGACAGATTTCATCCAAAACGTCCCTAACATGGGCTCGCCGTCCAAGCAGCGCACCGAGGTGCGCATGCTCTATGACGATGCCGCCGTATACGTGAGTGCGGTGCTCTTTGACGCCGCTCCAGACTCCATCCTTACCCAGTTAAGCCAGCGCGACGGCGGCCAGGTAAACGCAGACATGTTTGGCGTATACTTTGACACGTACCTGGACAAGCAGAATGCCTTCGGGTTTGAGGTGGCTACATCTGGGGTGCAGACAGACTTTAAACTGACCAGCAACGGCGATGACCGCGCCTGGGATGCCGTTTGGCAGAGTGCCGTGGCCAGAAACGACAAAGGCTGGTCGGTAGAGATCAGGATTCCGTATTCGGCCATTCGTTTCCCGAACAAAGACGTGCAAACTTGGGGTATTAATTTCTGGCGAGGCATACGCCGCTACCGCGAGGACGCCTTCTGGAATTTTGTAGACAACTCGGTGCAAGGCTTTGTCAACCAGTTTGGCGAAGTAGACGGAATTACCAACATCAAGTCGCCGTTGCGTTTGTCGTTGATGCCCTACATTTCTGGATACGCCAACCACTTTCCGTACAATGAAGAAGGCAAAGACAACCTGGACATGACTGTCAACGGGGGCATGGACATCAAATACGGCATCAATGATGCGTTTACGCTAGACATGACCTTGATTCCGGATTTTGGGCAGACGCAGTCAGACGCGCAGGTCTTGAACCTTTCTCCTTTTGAGGTGCGCTTCAATGAAAACCGCCCGTTCTTCACCGAAGGCACCGAGCTCTTCAACAAAGCCGGGCTTTTCTACTCCAGACGCATTGGCGCCACGCCGCAGGATTACTTTAACCCCAAGTATGACCATGACCGTTACGGCGAAACGATAGAAATAGTAGAGAACCCAGACAAAACTAGCCTAGTGAACGCTACCAAGGTGTCTGGCCGTACCAACAAGGGTTTGGGCGTGGGAGTCTTTAATGCCGTCACCAAAAACACGTATGCCACCTTGCGTGACCCCGAGACCGGGGATGAGTTTGAAGTGCTCACAGACCCCATCTCTAATTACAATGTGGTAGTGTTGGACCAAACCCTGCCCAACAGCTCTTACATCACGTTCACCAACACCAACGTAACCAGAGGCCACGGCTACTATAATGCCAACGTGTCTGGGGTGCTCGCCAAATTTTCCAACAAAAAGAACAGCTACACCGGTGGTGGACAGTTTAACCTGAGCCAGAAGTACCTTAAAAACACGGAGCCCTCGCAAGAGAAGGTAGACTTGGGGTATACCTACAATGCCTGGTTTGGCAAGACCAGCGGCAATTTGCAGTTCACGGCAGAGCACAGCCTCAAGAACCACACCTATGACATCAATGACCTGGGCTACCTGAGCAACAACAACAGCATTGACAACCGGGCCAACATACGCTACAACATCTACAAACCCTTCTGGAAGTTCAATGACATGTACAACGCAGTGGGCATTCAGCACCGCATGCTCTACAAGCCGGCGTCCTTCTCACAGATTGTCTATTTCATTGAGACCAACGCCAAGACCAAGAAATTCCTGGCTTTCGGGACGACCATTGCCTGGCTGCCCCACAACAACTATGACTACTTTGAGCCTAGGTCTTATGCCAACGGCCTACCCAACCGTAAATGGAGACAGCCTGGCGGTACAGAATTCAATGCCTACATTTCATCAGATTACAGAAAAAAACTAGCCCTAGACGTAAATGGCGGCATTTTTTACTCTAAAGAATACAACCAGAAAAGCTACTGGGTGAATGTAAGCCCACGGGTGCGCGTCAATGACCACCTCATGCTCATCTACAGAACCGGCTACAATGAAAGCCTGAACAGTTACGGGTTTGTTGAAAACGTAGTGTATGACAACGGCCAAAAAGACATCATCTTTGGCCGAAGAACGGTAAAGACCATTGAAAACAGCTTGAATGGTTCTTACATCTTCAATGCGCGCACGGCCTTAAACATCATCGCCCGCCATTATTTCTCCAATGCCTCTTACCATGAAAAGTTGCTTCTCTTAGAGGACGGGAACATGAGCGCGCTCACAGATCCGGCAGAAAGCCCATCGGTGTCTAACCGTAACTTCAATGCCTTTAATATTGACTTGGTGTACAGCTGGCGGTTTGCGCCAGGCAGTGAAATAAGCGTTGTCTGGAAGAATGCCATCTATGATGACCAGGTGCCGTCGCATACCAGCTATGTGCGCAATTTCAGGAATACCCTGGAGGCTAACCAATTAAATAGCTTCTCCGTTAAGCTGTTATATTACCTAGACTACCTGGTGATAAAACAAGCCCTAAAAAAATAACGGACTCTATGGAATCTGCCAAAACTGCCCTCATTGCGGGTGCCAGTGGGTTGGTAGGCAGTCATTGCCTGCAACTCTTACTGGACGACCCCAGATACAGCAAAGTCATTTCTATTGGAAGGCGCCCCCTGCATCTGGATCACCCCAAACTCAAGCAGCTGGTGGTAGATTTCAATGACTTGGGCAAGCACCAGCAGAGCCTGGTGGCAGATGACATTTACTGCTGCCTGGGTACCACCATCAAGAAAGCCGGCTCTAAGGAGAACTTTAGAAAAGTAGACTTGCACTATGTGGTCAACTTGGCCAAGATTACGTCCAAGAACTTTGCCACGCAGTTCCTGGTGGTTTCTGCCCTGGGCGCCGACCCGGAGTCCCACATCTTCTACAACCACACCAAAGGCGAAATGGAGCAGGCCGTCAAAGCGCTTCCGTTCACGGCCGTGCATATTTTCCAGCCGAGCCTGCTTTTAGGCAACCGCCAGGAGAAACGGAAGGGCGAGTCTATCGCTGCCACGGCCATGCGTTGGTTTGGTTTCTTGCTGCGTGGGCCATTGCGCAAGTACCGTCCCATCCAAGCCAAGACCGTAGCCAAGGCCATGCTGGAGGCTGCCAAACAAGATGGCGGCGGGATATTGGTGCACCACTCAGAGCAGATGCAGCAGTACGCTTAATTACCTATCATTGAAAGAATCGTTTTTGGTTTGTTTTCTAGAAAACAAACCAAAAACGATTCTTTTTTACACCATGTACATTTCTGTTACTAGCAGATCCCTTTTGACAACCCGGCGCCCTGAATGGAGTATTATGGAATCATTGATTTCTACTTCTTACTTCTCCACTTTATGGCGTCGCCTGAGCATCACTTAAAACATCTTTTCCCGCGAAGCGTCCAATATGATCCGCATTGGGTGCGCGAGCATTCCATGGGCGAGAACGTGCTCTTTAACTTGGAGAGCATCACCTCAAAAATTCCGCTTAAGAAAGGCATGCGCGTACTGGATTTGGGTTGCGGTAAAGCCATCAGTTCCATCTTTCTGGCCAAGGAGTTTGGCTTACAGGTATGGGCCGTAGATGAGGCTATTTCGGCTACGGATAATTACCAGCGCATCTTAGACGAGAACCTGGAAAACCAAGTGTTTCCACTTCAGGTAGATGCCAGGTCCCTGCCCTTCCCGAAGGAGTTTTTTGACGTGGTTTTGGTGATAGATTCTTACACCTACTTTGGCACCGATGACAAATACCTGCCCTATATCTGCAAGTTCCTGAAGCCCGATGGCTACATAGGCGTGGTGGACGTGTGCTTTCTGGAGGAGATTGAAACACTGGACCAGGTGCCCGACTTTCTGCAGGAAGACTACCAGGACTACTGGTACTACATCCATTCCATTCCCTGGTGGCAGAAACTTTGGGAGAAAACCGGCTTGGTCAAAGTCACCACCGCGGAGGTGTTGCCCGCCGCTGAACTCATACGCGAGCAGTATGTGAAGGACTTTGAGGAGCATGGACAAAAAAAAGACCCGTTTGCACGAGCCCTTAAAAAAGATAAGCACCAAACAATCAGTTTCTTCCGGATTGTAGGCCAACGCACCGACAAAAATGCCTATCTGCAGTCTTACAAAAAAAGTTAACTTGCAGTCGCAAAAGTCATCTCAAACGGAGCAGACCCTGTTTTTGTCAATATTTTCTCTGTTATAGAGTAAAATAAAAAAGTGATTTTAACGCTTAATAGTTGATTGCCTACCAACGGTAGGGATAGACGATATTGTAGGTTTGGAATATCACATAGCGGAAATTCTTGTTACTGGCAGCCATCAATTTATGCCATTTTTGGATGTCTACCGGGACGGTTTTTTCTTGTTTCCTGACGGCGCACTAACCGTGAGGCACATCAACTGATGCTTCCCCGAACCTACTTGAAAAGCCTGCCTCGCGCAGGCTTTTTCATTTTCTAAGATTTTCATTTTTGGGCTGTTTTCTGGGAATTAGGCGGAAAACGGTTTTGATTGTCGATTGCTGGTTGTTGGTTGATGTCTCCCTCTGCTGAATCCCGCAGTTGTTGGTGTTATCGCCAACGACCCAGACTGCCTCTCCTCCTGTATACCTTATGGACTTCCGTTGGCTATGCCTGAGCAATGCCGCTTCATCCGGTGCCCTTATGCCCTTCGTTGCATCATATCCGCCAAGCGCTCGCGGCCGCGGGGCCCCGTCTTCCCACCTCGCGCTGTACCAGCTTGCCTCTTTTGCATATTTACTTCCTTGAATTAGCTGACCGGTATCGCTTTCTAGTGACCGCTGTTCGGTTCAGAGGCGGCAACCTGCTTAGGCGACTCGCCGGAAAGACTGGAATGGGTGCCAGTAGTAGAAGCCTTTGCTAGTAGTGATTCCCCCCTTGAGGGGGGCGAAGGGGGGTGTTTACACGAGCAGAGAAAATCCTCCTAAGCCAATACACAAGACCTCCCAATGTGCAGAACTCTTCCGAGTAGCACTACGCAAAGTTCATTTTTAGCCCCTTTTCCAGAAAACAGCCCAAAAACGAAAATCCCCAACTCAAGACTCAGGACTCTCGACTCAGTATATACTATTTGGAGAATGCGCGTTTGCAGACTACCTTTGTAGCACTTATCCAGAAAGACGGAGGGATTAGGCCCTGTGATGTCTTAGCAACCCAATTCAGTTGGGTGCTACTTCCTACCCAGTTCGCGTAGCGTGCTGGGGGAGATGAGTGACGGAATTTCCTGCACGCCTGCCCGCCACTTTTCCTCTGCCCTTTCTGTATACGTAACCATACCCAGGTGAACCCAGAAAGCCATGACGCGCATAGAGGAAGAAGTACAAAAACGAATTTTAGTCTTAGACGGTGCCATGGGCACCATGATTCAACGCTATAACCTCCAAGAAGAGGATTACCGCGGCGAGCGCTTTAAAAACCACCCTACCGATGTGAAGGGCAACAACGATTTGCTCTCCCTCACGCAGCCGCACATCATCAAAGAAATCCATAGCCAGTACTTTGAGGCCGGCGCAGACATTGCCGAGACCAACACCTTCAGCGGCACCTCCATTGCCATGGCCGATTACCAGATGGAGGATTTGGTCTATGAACTAAATTTCGAATCTGCGCGCATCGCCCGCGAGGCTGCCGATGAGTGGACCGCCAAGACGCCAGACAAACCGCGCTTCGTGGCCGGGGCCATGGGCCCCACCAACCGTACCGCCTCTCTCTCGCCTGATGTGAACAACCCAGGATTTAGAGCTATTACTTTTGATGAATTGGTAGACGCCTACACCGAGCAGATTAAAGGCTTGGTAGACGGCGGCGTGGATGTGCTGTTGGTGGAAACCATCTTTGACACACTCAACGCCAAGGCAGCTTTGTTCGCCATTGACCAATATAGCCAGCAGACGGGCAAGCGCCTGCCTATTATGGTATCCGGCACTATTACAGACGCCAGCGGCCGAACCTTGTCGGGGCAGACGGTAGAGGCGTTCTTGTACTCGGTGTCGCACATGACATTGTTGAGCGTTGGCTTTAACTGTGCCCTGGGCGCGAAGCAGTTGCGCCCGCATTTGCAGTCTTTGGATAAGGCCTCTAAGTTCAGAATAAGCGCGTACCCGAATGCCGGTTTGCCAAACGCTTTTGGCGCCTATGACGAGACGCCTGAGCAGATGGGTGAGCATATACGGGATTATTTAGAGAACAACTTCGTGAACATTGTGGGTGGTTGTTGTGGCACTACGCCGCCGCACATCAAAGTCATTGCCCAGATTGCCCAGGAATTCTATCCGCGTCCCCTCCCAGAATTACCGGCCGTTCCTACCTATTCCGGCCTTGAGCCACTAACGGTGTTTGAAGGCTCCAACTTCGTCAACATCGGTGAGCGCACCAACGTCACCGGCTCCAAGAAATTCGCCCGCCTCATTTTAAATGGGGAGTTTGAAGAAGCCCTGGCCATTGCCCGCCAACAGGTAGAGAACGGTGCCCAAATCATAGACGTGAACATGGACGAAGGCCTGCTGGACTCAGAAGCCGCCATGACCACCTTCCTCAACCTCATCGCCTCAGAACCAGACATTGCGCGCGTGCCCATCATGATTGACTCCTCTAAATGGAGCGTGATTGAGGCTGGTTTGAAGTGTGTGCAGGGTAAGGCTATTGTCAACTCCATCTCCCTTAAAGAAGGCGAAGAGAAATTCAAGGAAGTGGCCCGCAAGGTGCGCAGTTACGGAGCCGCGGTGGTGGTGATGGCGTTTGACGAACAAGGCCAGGCCGACAACTACGAGCGTCGCATCCAAATCTGCCAACGTGCTTATAACATCCTGACCAAAGAAGTAGGCTTCCCGCCCCAGGACATCATCTTTGACCCCAACATCTTGACGGTGGCCACGGGCATGGAAGAGCACAACAACTACGCCGTAGACTTCATCAATGCCACCCGCTGGATTAAAGAAAACCTACCGGGCTGTAAAGTGAGCGGCGGCGTGAGTAACATCTCCTTCTCGTTCAGGGGCAATGACCCCGTGCGTGAGGCCATGCACTCTGTCTTCCTGTACCACGCCATCAAGGCCGGTCTGGACATGGGCATTGTGAATGCGGGTATGCTGGAGGTCTACGAGGAAATCCCGAAGGACCTGTTAGAGCGCGTTGAGGATGTATTGTTGAATAGAAGACCAGATGCTACGGAGCGTCTGGTGGAATTCGCTGAAACCGTCAAAAACAAAGGCAAAGAGATAGTCCGTGATGAGGCCTGGCGCAACGAGCCGGTGCAGAAGCGTTTGACGCACGCGCTGGTGAAAGGCTTGGTGGAATACATTGACCAGGACGTGGAAGAAGCCCGCCACTTGTACACTAAACCGCTAGAAGTCATTGAAGGCCCGCTCATGGATGGTATGAACGTGGTAGGCGACCTGTTTGGTGAAGGCAAGATGTTCCTGCCGCAGGTGGTGAAAAGTGCCCGCGTAATGAAGAAAGCCGTGGCTTACTTACTGCCGTTCATTGAGCAGGAGAAAGAACGCGCCGCCGCCGCCGGTGATACCTCTACCCGCCAGACCAACGGTAAAATCCTCCTTGCCACCGTGAAAGGCGATGTGCACGACATAGGCAAAAACATTGTGGGCGTGGTCTTGGCCTGCAATAACTATGAAGTGATTGACTTGGGCGTGATGACACCCATTGATAAAATATTAGAGACCGCCCGCCAGGAGAACGTGGACGTGATTGGCCTGAGTGGCTTGATTACGCCGTCTCTGGATGAAATGGTGTCGGTGGCCCGGGAGATGGAACGCCAGAACTTTCACGTGCCGTTGTTGATTGGTGGTGCTACCACCTCTCGCGCGCATACTGCCGTGAAGATTGCTCCGGCTTACAAAGGCACGGTGGTGCACGTGTTGGATGCTTCGCGCAGTGTACCGGTGGTTGGTTCTTTGCTGAGCCCCGATAACCGCGAGAAGTTTGCTCAAGACATGAAGGCCGAGTACGATGAGATGCGCGAAGGTTATTTGAGCCGCCAGAAGGAGAAGAAATACCTGACTTTGCCAGCCGCACGCGCTAATAAATTACCCATTGACTGGAAAGCCGAGGACATTTATCAACCCGCTAAAACCGGCGTGACCGTATTCAAAGGCTTCCCGCTGAAGGAACTAGTGCCCTACATTGATTGGACGCCGTTCTTCCAGACCTGGGAGTTGCACGGCCGTTTCCCTAAACTGCTGGAAGACCCGCTCATTGGGTCAGAAGCCACCAAGCTATACGCAGATGCTCAGGCCTTACTAAAGCGCATTGTAGACCAGAAACTGCTCACCGCCAACGGCATTGTGGGTCTGTTCCCGGCCAACAGCATCGGGGAAGATGACATTGAGGTCTATGCCAACCAGGACCGTTCAGAAGTGTTGACCACCTTCCGTTCGCTTCGTCAACAAGGACAGAAAGGACCGGGCATTCCCAACCTGGCACTGGCAGACTTTGTGGCTCCCAAAGAAACCGCTTTACCAGATTACGTAGGCGGCTTTGCCGTCACCACGGGCCATGGCTTAGAAGAACTGCTCCAAGAATTCGCCGCTGACCATGACGACTACCACAGCATCATGGCCAAAGCTTTGGCAGACCGTTTGGCAGAGGCGTTCGCCGAGAAACTGCATGAGATTGTGCGCAAGGAACTGTGGGCCTACGAGCCAGAGGAAAGCCTGAGCAACGAGGAACTCATCAAGGAGAAATACCAAGGCATCCGTCCGGCTCCGGGCTACCCGGCCTGCCCAGACCACACCGAGAAAACCATGCTGTTCCAGTTGCTGGACGTGGAGAAACACACCGGCATCACCTTGACCGAGAGCCTGGCCATGTACCCTACCGCGGCGGTGTCTGGTCTGTACTTCGCGCATAAGCAATCTAGGTATTTTGGCTTGGGCAAGATTGAGAAAGACCAGGTGACAGACTACGCCAAGCGCAAAGGCATGACCGTAGAGGAAACCGAGCGCTGGCTATCACCAAATTTGAATTACTAAGCACTTCCGTTTTTGGCCTGTTTTCTGAAAAACAGGCCAAAAACGGAAAAAGCTTTTTTATAATCAGGGTTTCCTTCTCTTCTGTCATCCTGAAAGGAACTTGTGAGCAAACTAAATAAGCGCCTGAGTAAACGCTATTACAACTTGCCCACAAGTTCCTTTCAGGATGACAAAGGGGGTTAAGGAAATTGAGGAAACTACATTAGAGGCAAAACCTCTTAAAGACATCCTTTACATCGCCTAGGGCGAACAGAAACGACTAATCGCCAACAGGCAAAAAATACCCGACACTACGTCAATGAAAGTAACAGAGCATTTACAGAACGCCACTTCTACCCTTTTCTCTTTTGAGATTCTGCCTCCTGTAAAAGGGAAAAGCATCCAGTCCATTTATGAAGGCATTGACCCTTTGATGGAGTTCAACCCGCCGTTTATCAACGTGACCTACCACCGCGAGGAGTACGTATTCAAAGAGCGTGGCAACGGGTTGCTGGAGAAAATCACCATCCGGAAGCGGCCTGGTACGGTAGGGATTTGTTCGGCTATTATGAACAAGTACAAGGTAGACACGGTGCCGCACATCATCTGTGGGGGCTTCAGTAAAGAGGACACCGAGAACGCCTTGATGGACCTCAACTTCCTGGGTATTGACAACGTGCTCTTGCTGCGCGGCGATGCCGTGAAAACGGAGGCCCATTTCCGTCCGCACACAGATGGGCACGCCCACGCTTCTGACCTTATCCAGCAGGTAGTGCAACTCAACCACGGCCAGTACCTGGACGAGGAAATGGAAAACCCCACGCCCACGGACTTCTGCATTGGTGTGGCCGGTTACCCAGAAAAGCACGTAGAAGCGCCAAACCTAGCCACCGACCTCAAGTACCTCAAGCAGAAGGTAGATTTAGGTGCCCAGTACATCATCACGCAGATGTTTTTTGACAACAAGAAGTTCTGTGACTTTGTGACCGCCTGCCGTGAAGCTGGGATTACGGTTCCTATCATTCCGGGGCTGAAGCCTTTGACCACGCGCAACCAGCTCACTGTGTTACCACGCTTCTTCAACATTGACTTGCCCGAGGATTTGGTGAACGCCGTAGATGCTTGCAAAACGCCGCAAGATGTGAAACAGGTGGGCATTGAGTGGACCATTCAACAGTGCAAGGAGTTGGTAAACTTTGGCGTACCATGCCTGCACTTCTACACCATGAGTAAGTCTGAGGCAACTGCTGCCGTAGCCAGAGCCATTTTCTAAAACTCGCTTTTGGCCTGTTTCCTAGAAAACAACCTAAAAACGAAAGAGGCGAGACTATCATAGTCTCGCCTCTTTCGTTTTACAAACACTAGGTTTGCTTAGTAGCCAATATGCAGAATGGCATCTCCTTGGTTCACAACGGGCATATTGTTGAGGCCAATAACGAAACCGCTCACCGGGGAGATGATGGGGTGACTAGCAAAACCATATGGGTCTGCCAGCGTGCCAATCTGCTGCCCGTGGTTAATCACTTGGCCATTCTTCACAAAGCTCCTGAACAAGCCTGCCAGCGGCGCCCGTACCCACGTATCTTTCTGACAGACAATAGGCGGCTGCGACACAGGTGTGGACGTATGGATGATGCCCAAATGGTGCATGACCCGGTGTGTGCCCTCAATGGCAATATCAATGCCGGCTTCATCAAAGCGCAGAGACTCACCGGTCTCATACACAATAATGGACTTACCCATCTGCGAGGCCTCTTTGCGAAGCGACCCTAGCCTTAGGTTGGAGTTTAGGATGTACGGCGCCCCAAAGGCATGGGCTAGGCGGGCGTTGGTTTCCTCTTCCAGCACACAGCGTATCTGCGGAAAGTTGGACCGGCTGGCCCCGCCCGTATGGAAGTCAATCCCATAATCTACCAGCGGTAGTATCTCTTTGGTGAACCTATGTGCCACGCGGCTGGCAAGAGAGCCGTTGGCATTCCCCGGGAAACTCCGGTTCACGTCCTTGCCGTCTGGCACCTCACGGGAGAAGTTCAGGAAGCCATAGATGTTGAGCACCGGAATGGCAATGACAGAGCCCCGCTCGGGCTGTAGCATGTTCCTTCTAATCATGCGCCGGATAATCTCAATGCCGTTCACCTCATCGCCGTGCATACCGGCCATGAGCAACAATACCGGCCCTGGCTCCTTCGCCCGGAAGACGTGCACGGGAATGTCAATCTCGGTACCGCTGGGTAGCCTGGAAATCGCTAACCTGATTAAGATGTTTTCGCCGGGCTGAATGGCTATCTCATTGATGATCATCTCCGCCATCGCCGGTGGTTTTCTTTTTGGTGGTTTTAGTGGCTTTCTTGTTGACCAGCAACTCTGTAAACTCTATGATTTTACCGGCAATGTCTTTCTGGGTAGCTCTCTCAATGCCCTCCAGACCTGGAGATGAGTTTACCTCCAGAATTAAGGGGCCGCGTTTGGATTGCAGCATGTCTACGCCGGCCACATCCAGGCCCAATGATTTGGCGGCCATGAGGGCGGCGGCTTTCTCGGCGCGGGAAAGTTTGATGAGCGTGGCGCTGCCGCCGCGGTGCAGGTTAGACCTGAACTCACCTTCCTTGCCCTGCCGTTTCATGGCACCTACTACTTCGCCGTTTACTACAAACACACGTATGTCGGCGCCTTTACTTTCGGCTATGAACTCCTGCACAATGATACGCGCTTTTAAGTTATGGAAGGCTTCAATCACAGATTCGGCGGCTTTGCCGGTCTCTGCCAGTACCACGCCCAGGCCTTGGGTGCCTTCCAGCAGTTTAATCACCAGGGGAGCACCGCCTACTTCCTCTATCAGCTGCTTAACTTCTTTGGAGTAGTTGGTGAAGGCGGTTTTGGGCATACCCAGCCCAGCGCGGGCCATAATCTGCAAGGAGCGCAGTTTGTCTCTTGAGCGCACAATGGACTGGCTGGCCACCACGCTTTTTACTTTCATCATCTCAAACTGGCGCACCACGGCCGTGCCGTAGAACGTGACAGAGGCGCCAATGCGCGGAATGATGGCGTCAATACCAGTGAGCAGTTCGCCTTTGTAAAGGATGTGGGGCGCGCCTTTTTCCATGACCAAGTCACAGCGCAGGTGGTCCAGCACCACGGTTTCGTGGCCGCGTTGCTGCGCAGCTTCTACTAACCGGCGGGTAGAGTACAGCCGGGCATTACGCGAGAGGATCGCTATCTTCATGAGGTCTGGTCTTTTTTCTTGGGTACTCTTTTGGCCTTGGTGGCTTTCTTGTTTTTGGCTTTGAGCGACAGGTTCTTTTTAGAAACGTCTACCACAAACCGGCGCCGCAACAGCGTACGGCCCAACAGCACAGGGTATTTCAAGTCGCTTCTGTCAGAGAGGGAGAACTCGGTCTCAATCTCCTGTCCGTGCACTACAATGCTAGTACGAATGATGTAGCGTTCCTGTACATCGCCAAACGAACTTTTTACATTGCGCAGCGTGAAGTCATTGAACTCAAAGGCTTTGTGGTTGTAGGCCGGGTGCGAAGGGTCCAGCAACTCAAAGTGAATGGCCTTGCGTCCGTCTGCCTGCGTCACTTCTCTAATGTTGTTGCAATGGATGGACGAGGTAAACGCCCCAGTGTCAATCTTGGCTTCTACCTCAAACAACTCCAGCCCGGGAAAGTCCACCATCTCCCGTCTGCCAATGATTTTTTTCTCAAGACTCTCTGTCATACTGCTAAAAGCTAAGGGTCTGTGCGTGTCGTTTCTCGGCTAATTTCTGAAAAACAGGCCAAAAACGGTTGTCTCTTTTACGTGTTGCTGGTAACATGGAGAGGTTCAGGGGGAAAGAATTTGAGTTGGAAGTGTTAGGACTTACTCATGAACTACTTCTCTCAAAAATGATAGTTGCTTTATCCTTTAGGAAAGCGACTTTAAACCATTGCTTTTTAATATTGGAATAAACGATTTCTATATCCGCTTCATTTATATGCTTAGTTAAATTTCTGTACTCTCTAGTGACTCCAATTTTCTGGCTGGTGGTATCAACCTTGAAATCACTCTGCATAGATATTAGTCTCTTAATAGAATTGAAATCGCCCTCTTCTAACTTAATGACAGCAGATGCCCAATAGTCACCATGTAAGTCAGGGTATTCAGAAGCTTTAGCTGTGATGGTTCCAGATATAGGGAATTCTATTCCAGTATTGTGACTGAACTCATCTTTGTAAAAACTGTCAAGAGGGAAAATTGCAATCCATGTGGTAATTAGAGCTGTTAATAAAATTAGGCTAATGTAAGCCCTGTTTATTTGTCCACTAGCTTTTCGGGTTAGCTTCCCACTCTTAAACAACCATTTCTTGAGAGGTAAGTACCCAACGTATAGAAGTCCGCCTACAAGACCAAATCCTATACTAAACACAATAAATAGAATCACACCAATTATAATCGGTCCCATCTGATATTAATTAAACCCGAGACCAATATAAAAAGAAAAGGAGCCGTACGTTCAAGCACGGCTCCTTTTCATAAATCAATTTTCTTACAGCTTACTTTCCGCTGTAGGTGATGCGGTAGATGGCGTCGTTCATATCATCAGAAACCAATAGAGAGCCGTCTGGCATTACTTCTACATCTACGGGGCGTCCCCATTCTTTGCCTTCCTGCAACCAACCAGCCGCGAAGGGTGAGAACGTGGTTTTGCCTTGCGCATCTGTTCGTACCAAGCTCACCCGGTAACCAATTTTCTCGGTTCGGTTCCAAGAGCCGTGCTCGGCTATGAAGATTTGCTTGCGGTAGTTTTCTGGGAACATGGTGCCGGTGTAGAACTCCATGCCCAGCGTTCCGCCGTGCGGGTTTAGTTTCTGCACAGGAGCAGTGTAGTCAGCGCAGTTCTTGCCTTTGCCAAACTCAGGGTCCAGCACATCGCCGGCGTGGCAGAACGGGTACCCGAAGTGCATGCCCTTTTTAGGCGCTTTGTTCAGTTCATCTGCGGGCGTGTTGTCGCCCATCAGATCACGGCCATTGTCAGTGAACCAGAGTTCTTTGGTGTCTGGGTGCCAGTCAAAACCCACGGTGTTGCGCACGCCGTTGGCAAAGACTTCCAGGCCAGAGCCGTCTGGGTTCATGCGGTTAATGGCGGCGTACACGGGCTTCTCAGAAAGGCAGATGTTACACGGCGCACCCACCGGCACGTACAGTTTATCATCTGGCCCGAAGGCGATGTACTTCCAGCCGTGGTGCTCCTCTGTGGGGAATTTGTCATAGACCACCACCGGCTTAGGCGGGTTCTTGAGGTTGGCTTCAATGTTGTCATAGCGCAGGATGCGGTGAATCTCGGCTACGTACAGAGAGCCGTTTCTAAAAGCCACGCCGTTGGGCATTCTCAGGCCGGTGGCAATGGTAATGACCTCATCAGCTTTGTTGTCTTTGTTGCGGTCCACAATGGCGTACACACTGCCTTTGTCGCGGGTACCCACAAACAGGGTGCCGTTGGGCGTGAGCGTCATAGAGCGGGCATTCACCACTTTCTGGGCGTAGTAGCTGATTTTAAAGCCGTCTGGCATCACAATCTTGGCCAGGTTGCCTTCGGTGGCGGGTTCTTCGGTGACGTTCTCAGAGAGGGTGTCCTGGGCTTCAGTGGAAGGCTTCTCCCCTTCGGCGTTGGCGTTGGGTTTGTTGCTGTCTGAGGAACAGCTCATCTGGAACGCCAGGGCCAGGCCCAACACGCTCCATTTAACGGTAGAAAGTCTTTTCATAGATTCGTGAGTGGTTATTCGTTGTTCGTTAATCGAAGGTAAAATGAAGTATTACCCATTTCCGTTTTCAGGCTATTTTCTGGAAAACAGGCCAAAAACGCAACAAGGTAAATAGGAATTAGTTTGGGTGTACGCGCCCTACAGATTCTTGGCCGAGCGGCGGTGGTTCTTCAGCCAGGAGGCCACATCATAGAGCAGGTGCGTATGCCCAGCGTTCAAAATCACCAAGTTGTGTTTGCGCAGGGCTTTCAGGAACACCTCCAGCCGTTTAGGCGAAATAATCTGGTCATACTTGCCCAGAAAAACGGTCACTTCCATGTCACTTTGGTTCAGTAGTTTTACCACGTTCCTGATGTCAAAGGTGAGGTTTCTAAAGGCGGTCCAACTGCGGTACACGCGCAGGCGCTTTTCCTGGGAGTTCATCTGCCAGTTGGCAAACTTCACCAGTCCCGAGTCCACCACCCGCTTGCGCTCCAGCCAACCCAATGTCTGGAAGAACCGCGTGGGCCGTAGCACGATGCGTTTGAACAAGCCCTGCAACCACCCCGGGTAGGTGGCAATGTTGTAGAGCAGATGCGTCTTGATGCCGTCGGGCGCAATGAGGTAGAGCTCGTCCATCTGCCCATGGAACTTCTCCAGCGTAGCCAGCGCGAACTTCCCTCCCATACTGAACGCCATTACAGAGAACCGTTCCACTTTTTCCTTTTCCAGCAAAGCCTGCACAAACTCCTGCAGTCGGGCTTTGGTGAGCGGTTGATCAGTCTTACTCAAGGTACTGCCCCCATGGAAGAATAAATCCACGGCGTACACGGTGTAGTCTGGGTGCAAGGTGCGCGCCATCACGTCAAAGTAATGTCCCTCCTGCCCATACCCATGAAACGCCAAGAGCGCCTTGGGGCCGTGGCCTAACTTTCGGTAGTGGAGCTTAGAGGTTTGCAGTCTGATGATGGACACTGGAAGCAATTTTGGTGATTTTCTCTATACGAGAGGTGCTGGCGTTTTTAGCTTGTTTTGGTGAAAAGAGGCGGAAAATGAGATTTACTCAAAATCTTCTTTCACTTTCGATTTGTGCACCGTTGCTCCTTTCAATGTAGTAATTGCCCAACTATGCGTATCAAGTTCTGAATCGTAGAACCTAAAGTCATTGTTGTCACAACAAGGTCTTACAACAGTTTTAAAGTGGATTTTACTGTTCTTCTTCTCTAAAAATTCTGCATTGATTAGATATCCAGGAAAGCGATGGAGTTGATAAACACCATTCTTGTTTTGGAAGATATATACTGCGTTTATATCCCAATTGACATATTGGTCTATCGCTGATGAATAGATAATATCTAAATCTTCATCATTATCCAAATCAATCAAATAGAAATCACTCAGCCTGCACGCTAATCCATTCCCAATAGATGCAGGACTACTGGTTTTACTGTCCCATCTGTAGCAGTCATTCTCAAGAAACACAAAAGCATTTTCTTGCATTGCGCTTTTGACCGCTTTGTCCACCATGTGCATCTTTTCAGCTTTAGTGAAAACAGCTTCAAATGGCTTCAAATCAAATAGTCTGATGCTAGTAATTTTAGCGGTATCGACTTGGGGCACAGCACTTCCATCTGAATAAGAACTCTTAACTATTTGAGTCTCCTTCAGAGTGCAAAATTGAAATATCAAGGCGAGTAAGAAAACCAGAGATATATCTCTCATTTTTTACAATTCAATTCCAGACAGGTATTTAACTACTAAGTGAACCTAGGCGTTTTTAGCTTATTTTGGTGAAATGAGGCAAAAAATGGGAGTTAATCAATCTCTTAGAATTAATTCATTTAGAAGTTGTAGTATCACGACTAATTCTAATTGTATTAATAGACTTCAAGAAAAGGACACTATTTTTTGGCTTTAGATTATTACCTGAAAATCTCAATTGAATATTCCCAATTGGGCCATTTCCTAAGCTATCAAAGTAAACGCCGGTTATTCCTGTGCCAGGCTTTTTAGGAGTCATTATACTAGCCCTAAATCCATCAATTATTTTATTCTCCAACCTTTGTTTTCTATAAGGCTCTAAATCAGAACTTGATACAATTTCTTTATCTAAAAAAATAAAGCCCGTAGTATCTCTACCTCTTTCTATGAAAATCTTCCTCAAGTTAGCGGGATAAACTTTTAGGCTTTCTTCTTCCAAAGCACCTGAGTAAAAGCCATAATCAAATTGCAAAGTATCTCCATCCTCAGTAACTATCGCTTTAATATGAGAATCAATCCCTTTCAAATCTACCACTCTCCAAGTTTTGGATAAGTCAACTTGAAATGCTTCAAAATCTACAGTTTGAAATTCGTGATTCTCATTTTTCCGGCATGAGGCACAAATTATTAACAAGATTATTAGAGATAGAAGGTTCGGCTTAAAAGTCATTCCAATTGTAATAAAGATTCTAATTTCTTTTAACCGAATTATCTATTATCCACTGCTATCACCCTGCTTCCTCTGCCAGTCACATCAAATACTCTTAGCTTAACTGTTCCCTTCTCTGTGATTGGTCCTAAATATACCTTGCTTTGAGCGGTAGGTTCTGAACCATCTACGGTGTATCTAATCACCATACCCGGCAACTGCACATTAGCCACCACTTTACCGTTTTCTACCACGGCGCCGGCGGTAGGTATGCGGTATTGGAAGCCGTTATGGAAGTAGTTGAGACGGGGCAGTTCACGCTTGCCAAGGGTGTTTACAAACTGGGACCAGGCCGTGGTGTAGAGGGCTTCGCTTTTGGCGGAGTTGGATTCAGTGGCCCAGGTAGGGTCTGGCGCCCAGGCGCGTTCGGCTAAGCCTAATAGTTTAGGCAAGAGCATATATTCCTGGCGCTCGGGGCTGAGGATTCTTTCGCTCCAGAGCGGGGCCTGCAAACCCACGATGTTGGCTTTGCCTTTGGCGGTGAGTTGCTCTTTTCCGGCGAAGGCACCTGGTTTGATGGGGTTATTGCTCTCGTCCACTTTCATGTTCTTCATGTAGTTGAGCGGAATGAAATAGAAGGGCTTGTCCAAGTCCACGAAGCCACCCCAGTAGAGACCGGGCTCCTCGTAAGCTTTCTGGTAGGCTAGGTCTAAGTACAGGTTGGTCACGTTGGTGAGCACCACTTTGTAGCCGGCGTTGGCCATGCGGTAGGCCAGGTCGCTGTTGGCGCCAATGTTGTTCCAGACGTCTACATGCACGTTCTCCTTGGCCAGTACCGGATTGGCCACATAGCTCAGTTTGCCGTTCTCGCGAACCTTGCGCAGACCCACTTCCTCCCAACCCGATAGGTACAGCTTGCGGGCCTTTACCATAGCGTTGAGCTTATTGAAGAAGTAGTACCACAGGTCATCAATCTCTTTGATGGACGCATCTTTCTTCATCAAGGCCTGCACCGACGGGGATTTCTCCCAGACGCCTTTGGGCACCTCGTCGCCCCCGAAATGGATGGTTTGAATGGGTGCGCCGGCTTCTTTGTACATGGCCAGCACTTCATCCGTCACCTTCTCCAAAAACCGATAGGTAGACGGCATAGACACGTCCATCACGTTGTCGTTCCAGTACTGCACCGAGCGGTAAACGGATTTGTCGTTCAGGTCCCGAAGCAAGTACTGCTCAGCCTCGGTTTTCTTGCCTTCTTTGAGCAGACGGTAGTAGCGGGCGTCCATGGCCTTGATGGCCGCGCGCGCGTGGCCGGGCGTCTCAATCTCAGGAATGACTTTGATGTGGCGCGCCTTGGCGTATTTAAGAATCTCAATGAAGTCTGCCTTAGTGTAATGACCGCTACCGGTGGTATTGTTCACGTCTGGGCCAGAGGCGTAGGCAGCTTGCAAGAACTCCAGGTTATCCAGCGTGTGTCCGCGTCTTCCTCCTACTTGCGTAAGTTCTGGCAAACCGGCAATCTCCAGGCGCCAGCCTTCGTCGTCGTTCAAATGGAAGTGCAGGACGTTGAGTTTATACAGCGCCATCAAATCCAGCACCTTGAGCACCTGCTCCTTCTGCTGGAAGTTTCTGGCCACGTCCATCATAAAAGCACGGTGCGGAAACCTAGGAGCATCTTTTACCTGCACACCGTCAATGGTGACTGAGGTCTGCTTTTTAGCCAGCAGCAGGGGCGGCATCAAAGTTTTCAAAGACTGAATGCCATAGAACATACCAGCCGGTGAAGTGGCTGAAATGACAATTCCCGATGAGGCAACCTGCAACTCATAGCCTTCGGCACCCAAGCCCGCTTTCTTTTTCAGTTGAATGGAAGGAGCACTTGCTTCACGTGTCTGCGTTGTGTTCGGCTTCCCGAAGACCATTTGCAGATACGCTTCCAAGTGCTGCTGTTCATTGGCAAATTCTTTTTCAGAAGTAATTTTAGTGGCGGGTGTTAAGGTCAAAGAACTGCCAGTTTTAGTGTATTGCGCAGGCGTAGGAAATACCTTAGTCAGCTTGTCTTCCGGGATGTCTTGAATGACTTGGTTCTGGCGGTAGATGTCCTGCGCCTCTATCCAGCCCACTGCGTTTTTGGTGGGCTTCACGTAGTGCGTGCTGAGCGAGTAGCCTTTGGCTGGCTCCTGATCCCAAACCAGGTAAAAGCCATAAGGCGCCCGTGAGTCGTTGATGATTTGCCCGGCTGAGACCAGTTCAATGCTGATGGAGTCACCAGCGGCCACGGCTTTAAAATTCTCCGTTGGCACCAGACGCAACAAATCTCCGTTGATGGCCTCCACTTTTACCAGCCCGTTATTGTCCTTGGCTTTGAAAGACGGCGAACCATTGAAGTAGATGGTCCAGCCAGTGGCGGGCAAAGGAGCGTTGCCGGTGTTTTTGAAGGTCAGCGAGGAGAGCGACTGCGTTTTGCCCAGGTACTTTTCTTCCAAGACCTGAAAGGTAAGCTGAAGGTTGGCTTTGGCATTGAGTGAAGCAGAGGCAGTCTCCACCTTCTCCTGTTTTTGGGGACTGGGCTGTCCGCAACTCACCGTCCACACAGAAAAGAAACAACCCAGAAAACCAATCCAATACTTTGCCATGCCGTCTATCTTTTAGGGGGAAGAATAGGTAAAACTAGCAGTCCGTTTTTGGCCTGTTTCTCAGAAATCAAGCCAAAAACGGACCATTACAAAAATCTTGCTGCTACTTCTATAGTTTAGAAACGCCGCCAGAGACTACAAATTTCATCACCTCGCTGCTTGGTATTTCCAGAAACGTCACGCTTTCACGCGGCACCAGGAACAACTCACCCGAGAAGTTGTAAGAGTGCGGAAAGTAGACGGCCACCTTGTCTGGTAAATGCAGGGCGTCCATGGAAGTCTGGGTGATAAAGCCCAGTTTCAAGACATCCTGGAACTGCGTCATCTTCACCAGGACCGGCTGGTTGAACTTCTGGTTCTCGCCTACAAAGGCGTCAAACAAGTCTTTGAGTGAGGAGTAAATCATGCTCACCAGCGGCAGGCGGTTCATGATGCGCTCGGTGAGCACAAAGAACGGTTTGACCAAGAAAGACGAGCCGATGAAGCCCACCAAGGTGATGAGGAAAATCATGATGAACAGTCCCAGTCCCGGGTAATACAGCAGGAAGAGGTTGTCCAGCCAGTTCACAATGGCTACAATGATGTAGATGGTGAGGCTAATGGGCGCTACAATCAGGAAACCGTTGAGAAAGTATTTGAGTAATTTTTTCATGCTACAGGAAAGGTAAAGAAAAAGCCCCGACGAGCGGGGCTTAAAAATAGGGATAATCTATTATATTGTTTCGTTCTTATACGGCTACGGCCTCCTGTGCCTGAATAGCGTCTTTTACTTCCTGCATCAGCCACATGGGCGTAGACGTGGCCCCGCAGATACCCACCGAGGCGGCCTCCTTGAACCAGTCCATGTCCAGTTCCTGGGCGTTCTCCACAAAATAACTCTGCGGATTTACGCGCTGGCAAACGGCGTAGAGCGCCTTGCCGTTGGAGCTTTTCTTACCGCTCACAAAGATGACCACGTCATGCAAAGCGGCGAACTTCTCTAGCTGCGGTTCGCGGTTAGACACCTGGCGGCAGATGCTGTCATTGGCATCCAATGCTTCTACTTGAACACCAGAGGCTTGAGCGGCGGCTACCCGTTGCTCAATCAGCTCCTTCATGTGGTAAAAGCCCTTGGTACTTTTGGTAGTCTGGCTGAACAAGGTGATGGGGCGGCTGTAATCCAACTGGTCCAAATCCTCCTCAGTAGTAATGACAATGGCCTCGTTGCCGGTCTGACCGGCCAAACCAATCACCTCGGCGTGGCCTTGCTGCCCGTAGAGCACAATCTGACCGTTCATGGCCTTGTTGGAGTCATAGGCATGCTTGACGCGGTTCTGCAACTTGAGCACCACCGGACAAGAGGCGTCAATTAGCTCCAGGTTATTCTGCAAGGCCGTTTGATACGTTTCTGGCGGCTCGCCGTGCGCTCTAATCAAGACTTTGCAGTCCCGCAGTTCCTTGAGCTGGTCGCGGTCAATGATGCGCAGGCCCTTGTTGTACAAACGCTGCACCTCCATGCTGTTGTGCACAATGTCGCCTAAACAATAGAGCTCGGTTACTTCCTCTAGTTCGTCCTCTGCCATCTGTATGGCAAACTCCACCCCAAAGCAATAGCCCGAATTCTGATCTATGGTTACGTTCATCCTTACAATGATTAATGGACAATGATTCATGATTAAAAACCAGAAACAATTGACTTATTGGAACGGAAGATACGCTACTTACGCTGTACCTTTCTTTCAGTTAACTAACCTAATTTGCCTCTATTAAATTCCGGCTGGACTAATGATTAGTGAGTAATGACCAATGATGAATAATTGTCTTATTTACTATCATTCATTAGTCACTGATAAGTGTGCCAGTTTAGAGTCTACCAGGCGCATGACAAACTCCACCTGCTCATCAATGGTGATGTGCGAGGTGTCCAGTAGATGCGCGTCCTCGGCTTGGCGCAACGGGCTGTCCTCACGGGTAGAGTCTATGTGGTCGCGCTTCTTCAGGTTCTCCACAATCTCGTCAAAGGGCACCAACTGGTCTTTCTCAAAGAGCTCCTCCTGCCGGCGCTTGGCGCGGGTCTCCACATCGGCGGTCATAAATACTTTCACCTCGGCGTCTGGAAAGACTACGGTGCCAATGTCACGGCCGTCCATCACCACGCCGCGGCGCTTGCCCATCTTCTGCTGCTCGGCTACCATGGCGCGGCGCACGGCCGGTATCACGCTCACCTCGCTCACCATGTTAGATACGTACATGGTCCTAATCTCATCCTCCACGTTGAGGCCATTCAAGAAGACCTCGTTGCGGTGGGTTTTGGGGTTTCTATGGAAGGTGACCTCTATGTGGGCCAAGGCATCCTGTACTTTTTTGGGGTTGGTGAGGTCAATGTAATGCTCCAGAAAATAAAGCGTTACCGCCCGGTACATGGCCCCGGTGTCAATGTAGGCATAGCCCAGTTCTTTCGCCACCTGCTTAGCGGTGGTACTTTTACCGCAGGAAGAGTGCCCGTCCAGGGCTACTACAATCTTCTTCATACCAGTGCCTTGTCTACTAAAAAAAGGAAATTAACAATCTTTTGTGGGGCAGGGAATGGCCTTGCCCGAGCGTTGATGGCGCTGGTAGCTTTTCGTTTTCTTGCTTAGGGACGTCTTGCGCGTGCAGGCGGGGCTTACCGCTCCCAACAGCAGGCACCAGATTAAACCAAGCGAAAATATCTTTTTCAAAACCATTAACTTTGACTGCAAAGATACACGTTAAAGCCAGAACCACGAACCTTACATTTTTTATGTGGGTCCGATTCTGGCTTGTTTTTCCTAAAACTCCTCTAAACTGAAGGCTATGAGCACACGTCGTTTTTTCAAGGTAAGCGGGCACATTGTAGATGTGCTGCGCCAGGAAATCTACCAAGGCACCCTGGAAATCATGGACGGCACCATCACAGCCATCACCCGCGAATCCGTCTCTGAAACGCACTACATCTTGCCCGGGTTCATAGACGCCCACGTACACGTGGAGAGCTCCATGCTGGTGCCCTCAGAGTTTGCGCGCCTGGCCGTGCCGCACGGCACCGTGGCCACCGTCTCTGACCCGCATGAGATTGGCAACGTACTGGGCCTCAAAGGCGTGGAGTACATGTTGGACAACGGAAAGAAAGTACCCTTCAAGTTTTTCTTCGGGGCGCCGTCCTGCGTGCCGGCCACTCCGTTTGAGACCGCCGGCGCAGAGATAACGCCCGAAGACATTGAGGAATTGTTCCTGCGCCCCGAGGTGAAGTACTTAGCCGAGATGATGAACTGGCCGGGCGTCCTGAACGGCGATGACCTGGTGATGCAGAAAATAACCCTGGCCCAGAAGTTCGACAAGCAGGTAGACGGCCACGCGCCCGGCCTGCGCGGAGAACAGGCCGCCGCCTACGCCGCCGCCGGCATGACCACCGACCATGAGTGCTTTACCGCCGAGGAGGCCCTGGACAAACTGGCCGTGGGGATGAAAATTTTGATACGTGAAGGAAGCGCCGCCAAGAACTTTGACGCCCTTATTCCCTTGCTCAAAGACCACGCAGCCAGCATCATGTTCTGCTCAGATGACAAACACCCAGACAACCTGGTGGAAGGCCATATCAACGAGCTGGTCAAACGCGCCTTGGCGCAAGGCCATGACTTATTCCACGTACTGCAGGCCGCCTGCGTGAATCCCGTACAGCATTACAAATTGGAAGTAGGCCTGCTCCAAAAGAAAGAACCCGCCGACTTTATCATCGTCAACAACCTAGAGGACTTCACCATTCAACAGACCTACATCAACGGACAGCTGGTAGCCGAAAACGGCAAGACCAAGATTGACTTCACGCCCAGCGACATCATTAATAACTTCCACGCTCAGGCCAAGATGGTTGAGCAGTTCAAACTACCTGCGCAGCAAGCAACCAGAGTGAAAGTCATTGAGCCGTATGACGGGCAGCTAATAACAGGCTTGCTCACTGCTCAGGCCAAGATTGAGAACGGCAATATTGTCTCTGACGTGGCCAATGACGTGCTCAAGATGACCGTGGTGAACCGCTATGAGAACGCCGAGCCGGCCATTGCCTTCATCAAGAATTTCGGGCTGAAACGCGGGGCCATTGCGTCTAGCGTGGGGCATGACTCACACAACATCATTGCCGTGGGTTGTGATGATGAGAGTCTGTGCCGCGCGGTGAACCTGGTCATTGAGGCCAAAGGCGGAATATCGGCTGTTTCTGGGGAATCAGAGGAAATCCTGCCCTTGCCGGTGGCCGGCATCATGTCTGCGGAGGACGGCTATTGGGTAGCTGAACAGTATGCCAAGCTGGACCGCATCGCCAAGGAGATGGGCAGCACCTTGAACTCGCCGTACATGACCCTTAGCTTTATGGCCCTGCTGGTGATTCCGGCGTTGAAACTGAGCGACAAGGGCCTGTTTGACGGGCAGAAGTTTGCCTTTGTAGACGTTCTGGAGCAGAGCTAGCCAATTCAACAACTATTCTTTTGATAGGCAGTAAGCTAAAGGAGAGCTGGTAAGACATCAGCTCTTTTTTAGTGGATAAACGGTACAGAATTGGTCACAGAGATTCTCCTTTTCATAGTGGGCGTTTTGGTCAGCGCGTTCGGCACCCTCATTGGGTTTGGCGGCGGCGTGTTTCTGGTACCCATCCTCATCATCTTCTTCCAGTTTCCCATTGAGGTGGCCATTGGCAGTGCCATGTGCTCTTTGCTCCCGGCGGCGCTCATCACCTCCTTTTTTAGTTACAGAGAAAAGAACATTGACTACGTGGTGGCCTCGCTCATTCAACCATTTGCCATGCTGGGCACGGTATTAGGGGCTTTTCTGGTAGCCTACATTCCAGTGCTCCACATGCAGGCCTTGTTTGCCCTCTTCGTCTCAGTGACGGGTGTCTACATGCTGGTGTCGCATGTGCAGGCCAAGGCTAGAAAACAGGGCGTACTGTACCGCATCAACCGCATGCCCACCTCTTTCATCCGGAAGAACCACCAAAAGCACATTGCCTACCGCCTCAACGGAAGCCTGGTGTCCTTTTTTGGGTTGTGCACCGGCACCATGGCAGGTCTGTTTGGGATTGGCGGCGGATTTCTGCAGACGCCCATCATGATCAAGGTCTTCAAGATTCCTCCCCAGATTGCCATCTCCACGTCGCTGTTTCTGTTGGTCATCACCAGCCTCACGGGTATCTCGTCGCATTACTGGCTGGGGAACGTGGACTGGGTCAAAAGCGCGCCCTTGATGCTGGCCTTTGCTGTAGGAGCGGTGCTGGGCCGCATCCTCAAAAAGCAGAACCGCTTGCACCACCCAGAACGCATGATTGGGATAGGCTTATTGCTGGCGGGCGCCAGCGTCATTGCCCACATCTTCCTCAAGTACGAATTCAACTGGTAACCCTAAAAAGCCGTTTTTGGGCTGATTCTGTCAAAACAGGCCAAAAACGGCTTTTCTAATCTCTACTGCTGTTGCTCTGCCGGAAAGTACGCCTGCAGCACTTCTTCCATTTTCTCTGTGGTCAAGGGCTTGGTGAGGTAGGCAATGTTGCTGGCGGCGGCGCGCTCCGTGTCCTGCTTATGCTCTGAGGTGGTCAGGATGGCCAGCACAATATCTTTGGTGAACTCGGGGTCCAGCTTCTGAAACATCTGCAAAAACTCAAACCCGTCCATCACGGGCATGTTGATGTCCAGCAGGATGAGGGACGGCTTTACGTACTCAGGAGAGTTGGCGTCCACAATGCCCTGACTGATGGCGTACAAATAATCAAAGGCTTGCTTGCCGTTTCTGAACTCCCGTATCTGGTCTGTAACGTCCATTCGCGAGAGTAAACGGTTGTTCAGGAAATTGTTGGTGTCGTCGTCGTCTATTAGCAGAATGCCCTGTAACTTTTTCATACGCGTGCTGCGGTGGTTTCTGATGGTGATGATGTTGGTGCTGTATTGATAAAGGAAAGATAGAAGGTGGTGCCTTCGCCCACGGTGCTTTTCACTTCTACCTTGCCTCGGTGATTGTCCATGATGCGCTTGATGATGTAGAGGCCAATGCCGCTGCCCTCCACGTGGTCATGGAACCGCCTGAACAAGGAGAAGATCTTGCCCTCATACTGCGTGGTCTCCATGCCAAGCCCGTTGTCTTTGACCATGAGCCGTATAAACCTGTCTTGTTGGTCTGAGGACACTAGAATATGCAAAGGCCTGGACGGATCCCGGTACTTGATGGAATTGGTGAGCAAGTGAAAGAGCAGGCTGTGCAGGTTCTCCCTGGAAATGTATACTTCTGGGGCTGAGGAAAAGTCTGTCTCAATGGTATGCTGCACTTCTTTTAAGCGCTCGTCCAGGGTTTGCCGCACCTCGTCAAAAACCTCCTGAAATGACACTTTGCTTTGCTGGGCCTGCTCTGCGGGGCGTTGGATTCTGCTTACCTCAGAGAGGTTGTTAAGCTTGCGGTTAATCTGCTCCACTGAGTTATCCAGCCGGGAGAAAAGATTGGCCAGCACCTCATTGTTGGGGGGTAGTTCTTCCTTGATGGCGGCCACCAGACCCGCTACGTTGAGCACCGGTCCCTTTATGTCTCTGGAGGCGTAATAGACAAAATCATCTAAGTCTGCATTGGTGCGCACCAGCTCATAGTTTTTGGCGATGAGTTGTTTCTCGGCGCTTTTGCGGCTCTCCATCTCGCGTTCCATGTCGCGGTTGGCGGTGATGAGCTGGGCCGTGCGCTGCTGTACGCGTTGCTCCAGCTCCTGCTGAGTCTCGCGCAAGGCAACCTCGGCACGCTCCCTTTCCTGTATCTGATCACGAAGTTCTTGGTTAGATTTCTCTAGACGCTCTGGACTGGGAATGGCCAGCAGGTTGGGAATAGCCTTATACAGGGCCACCGCCGTCAGGATGGAGAACACGCCAATCACAAACCGGATGATCTGCACCGTCAGGAACCAGTCGCCGCTTCCCCACAAATTGAGGAAATGCACCCCGGCACCCAGTGCACCCAGCACCCCGAAGAGCATGAGCACCATCTTGCGCTGTTGGTCGTCTCGTTTTATGGCCAGGTAAAAAAGGATGCCGGCCACCACCAGGTAAGCGGTACCAGACAGGATTTCGCCAATAAGGAAAAGCCACTCATATTGGGGTGGGACAGCGGGCCGAACCTGCGCCAATGTGGGCAACGGCAGAAAGAGCAGTGAATCCATCTGGTTTACAATGTAGGATAAGAACGGCTAGCGTCAAAAGAAAGTTATGCTCCCTTCTTAGAAACAGACATTTGACCGCTAACATAAAAAAACAGGCTGACACGTGTAAACCGCATCAGCCTGTTTTTGAGGTATTTTCAAGAAATTAGGCCAAAAACGGCCTTTATGAATTCTTAGTCAAGGTAGCCTTGCTCCTTCATCCAGTCGTCATTGTAGATTTTGGCCAGGTAGCGCGTGCCGTGGTCTGGCAACACAATCACCATGGTGTCATTCTCCGTTAAATGCTCCTTGGCGTACTCCAAGGCGCCAAACACGGCAGAACCGCAAGACCAACCCACAAACAGACCTTCCTCCTTGGCCAGTCTCCTGGTCATGAGGGCAGCATCCTTATCGGTTACCTTGATGAAGGTGTCAATGAGAGAGAAGTCCACGTTCTTAGGCAGGATGTCCTCGCCAATACCCTCGGTGGCATAGGCGTAGATTTCGTTCTCGTCAAAGATGCCGGTCTCTTTGTATTTCTTGAACACAGAACCATAAGTATCTAAGCCGATGGCCTGGATGGC
Organism: Rufibacter sp. DG15C; assembly: GCF_001577755.1. Lineage (NCBI taxonomy): Bacteria > Pseudomonadati > Bacteroidota > Cytophagia > Cytophagales > Hymenobacteraceae > Rufibacter > Rufibacter sp. DG15C. Next base: position 790,657 of record NZ_CP010776.1, read on the forward strand.
TGCGTTCTGCTCTTTTAGGTACTTAGAAATACCGCAGATGGTACCGCCCGTGCCCACGCCCGCCGCGAAGTGCGTGATCTTGCCTTCGGTCTGTTTCCAGATCTCTGGACCGCTGGTCTCATAGTGCGCCGCGGTGTTGGACAGGTTGTCGTACTGGTTAGGGTAGAACGAGTTGGGAATCTCCTGGTTCAGGCGCTTGGCCACAGAGTAATAAGAGTCTGGATGGTCTGGGGACACGTTGGTAGGGCAGACCAATACTTCGGCGCCCACGGCACGTAAGATGTCCATTTTCTCCTTGCTCTGCTTGTCAGACATAGTGAAGATGCACTTGTAGCCTTTGGCGATGGCGGCCAAGGCCAAGCCCATGCCGGTGTTGCCCGACGTGCCTTCAATGATGGTGCCGCCCGGCTTCAAGATGCCCGCCTTCTCGGCGTCCTCTACCATGCGCAGGGCCATGCGGTCCTTTACAGAGTTGCCCGGGTTAAAATATTCTACTTTGGCCAGAATGGTGCCTTTGATACCGTCTGTTACGCTGTTCAGCTTTACCAGCGGCGTGTTGCCAATGGCCTCTATAATGTTGTTTAAATACATACAATTGCGTTTTGTGCAGATTCTTAGAACCTGACACAAAGATAACCAAAAAATCCAGAAGGGTCAGAAAGGAGCGCTTACCAGCGCGGGTAGAAACTCACGGTGTCCCTAAAGAAACGGTTGTAACGCAGGCGCGCCTGTCTAATGGAGTCTTTCCTGAGGTTGTCGCGCTCAATGGCTTTCTGCAGTTCTTGTTCCTCTAATAGCAAGGCCACGCGGCGGCGCTGCTTGCCGTCTTTGGAAAACTGCTCATAGAAATAACTGAGCGGACTAGTCAAGAGCATGAGTGGGGACGGAGGCGCAGAGCTCAACGGCTTGGGCGGAATGATGACGCGCGGCACCATGGGGTTCATGCGGGGTTTGGGCGCGGCGGCGCGGGGCTTCATGTTTCTTAGCACACGGTCTACTTTCTCTGGCGTGGCCACGGGGCCTACCTGCACCTCTTTGAGCTGCACGCTTTCTTCCTGCAAAAGGATGTTCACGCGCAGTTCAGTTACGCTGCGCAAGGCCGGCACGTACAGTTTCTCCCGATAGCCCAGCGCCCTGAATACCAAGGTGTCTGTAGAGGCAATTTGCACCCTAAACCTGCCGGCCCCATCAGAAGAAGTGCCCAGCCCGCTCCTTTTCGTGAAGACAGAAACGCCGGCAATGGGCGTCTTGTCCACTTGCTTTAATACCTGGCCGCTTACCCACACGTAATGGTCCTGGGTTTGCGCAGACAGGGGGCTAACCGCCCACAGAGAAAAGCAGAAGAAAAAGAGAAGACGTAAATACTGGTTCATGCGGTGGAAAAGGTACAAAGGCGGCACCCTACATAGAAAAAGGCCTGCCTTTTACGGGCAAGCCTTTCAAAGATAGTAACAGAACGGTTACTCCTCTATCTTTATTTTACTGTCATCTGTCTTGACTTTGGTTTCATTGCCCTCTTTCTTGATTTTGGTGTCACCGGCTTTGATTTTGGCTTCATCACCTTCGCGTTTGGCTTTGGTATCACCTACTTTTAATTTGGCCTCGTCGCCGTCAATCTTCATCTTGTCACCGTCAGAGGTCTCATACTTGATGTCCTCTTTGTAGTATTTCTGGCGGTTGGTTTGGTAAGCCTTGAACTGCTCTGGCGTCAGAAAGCCTTTCAGCTCCAAGTCCACGTTGCTGTTAATGGTCTCCAGTTCTGTATAATATGCTTTGGGATGATCCGCTGGGTAGCCTTCTACGTCCTCCTCACTACTCATCATGGAGTCATCCCCAATGGTAGTGTCATAGGCCAGACCGGCGCTTACGTTTCTGCTGGAATAGGTACGCTCCAGCTCATCTACTTGGCGGGCTCGGTTGTAGTACACGGTTTTGACCCGTTCCTGGGTGGCAGGATCTAAGTGTAAATCTTCAGTGACTTGACGGGCCAGGCGGGTGGCGCGCTCGCGGTACTCGGCGTCATAGTTGTAGTTGGCGGCAGTGGTGCTGGTAGAATCCTCTCTGGTGGAGCCAGAGGCGGCGTCTGGGGTATCGCTATCGTTGGTGTTGGTCTCAGTAGACGTACCAGAATCCTCACGGCAGGCAGTAAAGGTCAGTGCCCCCGCTGCCAGGCATAGTAACATCAGTTTTTTCATGGTAGTAGCATTAAGTTGATGATGAGAGACTTGCCTACAGCAACCCCCACACCCTCCATACGAAACGCCCAGCCCATAGGTTAAATCACAATTGCACTCTCCTAAGGCGTGCCCACCAAAATAAGCATCACTTAAAACACTCTAACCGTCAAAACAATAAAGACAACAATCCGTTTTTGGCCTTATTTCTCAGAAACAGGCTAAAAACAGATTATTGAACTTTGTCCATATATTAACCTCGCTTAAATTCAAAGACGGTAATCTCTGGCAAGAAACCCACGCGCCCATGGTAGCCCAAGAAGCCCAGGCCCACGTTCACGTACAGGTACTGCTTTCCTTTCTGGTACAGGCCTGACCACTGCTTGTAGACGTATTGCACCGGGCTCCATTTAAAACCAGGTATGTTCACCCCAAATTGCATGCCGTGGGTATGGCCCGAAAGCATCAAATCAATGTCCTGGTATTTTTGGTTCACCTCGCCGTCCCAGTGAGAGGGATCATGCGAAAGCAAAATCTTCACCGGATATTCCTGCGTGCCTTCATAGGCCTTGGACATAATACCGTACTTAGGAAAATTCATGCGGTGCCCCCAGTTCTCTACGCCCAGCAAGGCTATTTTCTGACCGTCGCGCTCCAGGACGCGGTGCTCATTCAACAACAGATCCCAGCCCATGCGCTTGTGAGCGTTCTTGAGGTCGGCTAGGTTCTGTACCTTCTGCGCGGCGGTTTCCCATTGCATGTAATCGCCGTAGTCATGGTTGCCCAGAATGGAGAAGACCCCAGATTTGGCTTTGATTTGGCCGAGGGTGTCTACGTGCGGCTCTACCTCAGTGGCTACGTTGTTCACTAGGTCACCGGTAAACACCACCACGTCACATTCTTGCTGGTTGATGAGTTGCACGGCTTTTTGCAGCGGCTCCCCAGAATGAAAACTGCCCGTGTGCAAATCCGTGATCTGCAATAGCCTAAATCCTTCAAAGGCCGGCGGAAGGTTAGGAAACTTGAGCGTCACCTTCTTGATCTGGTAATCATAGGCTCCCTTCACCATGCCCCACACCAAGGTGCCCAGCGGAATAGCGCCCATCATCAAGGCCATCTGGCTCAGAAACTTATGTCTTCCTAGGTTAAACTTAGGGCTTTCTGGGCCTCTCACGGTGTTAGAGATAAGCTGCGTGAGCCGCACCAAATCATCCACTAATAAAAACAGCACAATGACCGCCTTGGAGATGAAGAAGATGAACAGGATGTTGGCCACCTGCATGCGCATGGGATTGGGCGCCGTACCCCGGGTGAACATGGCCAGCAAAACCGTTCCTAGCGTGAAAAGGCTCAAGGCCCAGTATATGAAGTAGGCGCTTTTCTTGAGCAGAGGAGTTGAACCCATCATCACCGTTCTCACCGCCTGAAAGACATACACGTCAATCAAGAGGATTAGGATGAGGGTTATAATTAATCGGGTCATAGAGAGTTTTAAATGAACAAGATAGCCTCTTTAAACGGCCACCCGCGTTCTGGTACGCGAAAAGAATACTGACGGTGAACTATTTCTAAGGCTCAACGCTTGATAGGACAATTTTAGCCTGATTTTTCTGCAAAAATAACCAGAAACCTTATGTCTACCGCCTACGCGCCTGCCCCGCTCACCATTAAATCTTGGGCCGAAGAAGACCGCCCACGCGAAAAACTCCTTTTAAAAGGCCGAGCCGCGCTTTCAGACACAGAACTGATTGGCATCTTAATCGGGTCGGGCACGCCAAGCCTAAGTGCCGTAGACGTGGCCAAGTTAATCTTGAAGGCCGTTGACCATGACTTAAACGCCCTGGCTAAACTCACCGTCAACGAGCTTAAAAAACACAAAGGCATCGGCGAAGCCAAGGCCATCACCATTGTGAGCGCCTTAGAACTGGGCCGAAGACGCAAGGAAGCTGCCGCCGTTCAGCTCACCAAAATCACCTGCTCCACCGACATCTACAACTACATGCGCCCGCATCTGCTGGACCTGCCCCATGAGGAATTCTGGATCATCCTGCTCAACCGCGCCAACGCCATTATGAAAAAGGTACAGATTAGCAGCGGCGGCGTGGCTGGCACCGTGGCCGACCCAAAAATCATCTTCAAGCATGCCCTGGAGAACCTGGCCAGCGCCATGATTCTGGTGCACAACCACCCCTCGGGCCAACTCAAACCCAGCGCCGCCGACATCTCCCTCACCAAAAAACTACAGGAGGCCGGAAAGGTTTTGGACCTGCCCATCCTAGACCACCTCATCTTCACGGATAGCAGCTACTACAGCTTCGCGGACGAGGACATGCTTTAAATTACTTGTTGTTTGTTAATTGTTGATTGCTGGATATTGAAAGCGGCGGCCTTTGCACAAGGTCGCCGCTTTTCGTTTTTAGCCTGTTTCTTTGAAAACAGGCCAAAAACGATGCTTTTGCAAAAAGTCTGGCATTGGTTGCCGTGATACGTGCGTCTGGTTCTACCTTTGCGACTATATTCTATTTGACTGTATATGAAAGGTTTTAAATACATTATCCTAGTGGGCGTTATAGCCATTGTGGGCTATTTGATGAGCGACTTGTTTTTCAACGACGAAAGCTACAACCAGGCCGTGGCCAAGTTCAGGGAGAACAAGGACCTCACGTTTAGAAGCCTGAGCGCCTCTCCCCTCTCAGATTCGTTGCGCCGCAAGTTCAACAAGCTGGACTACTTTGCCCCCAACCGCGACTATGAGATCACCGCTGACTTTACCCCCGAAGAGCGCGCAGAGCCCATCGCCATGGCCATGACTGGCGGCACCAAAGAGCCTTACCATGTGAAAGGCAAGGCCACCTTTGAGCTGGACGGCAAAGAGCACACCCTCACGCTGTACCAGAAAGCCGGCGCCACCTCAGACTCCCTCTTCATCCCCTTCACCGACCAGACCAACGGCTTTGACACCTACGGCGGTGGCCGCTATTTGGACGCTATTCCCAACGGCAGCAATATCGTCCTGGACTTCAACCGCGCCTACAACCCCTTCTGCGCCTACAACCCCGAGTTCGTCTGCCCCATGCCCCCCGCAGAAAACCGCCTAAAAGTCAAAATCCCCGCCGGCGAGAAAAACTTTAAATAGAGTCGCGAGTTCTGAGTCTTGAGTCGCGAGTCAAAAACACATTTTTATTTTCCCCGCCCGTAGGGCGATGAAGGCATTGCAACTTCTCAACCAGCAACCCGCCGGCCCTTGACCGAGGGAAAAGAGACTGGTCAATTTAAGTCTCTTTCCCTGAGGGAGAAAGTAGCGGCCTGTCACTTGGCAGTGGCGTAAGTCTGCCATGAAACAGACAGCGTTAGCCAGGTGCACCTCTGTGAAGAAAAGACTGTCCGAGCGTTCAGCGAGTTTCTTTTCTTCTTGATTCTTTTGGTTACTTTTCTCATCAAGGAGAAAAGTGACAAACCCAGGCAGGAAGTAAGAATAGAACTAGTTGGGAAGACGGTGTTGGGAGGCAGAGGCAGTATGAATTTTATCAGCTTAAGTAAACACCTCTCTTCACTCCCCTCAAGGGGAGAATCTGCGCTTGGCATAGGGAGTTAAGGGATGAATCAACACTATTCAAATATAGCCCTCGTTCCCTACCCCCTTTAAAGGAGGACTAAGCAGATTGAACTGCAGTCTGGGTTGTTGGTGATAAAACCAACAATGACGGATGAAAATCTCTCTTTGACTCAAGACTCTCGCCTCTAAACTAGCAACCAATAAAAAATCCATCCCATCTTCCCCAGTTTTTGGTAATTTTGAAAATTGTAGCCGGCAAACGGCAATTCGTGCAGAGCACCGCACCTATAATACCCTGAGACACAAACAACACCATGCGCATATCATTTGACTGGCTGAAGCAACTTTTCCCCACTGACAAACCCGCCCAAGAGATTGGCCAATTCCTGACAGACGCTGGTCTGGAAGTAGAAGGCATTGAGACCTTTGAGGTAGTGCCCGGCGGTTTGCAGGGAATCGTGATTGGAGAAGTGCTCACCTGCGCCAAGCACCCAGACGCCGACAAGCTGAGCGTAACCACGGTAGACGTAGGCGACGGCGAGCCCAAGCACATTGTCTGCGGTGCGCCCAACGTGGCGGCCGGTCAGAAAGTAGTCATTGCCACCGTGGGTGCCACCTTATACCCAGCCGGAGGCGAGCCATTCCAAATCAAGAAATCAAAGATTCGCGGAGCCGTGTCAGAAGGCATGATTTGCGCCGAGGATGAGATTGGCCTGGGTTCTTCACACGCCGGCATCATGGTACTGGACACAGATTTACCGAACGGCACACCCGCCGCTCAGTACTTTGGCTTAGCGTCGGATGACGTGTTTGAGATTGGCCTGACGCCTAACCGCGCCGATGCCGCCTCTCACCTAGGTGTGGCCCGCGACCTACAAGCATTACTAAACGCACCGTACCAATTGCCAGATGTAAGCGGTTTTGCTGTGTCCAATACGTCTCTGCCTATCTCGGTAGAAGTACAAAATACAGAAGCCTGTCCACGCTATGCAGGCGTCACTATCTCAGGCGTGACCGTGCAGGACTCTCCGGCGTGGTTGCAACGCAGACTGCGCGCCATCGGCCTGTCGCCTATCAACAACGTGGTGGACGCCACCAACTATGTATTGCATGAGTTGGGTCAACCTCTACATGCCTTTGACGCCGCTAAAATCAAAGGAGGTAAAATCGTCGTGAAGAACGCTTCTGAAGGCGCCAAATTCACCACGCTGGACAGCATAGAACGTACTTTGCGCGCTGAAGATTTGACCATCAGCAACGCCGAAGAGCCGATGGTGCTGGCGGGCGTGTTCGGAGGATTGCAAGCGGGTGTGACCACAGAGACGCAGAACATCTTCCTGGAGAGCGCTTACTTCTCACCAGCAGGCATCCGGAAAACTTCGCAGGTGCACGGCATCAAAACCGACTCCTCGTTCCGTTTCGAGCGCGGCACCGACCCTGACATGGTCATCCTGGCCTTGAAACGCGCGGCCCTGTTGATTCAAGAAATCGCCGGTGGCGTGATTTCCTCAGAAATTGTGGACGTATATCCGCAGCCTATCCAACCTCAGCAAATCACCTTGCGCTACAGCCGTGTCCAACAGCTCATTGGCCAGTACATTGAGCCCGCGCACATCAAAGCCATCTTGACCAACCTGGGCATTGAAATCACCAGCGAGAACGAGGAGCAGTTGGCCTTGTACATTCCGGCGTATAAAGTAGACGTGACCCGCGAGGCCGATGTGGTAGAGGAAATCCTCAGAATCTATGGCTACAACAACATCATCCTGAGTGAGAACCTGGCCGCCGACTTCCTAGCCAAGTTCCCGAACCCGGACCCGGAGATTATCACCAGCCGCGTGGCCGATGCGTTGGCCGCCAATGGCTACCTGGAGATGTTCACCAACTCACTCACCAACTCCAACTACTACAAAGACGCAGAAGGCAACGTGCCAGCCGAACTGGTGCCCATCCTCAACTACAACTCAGAGGACCTGGACGCTATGCGCCTGACCCTGGTGTATTCTGGTCTGGAAGTACTAAGACATAACATCAACCGCCGCCAGCGCGACCTCAAAGTATTTGAGCTGGGCAAGGTGTACCGCAAAGACGGCGAGAAGTACAAAGAAAACAACTACCTGGTGCTTTTCATGACGGGCAACAAGGCCGCAGAAAGCTGGCAACAGGCCAGCGCCAAAGCCTCTTTCCATGACTTGGCCACGCAGGTACAGCAGACGCTCACCCTTTGCCGACAGACCAATTTCACCACCAAGCCCACCGAGCACCCGTATCTGGCCGGCGGTGTGACCTACCACAAAGGCGACATCACCCTGGCGCACGTGGGTCTGATAAAGGACAGAGTGTGCAAACAGGCAGACGTAAAAGAGCAAGTGTGGTACGCCGAACTCAACTGGGATTACCTGTTGCGCAACTACAAAGACAAATTGGTATTTGAGGAGCTGTCCAAGTTCCCGGAGGTGCGCCGAGATTTATCTCTGGTTGTGGATAAAGCCGTTACCTTTGAGCAGATTAAGCAAGTGGCCCAGCGCGTGGAGCGCAAGCTGTTGCAGGACGTGAACGCCTTTGACGTCTATGAGGGCGAAAAGATTGAGAGCGGCAAGAAGGCCATTGCGGTGAGCTTTACCCTGCAGGACAAGCAGCAGACCTTGACTGACAAAGTCATTGACTCTACCATGAGCCGTTTAATGCAGCAGTTTGAACACCAATTGGGCGCCGTCATCCGGAAGTAATATGAAAGCGAGCAGCTATCTTCATCAAATCCAGAACATTGAGGCCAAAGTCCATGCGTTGGTGGAGCAATACCAGGCCGGGCAGGACAGATTACAGGCCGCCCACCAGGAAATTGCGCGTCTGCAGCAAGTGATACAGGAAAAAGAGACTGAGATAAAAAATTTTCAGAATCAAGATAATATTAGTAAAATTGTACAAACCATAGCAGTAGACACTGCCAGTTCCACAGAGCTGAAGCTGAAGATAAACGAGTACCTGCGAGAGATTGACAAGTGCATCGCGTATCTAAGAGAATAACCCAAGTGTCTGGACGCGGTTTGTTGATGTCCATTTTAGACTTCGTGCCCCGTGCACGTTCCCTTTAGATTATAGAGTACCAGAGAGATTAGGACCTTTTACAGCACATGATTTCTCTTTTAGACATAACAAAACGCGCAGGCACTTTAGAAAGCATCAGGAGATGAGTGAGTTATCTATAAAGATAAAGATAGCAGACCGCGAGTATCCGATGCGGGTAAGCGAGGAAGAAGAAGAACGACTGCGTTTGGCGGGCAAATACCTGAATGAGCGCATTAAGATGTTCAGGGACCAGTTTGGCATCCATGACAAGCAAGATTTGCTGGCCATGATAGCCTTGGAGACCGCCGCAGATAAGATTAAAACCGAAGACGCCGCACAGCAAGACCAGATGGGTCTGGAGCAACAGCTGTCGTCTTTGAATGATTTGCTTTCCTCCCTCAAGCTCGGGTAGAGCGCTTTCTCTGTGAGGCCTAGGGCCAATGTCTAATGCTATACTTTTAACCATAAAAGCTATAGCCACATGTCTACCATCGTTTATATTCTAATCACGGCCGTTGTCTGTCTGGGCATCGGTTTCTACATTGGCCGCGTGTTGCTGGTCAAGCTGTTCCAGGACCAGGAAACCCAGGCCAAGCAACGCGCCCAGCAAATCATCCGGGACGCAGAGGCCCGCGCCGAAAGCCAGAAGAAGGAGAAGATGCTGGAAGCCAAGGAGCACTTCTTAAAGCTGAAAGCCGAGCACGAAGAGCAGGCCAACCACAAGAAAAACATCATCATCCAGAACGAGGCCAAGGTAAAGCAGCGCGAAGTGCTGGTGACCAAGCAACTGGAAGACCTCAAGAAAAAAGAGCAGGAAACTGATGCCGTCCGTGAAAAGCTGAACAAGCAACTAGAGGGCATTGACCAGCGCAAAGAGGAACTGGAGGCCCAGTACCGCGAGAAGCAAAACAAGGTAGACAAAGACCACCACGAGATTCTGAGCAAACTGGAGCGCATCGCCAACCTGTCTGCCGAGGAAGCCCGCGAGCAACTAGTAGAAAGCCTGAAATCAGAAGCCTCTACCCGCGCCTCTTCTTACATCAAAGACATTGTAGCCGAGGCCAAGCTCACCGCTACCAAAGAAGCCAAGAAGGTGGTGATTGAGACTATCCAGCGCACCGCCGCCGAGCACGCCATTGAGAACTGCGTCTCTATCTTCAACATTGAGTCAGATGACATCAAAGGTAAAATCATCGGGCGTGAAGGACGTAACATTAGAGCCTTAGAAGCTGCCACGGGCGTAGAAATCATCGTTGACGACACGCCAGAGGCCATCATCATCTCTGGTTTTGACCCGGTAAGACGTGAGATCGCCCGCCTGGCCCTACACCGCCTGGTAGCCGACGGACGTATTCACCCAGCCCGTATTGAGGAGGTGGTGGCCAAGACCAAGAAAGGCATTGAAGAGGAGATTGTGGAGATTGGCGAGCGTACCGCCATTGACCTAGGCATCCACGGTCTGCATCCAGAGTTGATTAGAATGGTGGGCCGCATGCGCTTCCGTTCTTCTTACGGTCAGAACCTGTTACAGCACTCCAGAGAAGTAGCCAACCTGTGTGCCACCATGGCTGCCGAACTAGGCTTGAACGTGAAGCTAGCCAAACGCGCCGGTCTGTTGCATGACATTGGAAAAGTAACACCAGAGGAGCCAGAATTGCCGCACGCTATCATTGGTATGCAGTTGGCCCAGAAGTACAAGGAGCATCCAGATGTGTGCAACGCCATTGGTGCTCACCACGACGAGATTGAGATGACCGCTATGATTTCGCCTATCATCCAGGCTTGTGATGCCATATCTGGATCCCGCCCAGGTGCTCGCCGCGAGATCATGGAGTCCTATATCAAGCGTCTGAAAGAACTGGAAGAAACCGCTCACTCCTTTGAAGGCGTGAACCAGTGCTACGCCATCCAGGCCGGCCGTGAACTGCGCGTGATGGTAGACGCTGAGAACGTAACCGATGAGCGTGCCCAGGAGCTTTCCTTTGACATCTCGCAGAAAATTGAGAAAGAGATGCAGTACCCAGGCCAGATTAAAATCACGGTCATCCGGGAAATGCGCTCTGTATCCTACGCTAAGTAAGATTTTAGATACTAGGCGCTAGACCTTAGACATTTCGTTTTGGGGCTGGTTTCTGGGAAATAAGCGAAAAACGCCCGTTGCTACTTTAGCAACGGGCGTTTTTGTTTTGCCCTAAGGCGAAGGTGAAAATTAAAGCTAGGCCTTTACCCATAAGGGATTATCGTGCTTGGAAGGCGTTCAGCATCCAGAGGGTTTTCTCCAGGGCGTTCAAGTCATCACTGATTAAGCCTTGCGTGCCCTCGTCCTCCAATTCAGAGGCCATAGCCAGGACTTCGCGCTCTAAGTGGATGATCTGCCCGATATTCTCTACGGTGGCTTCCACGGTGTCTACATCGGTGGTGAGGCCTTTGCGTTCCTGTACTCTGGACGTTGCCAGGTAATCTGAGAAGCTGTGCATGGGCGTGTGGCGGAGGGTTAGGATGCGCTCGGCAATCTCGTCAATGGTCTCAAAGGCGGCGGTGTACAGTTCTTCAAATTTGGCGTGAAGGGAAAAGAAGTTTCCGCCCCGTATGTTCCAGTGGAAGGCGCGCAGGTTTTGGTAGTACACGTGGTAGTTGGCCAGCAGCTCATTCAATTTTACGGCTAGGTCCTTGGTGTCTCTGCGTGCTAAGCCTAGTTCATTATGTGATTCCATAGTCAAGTATGTTCTAATTAGGTTTGTGTTGGTGCATACGGGAAAACGCCGACTTATGATGTCATCGCATAAATTGATTATGCCACTTTCATTATAGAGAAAAACTATTATATTAGCAGAGGAAATCGTTTTTGGCTTCTTTTCTGGAAATCAGCCCAAAAACGGGAAATGCTTTGGACCGTCGTGCCCTGGTACTTATGCCACGGGCGCCCGCTACAGGGGACTGCGCTCACAGTGATTACTGCGCCCGCTTTCTCTTGTCAATCCCTGACGCCGCCTTGCCTTTGTAACCGCTAGCCCATCCCCTTATTGCATGACCCTTACCCAATTGGAGTACCTGCTGGCCGTGGACACCTACCGTCACTTTGCCACCGCCGCCGAGAAATGTTTTGTGACCCAGCCCACCCTGAGCATGCAGTTGCAGAAGCTAGAAGACGAGCTGGGCGTACAATTGTTTGACCGCAGTCGCGTGCCCGTTCGGCCCACCGAGCTGGGCAAGGATGTCATTGAGCAGGCCCGCGTCACGGTGTCTGAGTTCAAGAAAATACAGGAGATTGTGCAGGCCCAGCGCACCGGCATCACCGGCGAGCTGCGCATTGGCGTCATCCCCACGCTGGCCCCCTACCTTATCCCACTGTTCATCACCGACTTCATTCAGAAATACCCCAAGGTGCACGTGATAGTCCATGAGATGGTCACGGATACCATTATTGAGAAGCTACGGCTGGAGATGCTGGACGTGGGTCTGTTGGTGACGCCTCTACAGGAGAAGACCATTGTGGAGATTCCGCTGTTCTATGAGGCCTTTGTGGGCTACCTGCACCCCAAACACCCGCTCTTTGCTGAAAAGGAAATCACGCCCGGCGCCATTGACAACGAGGACCTATGGCTCATGAACGAGGGCCACTGCTTTAGAAGTCAGGTGCTGCAGATTTGCAACCGGACCAAAGCACCCCGCAACGTGCATTTGGACTATGAGAGCGGCTCTCTGGAAACCCTCAAGCGCATTGTGGAGACCCAGAGCGGCATGACCCTCTTGCCAGAGCTATCCGTGATGGACCTGCCCGAAGACAAAAAGGCGATGGTCCGTCCGTTCACAGACCCCGCCCCCTTACGCGAGGTAAGCCTGGTAGTGCACAAAAGCTTCCTGAAAAAACGCATGATTGAAGCCCTGCGGGAAACCATTTTAGCTCACATCCCCGCAGACCTCAAGACCAGAAACCCGGTGCGCGTAGTTAAAATAAAATAAACCGTTTTCGGCCCGATTTCCAGAAAATGAGCCAAAAACGGATCCTTCTTTACAGCTTCCCCTTTATTAAGCATTCATGGAAGAAAGCCAGCCATTCGTCTTTAACCGAGAGCATTTTCTGCGGAAGGTGCAGGAAGAGACTGTTTGGGACGTGGTGGTGATTGGCGGCGGGGCCACCGGCTTGGGCATTGCCGTGGACGCAGCCTCCCGCGGGTACAAAACGTTGTTGCTGGAGCAGGCGGACTTTGCCAAGGGCACTTCCAGCAGGAGTACCAAACTGGTCCACGGCGGCGTACGCTACCTGGCCCTGGGCCATATAAAACTGGTCCTGGAGGCCTTGCGGGAACGGGGACGTTTGCTCCAAAACGCCCCGCACCTGGTCACCATCCAATCCTTCATCATCCCTACCTTCTCTTGGTGGGACAAGCTAGTCTACGGCCTAGGCTTGACGCTCTATGATCTGATGGCCGGCAGACTTCGCCTTCGCCGCACCGCCTTTCTCTCTGCCCAGGAAACCGCTCAACAGCTCCCCAACATTAAAACCAAAGGCCTAACCGGCGGCGTGCAGTATTTTGATGGACAGTTTGATGATACCCGACTGGCCATCAATCTGGCCCAGACCTGCGCCGAGCAAGGCGGCCTCTTGCTGAATTACATGCCGGTGGTCAATCTGTTGAAAGACGCTAGGGGAAAAGTTATTGGTGTAACCGCCCAAGATATTGAGTTTGGTCAGGAGTATGTCATCCAAGCCAAGACAGTAATTAATGCCACGGGCGTTTTTGTCAACAGCATCCTACACATGGACGCGCCCGCGCAGCAGCCCTTGGTACGGCCCAGTCAGGGCGTGCATGTGGTGCTGGACCAGTCCTTCCTGAAAGGCGAGAATGCCCTAATGATTCCGAAGACCTCTGACGGACGCGTGCTCTTTATGGTGCCGTGGCATGGGTATCTGCTGGTAGGCACCACGGATACGCTGGTCAATGAAACCAGCCTGGAGCCGAAGCCGCAGGAACAGGAGATTGATTTTATCCTGGAGACGGCCAGCCACTACCTGGCGCGCAAACCCACCCGGGCAGACGTGCTGAGCGTCTTTGCCGGACAGCGTCCTTTGGCGGCCCCCACCATCCACACCCATAAGACCAAAGAGATTTCACGCAGCCACAGCCTGTTGGTAGCGCCGTCTGGCCTCATCACGGTCACAGGCGGCAAGTGGACCACCTACCGCCAAATGGCCGAGGATGCGATTGATTTGGCCATTACCAAAGGTTTTTTACTTCCTCTTGATTGTCAAACAGCCCAGTTGAAAATTCATGGCTATACAGTAGAGGAAAACCCAGCAGACCCACTGGCCATCTATGGCACAGACAAAGTAGGAATCTTAGCCTTGGTTCAGCAATTCCCAGACTTGGGCATTCCACTTCATCCAAACTTTTCTCACATCGCCGCTGAAGTAGTTTGGGCCGCGCAATATGAAATGGCGAGAACCGTGGAGGATGTCTTGGCTAGAAGGCTTCGGGTGCTGTTTCTGGATGCCCGAGCGGCACTGGAGATGGCTCCAAAGGTGGCTCAATTAATGGCGGTTGCCTTACATAAAGATGCGGCTTGGGAAGAAAATCAAATTCATCAGTTCACGCAATTGGCAAGCCAGTATATTTTGTAGTCATCCACAATCATTCTTCATCCCTAAAAGTGTCCCAAGCCTGCTGCTTGGGACAGTCCCGTGCTAGTAGATAAAGAAAACCGTGCGCAGCACGCATGCCTCTGCAGCGACAGAGACTGCCATTATCTTCCATCAGCCAATCAACCATCCAGCTTATACAGAATTGGAACCAGAACCAGTCTTGGTCCTGAGCACCTCTGTTGTTTCGTCGCCTGAAAGGCGGGGCCAAAAGCCCAGAGTACAACAGCAGTGCGAAGGGCCAAGACGAGGCCTCGCGGCCGTGAGCGCTAACCGGAGGCTATGGAACAAGGCAGTGGGTGCGCACCGGTAAGGGCGGTCTTACGCAGGGATAGCCAAATGCGTGCACAAACAAATACTGGAGGAGAATCAGTCTTGTTTGTTGGTGATAACAATAACTACGGCAGAAACTTTAAAGAAGTCAGAGACAGAGAAAGAATTTACTGGAAGTCTTTTCATGGATGGGCCTCTCTAGTTCGCCCACAAGATCCTTTCAGGATGACAAAGAGAGGAAGGATAAGAGTGACACATCTAAAGTAGTAAATAGAGCCTTAACAAAACGCCTTTGAGTAGACGAAACTCCTACAATTACCTATTTTCGTTTTTAGCTTGATTTCCAGAAAATAAGCTGAAAACGAAGGCAAACAAAAAGGCCGCTCTTTGCAGAGCGGCCTTTTTTATAGGTAAAAGAAAAGCTTACGCGTTGGCAAGCTCGCCTTTCAAGGCTTTCAACATAGTGTCGCCAATCTCTGCCGGAGAATCCACCACAAAGATGCCGTTCTCACGCATGATGCGCATTTTAGCGGCGGCGGTATCATCAGCACCACCAATGATAGCACCGGCGTGGCCCATTCTACGACCAGCAGGAGCCGTCTGGCCTGCAATAAAACCAACTACTGGCTTCTTATTACCGGTAGAACGGATGTACTCAGCGGCCATTGCCTCATAGTTACCACCAATCTCACCAATCATCACAATAGCGTCGGTCTCTGGATCTTCCATCAACAACTCCACTGCGTTTTTAGTAGGTGTTCCAATGATAGGGTCACCACCAATCCCGATGGCGGTAGAGATACCCAAACCAGCTTTCACAATCTGGTCGGCGGCCTCATAGGTCAACGTACCAGACTTAGACACAATGCCAATTCTACCTGGCTTGAACACGAAACCTGGCATGATACCAACTTTGGCTTCGCCTGGCGTGATCACACCTGGGCAGTTTGGTCCAATTAGAGTAACTGCTTTGTTCTTGATGTAGTTTTTAGCGGCTACCATGTCCTTCACCGGAATACCCTCGGTGATACAAACAATCACTTCAATGCCGGCATCGGCGGCTTCCATGATGGCGTCAGCAGCAAAGGCCGGTGGCACGAAGATGATAGACACGTTGGCTTGCGCTTTCTGCACGGCCTCAGCCACAGTGTTGAATACCGGACGGTCCAAGTGAACAGAACCACCTTTACCCGGGGTTACGCCACCAACCACGTTGGTACCATACTCAATCATCTGCTGTGCGTGGAAAGAACCTTCTGAGCCGGTGAAGCCCTGCACAATCACCTTGGAATCTTTATTTACTAAAACACTCATGTGTAGTGGATTATGTGATAGATGTACGCTCTGTTTTCAAACTGTACGCAAAAATAGGCTTTTTTGGCGCGCATCCAAACTAAGACTCCGCATTAAACCGCTTACCTCCGCACCTGTCGTTTTCGGGCTGCTTTCCAGGAAACACGTCAAAAACGGAAAATCACCCCATCCGCTTACTGGTTTTGCTAGCAGGCACAAGCAAAACACTCCCTCCCGCCATCCGTTTACAAGAATTCTAAACATCTGCCCTTGGTAGCGGTTATTAGGCCCAAAACCCACCGTAACATGAAAATAGGATACCCGTGCGTGAATGAGTCTCTGGACTGCAGTACCTCTACCACCTTCAGGCTGGCGTCTTATAGTGAGGAGCGGTTGGTGCAGAACGTGGAGAAGAACCTGGCCTGCCTGCGCCGCATTCTGGAATACAACCTGGAGCATGGGTTTCTGTTCTTTAGGATGAGTTCTGGGTTAGTGCCTTTTGCCAGCCATGCCGTGTGCACCTACAACTGGCAGCAGCACTTCCAGATGACGTTCAAGCGGCTGGGCGACTTTATCAAGAAGCACGGCATGCGCATCTCCATGCACCCAGACCAGTTTGTGGTGTTGAACTCGCCAGACGAGCGCATTGTGCGCAACAGTATTGCAGAGTTGGTGTACCAAGGCAGTGTCATGGACTTGATGGGGCTGGACTCCACGGCCAAGCTGCAGATACACGCCGGCGGCGTCTACGGCGACAAGCCAGCGGCCCTCCAACGCTTCATCCACACCTACCATACCATGCTGCCCGAGGAAGTGAAGGCCCGGCTGGTGGTGGAGAACGATGACCGCCTTTACAGCCTTCGGGATTGTTTAGAGTTACACGGCGAAACCGGAATTCCCATCCTGTTTGACAACTTCCACCATGAATGCCTGAACAACGGAGAGCCCATGGCCGAGGCCCTGCAACTGGCTGCCGGTACTTGGCACCCGCACACCGACGGCGTGCTCATGATGGACTACAGTTCGCAGTCTCAGGGGGAGCGCAAGGGCAAGCACACCAACAGCATGGACGTAGAGCTATTCCGGGAATTTTTGACGCACCTGAACGGTCTGGACGTGGACATCATGCTGGAAATCAAAGACAAGGAAGCCAGCTGTCTGCGCGCGCGCCAAGTCTTAGAGGAACTGGCCTTGGTGTAAACTCCCGTTCAATCATTAAATTATCAGCACCTCGTTTTTGGCCTATTTTCTGAAAAAGAGGCCAAAAACGAAGCTCTTCTTGGGCGCACCTCGTACTGAGGGTGGTATGAAAAGGATTACTCCATCTCTGATTTATAGCCTTGTGGTCTCCCTGTCTGTTTTCTCTTCGGCGTGCTTCTCTCCTTCTGAGTCCTCCACTACCCCCATATCGGCGGTGGTGACTAAGAAGGTGACGTTCACAGACATCCCCTCAGCGTCCGGCATTGAGAAGGTAGAGAACCGCTATTACGTCATTGGCGATGACTCGCCGTATCTGTTCACGCTCAACGAGGACTTTAAGATCATTGCCAAGACCAAACTGCTGGAGCCTAAAGAGGTGGCCGACGGCCGAATCCCCAAATCCGTCAAACCAGACCTGGAAGCCATCACCTCCCTGTCTATTGAAGGCGAGACGCACCTGCTCATTCTAGGCTCGGGTGCCACGGAGTATAGAAACAAGGGCTATTTAGTGCCCCTAGACAGAGGCCGATTGGGCCACGTCCGCAGCATAGATTTTACCGCCTTATACCAGGCCTTGCAGGACAACCAGAAAGTGACCGGCAGCGCCACCCTGAACATTGAGGGCGTGGCCGCCAACGAGGAGTTTCTGTACGTGCTGCATCGGTTTAGCCCGGGGGGGCAGAACATGCTCTTGCTGTACGCCATGGAAGAAATCATCCCGTTTTTGATGGGCTTGTCCCCGGCGCCGGCAGCCCGGCATATCCAGCCCTGGGCCCTGCCCGACATTGAGAACATCAAGACCGGATTCTCTGGCCTAATGCCTTATGACAACGGACAACTGCTGTTCACGGCCTCCGCAGAGGAGACGCCCAACGCGATCCTAGACGGCAAGGTATATGGCAGTCTGGTGGGCTGGATGTCGCCTGATTTTGCGGCGACAGATGCTCAGAAGCCCCAGCAGATAGCCATCGTCACCGAATCAGATGGCAGTGTCTACCAAGGCAAACTGGAGTCCATCACCCTGGTAGAACCGCTGACCGAGGGAGGCTACCAAGCCGTGGCCGTGGCCGACAGCGATGACGGCCGCTCTGAGCTGGTGGTCCTGAAGCTTACGTTTTAATTCGATTGGATACCTAAAAAGAAAGGCCTTCTGAACCATGGTTCAGAAGGCCTTTTATATTCTAAGACAGCAATAGAATTACTGTTTGATTCTCAGTTTTTTCCAGTAGATGGTATTCCCGGTCTTCACTTCTACCAAGTAAGTACCGTTGCGCAACACACCCAAATTCATAGGCGGTGCCAGCGTATAATCTCCGGCAGTAAGCGACTTAGTGAACAGCACCTTACCCGCACTGTTGGCAAATGTCAGGACGCCGTCCTCCACCAGGTTCTGCTGAAACGAGAGCATAAAATCCTTGGACTTGCCTTTCTCTTCGTACAAGTCAATGCCTGAGAGCGTCTCGCGGCGCACCACTTTCTCTGGACCTTTCTTGGCATTGGTATCGGCCATAGCCAAGGTGCCTTTTGGCGTAGACTGGGCTTGAGCCGGAACCAATAAGGCGCCAAATCCGAACATCAACAATGCAACCAGGGTAGTCTTTTTCAGCTTCATTCTTTCCAACATTATAGGTTCTTAACAGGAGCCACTTTTGTAGCTGACAAGACCTATGCACATTCTGTTCCAAAAAACAGAAAACCAGAAAAAATTATTCTTTAATAATGGCCACGGCAGTAGGCAAAGCGCGCTGGGCCCACAGAGTGTACATAGAAGCGCTGTAATGCAAACCGTCTGGCGCCACAAACGCGGGGTTAGACGTTACCATTTTGGATAGGTCATTCACGTTGACCACTACCACGCCCGCTTTCTGCCCTTCTTCTGTAATGACGGTGTTGAACTTATTGATCTGGGAGGTGATGGTAGTAGTGTTTTTACCGGTGGCAAAAGGCGTAAGTCCCCAGTCTGGAATGGTGAGTAACATCACGTTTCTGGGGGTTTTGCTGGCCAGGCCGGTGGCAATGGTTAGCAAGGAGCGCAGCTCATTTCTAAACTCGTCAATAGGACGGTTCTGGTACTGGTTGTTCACGCCAATCTGCAGGGTCACCAAGCCATAGTCGCTGGGCATGCTCACGGTGCGCAGGTAGCTTAAGAGGTTGCCGGTGGTCCAGCCGGTTTTGGCCACGTACAAGGGCTCGCCTAACTGGATGCCTTCTTGCTCTAAGAGGACAGACAGTTGCATGGGCCACCTGTCGGCGGGCAGGACGCCCTCGCCAATGGTATAAGAGTCTCCCAAGGCCAGGAACTTGGCTGCCATGCCAGGTCCGGGCAGGGTGTCCTCCAGCTCGTCCATGGGAGATTTTTCACAAGAAGAAAACAAAGTAACGACTACTAAAAGTAGGGGAAGCAAATAACGCATAGAGACTATGGTATTAGTATGAAACCTTATTCTTAATTGGCCGTTTAAGGCCTCGCCCGCACAACAGAGATTGCAAAATAATTAGTTCAACCCCTTCCCGAATTTCAACACCACACCTCTACTTGAACTTTGCCAAGATAAGCATTGTACGGTAGAAATTAAATTTGAGGTGCAGTTGCTAAAAACTCTTTTCTGGCGCTCTCCAGTTCTGCCATCAGGCATTTGCGCTGTTCCAATAAATGGGCCATAATAGTTGACCTCTTGGTAAAAAGCGAAAGAAAAATCCAGCCACGGCGAGCCACCTCCACGCGGTGCCAGTAATGCAGCACAAAAAAGCCCGTGATGGGCAGGGTCACCAGGTACGCCACCAGCCCCCAGCCGCTCAGCCCAAACCAGGCGTGCGCGGCCCAGCCAAGCAGCGCATAAAAAATAGGAAAGGTGAACATGCCAATGGTCATCATCATAGGCGCATGAAATTCCACGTCTTTGGTCAATGACTTGGCAATCTTGGCGGGCAGAATGTAAGGCAGGTAATTATGAATCACCCCGTACAAATAAAACGGAAACCCGATGAGTAGGTACAGCACCGTTTCTACCGTCCCCCAGGCCAGGTGGTGGCGCTTGGGCATGTTTTTGATGGCGCTGGGCAGCAAGCCCACCCGCTCCAGATGGTTCAGATACTCTTGTAAATCCAGGCGCAGTTTATGCACCCGCTCCGGCTGGGTGTTCTCAAAATGCTGAATGCTCTGCACAATGCCTTTGGTGATTAAGAAGCGCTCCTGCGGGTCTGACTTGGCCAGGTCCAGCTCCTCGGCTAGGGTGTCCTGGTAGACGGCTTCCACCTGCCGAGCCAAAAGGTCCTCTTCATCGGTTTCGGTGTGGATGACCAGTTCCTCTAGGCGTTCTTTGAGATGGTCGGTCAAGGCATGCGCCGCCTGGAAGGGGTCTTGTAGATAGGCATCCTTGAACTCCTTGACATGGATGGGTTCGCCCACGTTCACAAATACCTCGCTCCTAAACCTAGACGGGTCTGAGTAGTTGAGCCCCACGGGAATAATGCGCACGCCCAGGTGGAAGTCACGCTGGGCCTCGGCGCCCAAGGCAATGCGGGCCGTGCCGGTCTTAAGCGGACGCAAGCGGCGCTGCATAAAACTGTTGCCCTCTGGGAACACCATGAGCGTACCGCCCTTGCCCAAGAACTCGTAGCACTTGACAAAGGTGGCATCGTTCTGCGCGGTGCCGCCATCGCCCACGTCCTCGCGACGGTACACGGGTATCATGAATAGCTTGGAGAACAGCCAGCCCTGGATGCCCGGCTTAAAGAAACTGCTCTTGGCCAGAAAGTAGATGTCCTGCTTCATGAGCGAGGCGGTCACCACCGGGTCCATGAGCGTGTTGGGATGGTTGGATACTACAATCAAGGGCCCCTCTGAGAACAGCAGGTGCTTGTTATTGACCGTGAACCGCCTAAAGAACACGCGCAGCGCAATCCGGAAGAGGGACTTTAATATAAAATACAGCATATAGGCTCTGGATTAACACAGGAAGCTACGCATTTTTGGCCTCATTTCAGGAAAACAGGCCAAAAACAAAATTCGCGCTCCTTCTTTTCTTGCAAAAGCTTTACTAACCCGGCAGCAAATCACAGAACCAGAAACCGGTGTCATAGGCGGGCGGTGAGGCGGCAAAGCAATCATCCTCGCTGTCCTGGCTGGAGGGCGCGTAGCTTTTAAACACAGTCTCCCCTACCTGCACCGGCACGGACGCATGGAAATTGGGGCCGTCATAGACAAAGGTGTGGTATTCGCCGTTCTCGCCGCAGGGATCTACGCCGGCGGGCAGGTCTTTTATGAAGGCTTCGTCCAGCTCACGGCCCGCGAAGGACGCGTCCAAATGCTTGCCGTTCACGCAGACCACTTTGGCCTTGAAACCCAGTCGCCAGAACTCCTCTAATAGCTCCGTAGTGTCTTCGTGCCAGATGGGAAAGACCGCGGTCACGCCTACCTCTGCCAGCTGCGTCTCGCGGTACTGGCGCAAATCCTCCAAGTAGATGTCCCCGAAGATGGCGTGCGTGACGCTGGCCGCGGTAAACTCCTGCCAAGCATTTGCCATGACTTGGTTGTATTCTTTCAAAGACACCCCTTCTGGCAGGAAAAGTGGTGTCCAGGGGAGGTTTAGCCGTTGCACCTGCTGGCGCATGAGTTCTGTGCGCACGCCGTGCATGGTCACGCGCTGGTGCGCCTGGCTCAAGGACGTGAACAGGGCGTGCAATTGGAACTGGTCTTGCTGTTGAATGCGGTGCAGGGCCAGCGCAGAGTCTTTGCCGCCGCTCCAGTTAAAGATGGCCTTCGGTTTCATGGCGGCAAATTACGCAAAGCCCGCGCCCGGCAAAGGCGATTTTGGCTTCTTTTCCAGAAAACAGGTTAAAAACGGATTTAGAACGCCGTAGACACCCATTCCCAGCCAAACGCGAACAGCTGCCAGATGCCGTACAGCACCAACCCGAATAGCACCAAGAACACCAGAAGCACGCCCACCACAAATCCGGTGCCGCGGCCCTGGTACTTGCCCTCCACGTAATGGCGACGCAGCATGTCTACGTTGCGCTGGTTGGCCTTGTACCCGAAGTCAAATAGCCAGCCCAGCACCGGGATGGCGCCCACCACCGCGTCCAGCAGAATGTTGAACAGCATGCGCACCACCAAAGCTCCACTGGCCCCGTGCCGGGCCATGGTCATGACCATCACCCCAGACATGGCAAACGTGGACAGGCTGCCCACTACCGGAATCAGGTTGAGCAGCGGGTCCACCCCGAACCTGAAGTTGGTGCCGGGCACCTTAAACTGGTTGTCCAGGAGGCGGGCCACAGATTCTACCCATTTTAAGCGGTCATCTAACGGTACTTGCGGAGGTGTGTTCATGGAGTGCTGAAATGATTTTTTTCTCTCATACGCAGAATTGCACTCCCTAGATTATGTACCGTAGTTTCTAGCCATCATTTGCTCCAGACGCGCCTTCACCTCGGGCCATTCCTGAACAATGATACTGAGCATCACTGAGTCGCGCACGCGGCCCGTGGATGTGACCATGTGGTTGCGCAGAATACCCTCCTCTTGGGCGCCAATGCGCTTCATGGCGTTGCGGGAGCGCTCGTTCAGGACATCGGTTTTCAGGGCGACTCTAATGCAGCCCAGTTCCTCAAATGCGTGGCGCAGCAACAGGAACTTGGCCTCGGTGTTCACGCCGGTGCGCTGGTAAGCGGGGATAAGCCAGGTCCAGCCAATCTCCAGGCCTTTGTTGGCCTCCTCCATGTTCCCGAAGCGCGTGCTCCCGATGATGCCGCCCGTCTTCGGGTCCACGTACACGAAGGGCAGCGCCGTGCCTGCTTCCTGCGCCTGCAAGGCGGTGTGCACGTACTGGGCCATGTCCTCGGGGGTTTGCAGCACGCTCAAACTCAGTTCCCAAAGGCTTGGCTCCAGCCCTACTGCGCACAGTTCTGGAATGTCTGCGGCTTGCATAGGACGAAGGAGGACGTGCTGGCCGATGAGGGTGATGGGCGTGGGTTGTTTCATGACTTGGTTGGAATTTAAGCGTGCGGCAAGTTTACTCGTTTTTGGCCTCATTTTCTGAAAACAGGCCAAAAACGATGGCTTCTCTCCTCAGCCCTTTTCTATGAATATGAGTATAGTTTTAGAAGCGATTACCTAACCTAAACAGACACCATGAAATTAGCAGGAAATACCGTTTTAGTGACCGGCGGGGCCTCGGGCATTGGTCTGGCCATAGCCGAACGCTTTTTACAGGCCGGCAGCACCGTCATTATCTGCGGGCGCCGCGAAGACAAACTGCACGAGGCCAAGCAGCAGCACCCCACCCTACATGCCCGGGTCTGCGACGTGGCCCAGGAACAGGAACGGAAAGAGTTATACAACTGGGTTACGGAAAACTTCCCGAAGCTGAACGTGCTGGTCAACAACGCCGGCATCCAGCGCCGCGTGAACCCAGTGGACACGCAAGAACCCTGGTCTGAGACGCAGCAGGAACTGGCCATTAACCTGGAGGCGCCCATTCACCTGTGCATGCTGTTCGCGGAGCATTTGAAAAAGCAGGAGAAAGCGGCCATCATCAACGTGACCTCGGGGCTGGCCTTTACGCCCGCCGCCTTCGCGCCTATCTACTGCGCCACCAAAGCGGCTTTGCATTCCTTCACCGTATCTCTGCGCTTCCTGCTCTCCAAGACCAGCGTGGAAGTGCTGGAGATTGTGCCGCCGGCCGTAAACACCGACTTGGGCGGCGTGGGCTTGCATACGTTTGGAGAGCCTGTAGACGCCTTCGCCGACTCTGTGATGCAGCGCCTGGACCAAGGCGAACTGGAAGTAGGCTACGGCAATTCTGAGCAAAGAAGACTGGCGTCCAGACAAGAGAACGACGCCTTCTCTGAGCAGATGAACCAGCGCATGTTTGGCGGTTCTTAAGCCTTGTTTTTTGACAACCCGTTTTTGGCTTCTTTTTCGGAAATCAGGGCAAAAACGCTAACATCGCTTGCTCCAAAGACCTCGTAGCGTCCGGCAGGACCTGCGAGCGTCTGCGCCAATGACTTCTCCAAAACGCAGATTCCCCCTTTGAAGGGGGTGTAGGGGGATGTTTACACCAGCAGATGAATCGGCACAGAAGAAAACAATGCGCTGGAGACAAGGCAATGCCTGGTCTCTACAGAATCTGCCACACTAACTAGGCACAGCAGTTCCTTTTCCTTGAGTGAGAGGGGGCTGCTGTGCTTTTCCGTTTTTGGCCTCGTTTCCAGAAAACAGGCCAAAAACGAATTCAGACTCTGGACTCACGACTCTATCCTAACTTATTATTACTCAGCGGTATTTACATTTTGGCAATTGCTCCTTATATTCAGACCTACAAACAAACACTACTAAACCTGATTTCATGAAGCATCTATTTCCCAGCCGCCCAGGCCGTTGGACCAAATCAGTGTTTCTGCTTTGCACGCTAGGCTTGCTCTCTGACCCGACCTCGGCGCAGCAGACCACCCCGCCCGCAAAGAAAGACGCTCCTAAAAAGGAAGAGAAAAAAGACCTGCCGCTAGAGGCCGGCCGCATCATTGACATCAACACCAAAGAGGGTTCCTGGCTGGCGCTGGACGTGAGCCCTGACGGCCAGAAAATCATCTTCAGCATGTTGGGTGATTTGTACATGCTGCCCATCACGGGCGGTAAAGCCGAGCAACTAACTGACGGCATGGCGTTGGATGTGCAGCCGCGCTTCAGCCCAGACGGGAAATCCATTGTGTTCCTCTCTGACCGCGACGGCTCTGACAACGTCTGGGTGATGGAGCTGGCTAACAAGAAGACCCGCCAAATCAGCAAGAGCAAGAACGAGAACTTCCAGGCCGCTGAGTGGACGCCAGACGGCGAATACCT
This sequence comes from Rufibacter sp. DG15C, assembly GCF_001577755.1. NCBI lineage: Bacteria > Pseudomonadati > Bacteroidota > Cytophagia > Cytophagales > Hymenobacteraceae > Rufibacter > Rufibacter sp. DG15C. The sequence goes on from NZ_CP010776.1 coordinate 815,709, forward strand.
GGTGGTTTCTCAGGGAAGAAGAAACTTGAAGCTGCACCTGTACCACAAAGACAGCGGTTCTGGTACGCAGTTAATTAAAACGCCAGAGACGTTGAAAACGGTGGAGCCTGCGTTTGGCAAGGACAGCCGTTACATCTGGTACGCCAAGAGAACCGGCGGCTGGAACTACAATGCCCAGTTACCACAGTTCCAGCTTTCTACCTTTGACCGTGAGACCGGCGAGACGGATACGAGAACGTCACGTTACGGGTCTGCCTTCACGCCTACCCTTTCGCCGGACGGCAACTGGCTGGTGTACGGCACGCGCTATAACAACCACACCGGTTTAATTGCCCAGAACCTGAAATCTGGTGACGAGAAATGGCTGGCCTATCCGGTACAACGAGATGAGCAGGAATCAGTAGCACCACTTGGTGTTCTTCCGGCTATGTCTTTCACACCAGACAGCAAAGAACTGGTGGCTTCTTACGGCGGTAAAATTTACCGCATTCCTATGAACGGCGCCGCCGCCAAGGAAATCCCGTTTGAGGTGAACACCAAGATTGCCATCGGCCCGAAGCTGGAGTTCAAATACCCTATCAAGGATGACAAGACCATGAAGGTGACGCAAATCCGGGACGCTGCGGTGTCTCCGGATGGAAAGCGTGTGGCCTTCACCGCCTTGGACAGACTCTACGTGATGGACTACCCAGGCGGAACGCCCAAGCGCATCACTACCAATGACTTTACTGAGGCACAACCCGCCTGGTCGCCAGACGGCAAGAACCTCGTGTTTGTGACCTGGCATGAGAAAACCGGCGGTGCTATTTATAAAGTAGCGGCTACTGGCAAAGGCAAGCCGGAGAAACTGACCGTAGAGAATTCTGTTTTTCAGGAGCCGGTTTGGTCACCTAAGGGTGATAAGGTTGTGTTCGTGAAAGGCTCTGCCCAGACCTACCGTGAGTCGGCGGGCCCGGGGGCGTTTGACTCTAGACAGACCATCAACTGGATTTCCAGCAAAGGCGGCGCGAGTACGTTTGTGACCAAAGCCAACCTGGGCGCTAACCCACACTTCGTGCAAGGCGATGACCGCATTTACCTGTACAGCTCCAGCGACGGATTGATTTCTATTCGTTGGGATGGCACCGACAAGAAGCCGTACGTGAAGGTGAAAGGTATCACCACCTATGGTTCGTTTGCCGACATGCTGGAGGAAGAGATGAGCCACAACACCCACGTGAACGAGAAGGAGCCTACCATGCAGGCCTCTACCGCCACCACCGTGATTAAGGCTCCAAAAGGCGACAAAGCCTTGGCCTTGATTAACAATGAGATTTACGTAGTGACCATTCCGTTTGTGGGGGGTGAGACGCCAACTATTTCAGTAGCAGACGTGACTAGCTCACAATTCCCAAGCTGGAAACTGACGGACATTGGCGGTCAATTCCCAAGCTGGTCTGCCGATGGTAAATCTGTGTACTGGTCTATCGGGAATGCGTTCTTCGCCTATAACTTAGACGAGGCTTTCGCCAAGAAAAGAGAGCTGGACTTAGCCGAGGAAAAGAAGAAAGAGGCCAAGCCAGAAGTAGCCGTGAAAACGGACAGCACTGGTGCCAAAGAGGCGGTGAAGATTGAGGGCTACAAGCCGAAGGAGATGAAAATCGCGATTGAGGTTCCGCGTGACATCCCGCAAGGCACAGTCCTGTTGCAAGGCGCCCGCATCATTACCATGAACGGTGATGAAGTGATTGAAAACGGAGACATCCTGGTAGAGAACAACCGCATTAAAGCCGTAGGTGCCTCAGGAACGTTGAACGCTCCTAAGTCCGCCACCGTGGTGAATGTGAAAGGTAAAACCATTACGCCGGGCTTCATTGACACTCACGCGCACATGTGGCCACGCTGGGGTGTTCACTCCAACCAGGTTTGGATTTACGCCGCTAATCTGGCCTACGGTGTCACCACCACCCGCGACCCACAGACTGCTACCACTGACGTGCTCACCTACTCAGACATGGTGGAAACAGGCAAGATGATCGGGCCGCGCGTGTACTCTACCGGACCGGGAGTTGGCTACTGGGGCTACAACCTGAAGAGCCTTGACCATACCCGCAACGTCTTGAAGCAGTATTCTGAGTACTACAACACCAAGACCATTAAGATGTACATGGTGGGGAATCGTCAGCACCGTCAGTGGGTAATCATGGCCGCCAAAGAGCAAGGTCTGATGCCCACCACCGAGGGCGGTCTTGACTTCAAGAGCAACTTAACCGAGATTTTGGACGGCTACCCGGGCCATGAACACTCGTACCCCATCTACCCGCTGTACAAAGACGTGATTGACTTTGTGTCTCAGTCGCAGATTGCCTACACGCCTACGCTGTTGGTGTCTTACGGTGGACCTTGGGCCGAGAACTATTACTATGCCACCGAAGATGTAGCCGGCGATAAAAAACTCAACTACTTCACGCCTAAAGTGGAATTGGATGAGAAGATTAGACGCCGCGCCGGGTGGTTCATGAAAGAAGAGCACATCTTTGACCGCCATGCGCAGTTTGTCAACAACCTGGTGAAAGCCGGTGGTTTGGCAGGCGTAGGTTCGCACGGTCAGTTGCAGGGCCTGGGCTACCACTGGGAGCTATGGTCTATGCAGTCTGGTGGCATGAGCAATCTGGACGCCTTGAAAACCGCGACCATCTTAGGTGCCAAGTCTTTGGGCTTGGAAGGCGACCTGGGCTCAATCCAGAATGGCAAACTAGCTGATTTGGTGATCTTGGACCAGAACCCGCTGGAGAACATCCGGAATACCAACACGGTGCAGTACGTGATGCGCAACGGCCGTCTGTATGATGCCAACACTTTGGATGAGCTGGCCCCTACCAAGAAGAAGGCACCAGACTTTGACTGGCACAGCGCCCTACCCATTGGCGTACCTGGCGTTCAGGAATAAGCTGATTTATATTAAAAGAAAAGGCCTCACTTGGAAACAGGTGAGGCCTTTTCTTTTTTAGGCTGTTTTCTGGAAAATAGGTCAAAAACAGACTTTAGTCTGAGCGAAAGTTGCAATACTACAGGCAAAGCAGCTTGGTTTTACTTGACACGTTTACTCCTCTCTGAATTTCCAGCTTGGTCCTTCCGAGGGAATTTATCAACATGGGATTTGACCTTACATTGATTTTAGGCTAGTTTCAGGAAAACAGGCTAAAAACGGTCTCCTTATTTCCCTTGGTTCAAACCTGAAAGCTATGATATCAAAGAACAGTTTGCTGCTATTTCCTCTGGCGGTGTTACTTTCCTGTAAATCCACCAACCAAGATTCTTCCATGGTAAAATCAAATGATTCCAGCAGTAGAGGAGAGTGGCAATCATTGTTTGACGGCAAGACCACCAGTGGCTGGCATACGTACGGCAAGCAAACCATTGGCAAAGCCTGGACGGTAGAGGACGACGCTCTCCATTTAGACGCTTCTTCAAAAAAGGATTGGCAGACTGCTGAAGGAGGCGACATTGTCACAGACCAAAGCTTTGACAACTTCCACCTAAAGCTAGAATGGAAGATTGCCCCCAACGGAAACAGCGGCATTATACTCTTCGTGCAGGAAGAACCAGCCAAGTATCCTTACGCCTGGCACACCGGGCCAGAGGTGCAGGTATTGGACAATGCCGGGCACCCAGACGCTAAAATACACAAGCACCGCGCCAGCGATTTGTATGACCTCATTGCCTGCAGCCCAGAAACCGTGAAGCCCGCCGGACAATGGAACCAAGTAGAAATCATTTGTCAGAATAGCCAGATGACAGTTACGCTAAACGGAGTGCAGGTGCTGTCCACTACTCTTTGGAACGATGAATGGAAAGGTCTAATAAGTAAAAGCAAGTTTGCCCAGATGCCTGGTTTTGGGATGTTCAAATCAGGTAAAATAGCCTTGCAAGACCACGGCGATGATGTCTGGTACCGCAACATACTAATCAAGCGACTTTAAGCTACATCCTCGTTTTTGGCCTATTCCCCAGGGAATAAGCCAAAAACGCCTTTCGGGCAACCCAAATAACTTACCTTGCCCAAAGGAAAGCATGATAGAAGCCGTGGCTTTGAGTTTAGCTGCGTTTTCAGTCCAAATTTCTTAAAGGAATATGAACCACCGAAGACATTTTTTACAGCAGTTGGGCCTGGCTGCCGCCGGTCTGGCTTTGGCGCCCAACCTCCTCTCCTCCTGTGCTTCCTCTGGCCAATCAACTTCTCGCTTAGGGACAGGAAGCATCAAGACAGTAGGCCTGCAACTGTACACTCTTCGCAATTTCCTCCCCACAGATCCCAAAGGTGTCATTGCCAAAGTTGCCAGAGCAGGGTATCAGGACGTGGAGACGTATGGCTACTCTGTAAAAGACGGTTATTGGGGCTTGACACCCCGAGAATTTAAAGACCAGCTCTTAGCCAACAACCTGCTTTCTACTAGCGGCCATTATGACTTCGCGCAATATATTAAGGATGGCCACCTTGACATAGTGAAGCAGTATATTGAAGCAGCCCATCTGGTGAGGCACTCTTCTATTGTTGTGCCTTGGCTACCTGAAGAAGTACGTACTAATCCAGACGCTTATAAAAACATTGCGAACAAGATAAATATAGCCGCAGAGCTGTGTAAGGCCGCCAACCTGAAACTGGCATATCATAACCATGATTTCGAATTCATGCCCCAAGGCACTACTACAGGGTATGATATTCTGCTTAAAGAGACAGATCCTGCTTTAGTCAATTTTGAGGCTGATTTGTTCTGGATGGTGAGAGCAGGCAAAAACCCGATGGACTTGTTCAAGCAGCACCCGGGCAGGTTTGTGCTTTGGCATGTGAAAGATATGGACAAAGCTAACCCGAACCTGAATACTGAGATTGGCCGCGGGAGCATCCCGTATCAGGAGATCTTCAAGCAAGCTAAGCTTTCTGGGGTACACCGTGTTTTTGTGGAGCAGGAAAACTTTGCCGCTGCCGTGGATCCTTTTCAAAGCATCAGGCAAAGCCATGACTACGTGAAGAACACCCTATTGTCTTAAGAGTGTAGAGCTCCCCAAAACAACACATATTAATGCAAAGCGGCGGCCCTTAGTGACTTCTTGCACCAAGGGCCGCCGCTTTGCCAGGGGCACATAAAAAAAGCAGCGGCCTTGAGCCGCTGCCTTTCCAAAAGCATCCTATTGTAATTCCTTTCCTTATTGTACTACTATTCTCTGTACTGTTTTCTGTCCGGCAGCGGTGATGGACACCATGTAGACACCTTGTTTCAAGCCTAGAGACTGTAGCGCTACGGCGGCTTCGGCGCTGTTACCGTTCAGGGTTCTAGTGTGCAATACTCTTCCGCTCATGTCTAGCAACTGGAAGGCTACGTTACCGGCACCTTGTGGCATCTCATCAAATCTGATGTTCAGGTTACCGTTGCTCACTGGGTTTGGATACAAGCTCACTCTCAATCCGTTGCCAGCGCCATTCACACTGTGTTGTACTGCAATCACTTTAGAGTACTCATTCTTCTTGTCTGTGTCAACTTGGTTCAAGCGGTAGTACACGGTGCCTTTAGAGGCTTGACGGTCTGTGAAGGTATAGTCTCTCAAGATGCTGCTGTTTCCAGCTCCTTTTACTTCGCCAATTTTCACAAAGTCTTTACCGTTGGTGCTGCGCTCTACTTCAAATCTATCATTGTTGATCTCTGTGGCAGTGGCCCAGCTTAGTTCAACCCCTCCGTTTCTAGACACACCGTCAAATCTGGTCATGGTCACAGGAAGTGGGTTACCAGGGGCGCATTCAGAGACAACTACTTGGGCAGTGGCCGTTTCAGTTCCGCAGTCATTGGTAGCCGTTACGGTGATGGTTTGTGGCTGACCTAGTTGCGACTCTTCAAAGATGGCGGCTACTGTTACAGATCCGTTTGTTTCTTCAATCACTACAAAGCCTTCTGGCAATGTGAATGAGTAGGTTACGCCTTCTTGTACTTGCTCAACACTAAAGGTGTAGAACTCATCTGACAAGTTACAAACAGTGTCTGGGGCTACTAGTGCGACTGTTGGCTCTACGCAAGGTCCGCCACCGCATTCTGGTTTAGGAGTCACTGGCAGTACATCTGTTGCTTTGCCGCAGTAGGTTTTCTGTGACTGGTTGTTGCCGGTGTTGCCGTTTCCGTTGTTAGGGTTGCCGTCTGTGTTGTTTCCGTTTCCGTTGTTGCCGTTACCGGTGGTCTTGTTGTACTCAGCGCTTACTGAGATGGCACCTGGCAAAGCTCCTGCTACTACTACTATTTTCTCTGTTCCTTGGCCAGAAACAATCTGCCAGCCGGCTGGTACTGCCCAAGTAAAGGTGAAGAATTTAGGGTTTCCGCCGTTTCCGTTGCCGTTTCCTGGTCCTTGTTTGTCAATGTCTGCGGTGTAGGTCAAGCGATCGCCTGGGCAGTATTGGCCTGGGCCTGCAATGTCAACGTTTGCGTTACGTCCTGGGTGTACTGGTTTGGTTCTTACTTTAGTGCCGCACTCAATGTGGTTCACTTTCACTTTCATGGTCCCTGGCTTCTCACCTACTTTCACGGTCACACAGTTAGTGCCTTGGCCAGAGATGATCACCCAACCAGTTGGTTCTTCGCCGGCGTGTGCTCTTGGAACGTCCCATACATAAGAAGTGTATTTGGCGTCTGCGGTGATGCAATAGGTTACAATATCACCTGGGCATGGGTCATATGGACCAGTGATAGGAGATGGTTGTGAGGTTGAGCATTTGCCAGAAGCATCGTTGCCACCATTGGTTCCACCACCGTTGTTGCCGCCGCCTCCGTTAGTGCCACCGCCGTTTGTACCGCCAGTCACTGGAGCACATTTAGCAAGGTCAAACATAACAGTACCAGTGGTAGTGGCCGCCTTGGCAGACACTTTCAAGGTTTTCATGGTAGAGAACTCATAGGCGCTTAGGTCATACGTGAAGATATCTTCTACCCCGTTTTTGTAACCGTTAATGCCTACGCCCTCAAATTTGATAGAGTAGAATGGGTTGTTGGTGCCGTTCTCAACCGTGTATTTGTATTTGGCTGAAGAGTAAGCTACCGCTGATGACGTTACGCCTGCGCCGGTTGGCAATTCAAAGGCTACGTTGCTTAAATCATGCGAGCAGTTGGTTTTCACTTTGAAAGAAAGACGAACAAAATCGCTGTCTAACTTCTCAACGCCCATGAAGGTAAAATCAAAGCACTCATTGGAGGCAGTGCATTGTGCTTGGGCTTGTTGCGTGAATCCGAAAAGTATGAACATTAGGATGCTAGCCCATGAAAGTAATGATCTTTTCATAGTAATAGGATTTATAGGAAAAAGAATATTTGAGGATACTTGCTTGGTAATCGGTGTTCTCTTTGAGAAGAGAGTGGGGGAGAAAACTTACCTTAGTTCAGGAAGATATGGTAAGTGAGGTCTGCTATTGCTGACTGAATCTGGATAGGAAGTACAATTATTTTCATATATAAATCGTTTTAGAGGTTATGTCGCTGTGTTTTATTATATTTCAGCTTACATACCTCTTTAACGCCCTTTCTTTTATGTGGTTTCACGCATTTTGCACTTTATCTTAAAACTCCAATTATCTTATTTGAAAAGTTCAATAAATAACCCTTTTTAATGTTAAAACACCCACTTTTGTGCTAAAAGACGCATTTTACACATTGCACTTTTCAATGTTTTATATATTAAATCTTTCAATTAGTTGCATAAGTGATAAATAAGCATATATAGGGTTTCAAATATTGTAGGACAATTTTCGCTTAGTCTCCTAAAGAGCGTTTTTCAGGTTTTCATGGTCAAGAAAATGGTGGGCTAGATTACATGTGAACGCGTAACGCAGCCCTTTTGCTCTAAGCTTGGATGCTTCCCTGAGTGTCAGGAAGAATTGTTTATGTTGATCCATTCTTTAGACTGTGTCTACCAGAGCAGAATAACTTTTACAAACCAGTAACAAGCCATAGACGCCCATATACCATGGCACTGAATAGTGACTTGGAGTAGGAATTGGTTTTACACAAAAAATGCCCGGTAATTGCCGGGCATTTCAAAGCGTTGCTAGTAGGATCTATTCTTAAAGGATTTTCTTTTCGGTGACTATCTTAGGGACTGCCGGCACTTGTCCCGGATAAGATTCGGGTATCTGATCACCTAACAGTTTGCCCCAGGGTTGCAGGTAGTCAATCCGGTCGAATATGATTTTAAGGACCGCCACAAACGGAATGGAGAGAAACATCCCAGACACGCCCCACAACGCCCCTCCTAGCAACACCGCCAGAATGGAAATCAGCGCATTAATCTGCACTTTAGAGGATACAATCCTGGGCACCAGAATATTGTTGTCTATGAACTGGATAAGGGCGTAGGCGCCTAAGATTCCTAGCTGGGTAGAATAGCCGTCTTTGGTGACGGTGGCCATGAGTACGGGCAGCGCGATGGCAATCACGCCTCCAATGTAAGGAATCATGTTAAGGATGGCGCCAATCACGCCCAACAGGATGGCATACGGCACCCCCAAGAGCATCAAAGCCACGGAGTTCATCACCGCCACAATGGAAGCCTCAATCAAAATACCTACAATGTAACTCTGGATGGCGGTCTTGGTCTCATGTAAAATGTCTGCCACGTACCGGGTGTTTTTAGACGAGAACACCTCAAACAAGAAATTCAAAATCAGGGGCTTGTACAGCAGAAACAGGAAGATATAGACCGGTATCAGGAACAGCAGACTGAAAATCCCCAGCACGCTACTCACCGTCCTTCCCACCAAGGCTTTTCCGCCGCTGGCCGTATCCTTCAGGAACTGGGTCTGCTTCTGGATACTCACCCCAAACGCAGTCTCCATGTAGTGCTGCAAATCCGTCAGAATCTGGGTAAACTTTTGCTTTAACGTAGGCAGCATCTCCCCGAACTGCAGAATCTGGGTGGAGAGCAGATACAAGATGGTTCCTATCACCAACAAGGCAAATAGCAGCGTGAGCAAGATGGCCAGCACCTTAGGCACCCTCAGCTTTAGCAACCTGTTGTTTAAAGGGTTAAGCAGAATGGCCAACAGCAAGGAGAACGCGATGGGTACCAGAATATCTGCCAAGGTAAAGAGCACATACACCAACAAAATAATACCCAACAGAATGAGGGTCGCTTTCTTGTAAAAGGAGTCAGAGTTTGTCATGGGATGATGTACTTGTATTTAGTTAGAATGTTATAATTGCCGCCTTTGTCTGGGAGAATCTTTCGGTCGCTTAGGGTTAGGGGGTTACCTAGGCTCAATTCAGCAAGATCGCAAGAAGATACTTACAACTTATTAGCAGCGCTAACCCTAGGCAGATTTTGAAGATTGCTACTTAGGCGCCCACGAATTACTCAGCACACCATTATAGGCAGAAAACACAACTTAACAGAAACAGAAAAAAGAGCAGAAGACACAACCTGGCCCGCCACTCTTTTTTACTTTTTCTGCCTTCTAAGATATCCGTTTTTGGCATGTTTTGGTGAAAACGGGCCAAAAACGGCGATTCCTATTTTACCAGGGTGAAGGAAATAGATTGTACCTCACTGGAGTTGGTGCCCACATATACCTTGAACTCCCCGGGCTCGGCCACATATTTCATGTTGAGGTCATGGAACCTGAGGTCATTTTCAGAGAGCGTGAAGGTGACGGTCTGCGCCTCGCCTTTCTTGAGGAATACCTTCTTGAAGCCTTTCAATTCTTTCACCGGCCTGGAAACCGATCCCACTAGGTCCTGCACATACAGCTGCACCACTTCTTCGCCGTCATAGTTACCGGTGTTCTTCACCTGCACCGTCACTGTTAGGGAGCTGCCCGCTTTCAAGGTAGACGTGCTTACCGTGGGCGCACTATAGGAGAAGGTGGTGTAGCTCAAGCCGTAGCCAAACGGATACAAGGGCACATTAGGCACGTCCAGGTACCTAGATTTGTACTTGTCCAGCAGGTCACCGGCGTAGGGGCGGCCCGTATTCTTCTGGCTGTAGTAGATAGGCACCTGCCCCACCGACTGCGGAAAGGTAGCCGTGATCTTCGCCGACGGGTTGTAGTTTCCATAGAGCACATCTGCGATGGCGTTGCCTCCCTCGGTGCCCGCAAACCAGGTTTCCAGCATGGCGTCTGCGTTGTCGTTCTCCCATTTCAAGGCCAATGGGCGGCCGTTCATCAATACCACCACCAAGGGCTTGCCCGTGGCTTTCAGGGCCTTGAGCAAATCCAGCTGGCGGCCCGGGAGGGTGATGTCTGCCCGGCTGGAGGCTTCGCCGCTCATGCCCTGGGTCTCCCCTACCACGGCCACCACCACGTCTGCCTTTTGGGCGGCCGCTACGGCTTCTCTGATCATTTCCTCAGGGGAGCGTTTGTCAATCTCTATCTGTCCGCCGTGGGCGTTCAGGCGCTTGATCATAAGGGTGTCATCTGCCACGTTGGCGCCCTTGGCGTAGGTGATGCGCACATTGGGTCCGGCAACGTTTCGGATGCCCTGTTCCACACTGATGGCTTGTTTCCAGTCGCCGGCGCCGTTCCAGTTGCCCAGTTGGTCAATCTGGCTTTTCACCAGTGGTCCTACCAAAGCGATAGAGGCGGTTTTCTTAAGGGGCAGCGTCTGGTTCTGGTTTTTGAGGAGCACGAGTGTGCGACGGGCAATGTCGCGGGCGGCGTCACGGTACTCTTTCTTCAACAGCGTCTCCTTGGCGCGCTGCTCGTTGGCGTAACGGTACGGGTCATCAAACAAGCCCAGCTTGTACTTGGCCTCCAGGATGCGGCGGCAGGCCACGTCTATCTGCGCCTGAGTCACTTTGCCGTCCTTTACCAGTTTGTTGAGCTCCTTCAAATACACCTCGCCCACCATGTCCATGTCCACCCCGGCATCCAGGGCCAGTTTGGCCACGTCATACTCATTCTTGCCCATGCCATGCGGAATCATCTCATTGATGGCCGTATAGTCCGTCACCACGAAGCCATTGAAGCCCCACTGCTTCCGGAGTAAATCGGTCATGAGCCATTTGTTACCAGTGGCGGGCACGCCGTTGATGTCATTGAACGAGGTCATGACGCTGCCTGCCCCGGCGTCCAGCGCGGCTTTGTACGGCGGCAAATACTCGTCCATCATGCGGCGGTCGCTCATGTCTGTGGTGTTGTAATCGCGGCCCGCCTCGGCGGCGCCGTACAGCGCAAAGTGCTTCACGCAGGCCATGACGGTGTTATAGGCCGCCAAGTCATTGCCCTGGTAGCCGCGCACCATGGCCATGGCCACCTGCGAGCCCAGCCAGGTGTCTTCGCCAGAACTTTCAGCTATGCGTCCCCAACGCGGGTCTCTAGAAATGTCCACCATTGGGGAGAACACCCAGTTCAGGCCATCGGCAGAGGCTTCATCTCCGGCAATGCGGGCGCTGCGCTCAATGGCGGCCAAATCCCAGCTTCCGGCCAAGGCAATAGGCATGGGGAAGATGGTTCGGTGCCCATGGATCACGTCATACCCAAAAATAAGCGGAATCTTGAGGCGGCTCTGGTTGAGGGCCTTCTCCTGCAGTTTGCGCACGGCAATGGGCGTGAAGGTGTTGAACACGCCACCTACCAGTCCCTTGGTGATGTTCTCGTCCACGTTCTCGCTCACCACCGGCCCGGTCACCGTGAACCCCACAGACACCAGGTTCAATTGCCCAATCTTCTCTTCCAGCGTCATCTTGGCCATGAGCGCATCAATGAATTTCTTCATCTCAGCAGGATTGACGGGCTTTGTTTTCTGCTGTACCGTAGTAGACGGGGCTTTCTTAGACTTCGCTTTCTGGGCGTTCACCTGCGGGACCATTAATCCCAAAGACAACACTAAGGCTAGGGGTAGTTTTCTCATGCTCTTTATTAGTTTCTTCTATACACTAAGTTCTATTCTGGCCTGACTCGCTTAAGACATAGCAGGCTGCTGCGTTTTTGGCCTCTTTTCCAGAAAAAAGGCCAAAAACGGGTTCTATCTATTTTGACTCTATGACCGGGCTCCGCTCAGAAACGCCGTTCTCATTGATGGACTCAATCTGGAAGTAGTACGGCAGGTCTTTGTCCATGCCCTTGAAGTAATACTCGCCACTGCCGTGCACCATAATGCAGTTGTAGAGCTTGTCTGGCGCAATGCCCACGTAAATGTTGTAGGCGTACGCATCTGCTGACTGAGACCACTTAAGCCAGGCGCTGCGCTTGTCCTTTTGGGTGCGCAAGACCACCAGATTGTTCACTGGTTTGGGTTTACTGCCCATGCCGTTGCCAAACACCCTAAACCCGCTCATGGCAAACTTGCCGGTGGGCATGTGGATGTTCTCCAGCTTGAGGTAACGGGCCTTCACCGGCTCCTTGAGTTCTATGTAGTCATGCGGCACATCGGTCTTGTTCTGGCTTTTGTCTACCAGCAGTTTCCATTTCTTGCCGTTGGTGGAATGGTAGATTTTGTACTGATGGTAGGTGTTGGTCTGCTTGCCCAGGAATTCGGCGTCCTGGTCTGCGTAGTTGAGTTGGATGGCGCGCACGGTGCTCAGGGCGCCCAAATCCGTCTGAACCCATTCGCCTTTATCTCCGGTGGCGGCGCTCCAGTAGGTCTTGATGCTTTCATCGACGGCGTAGTTGGGCGCATAGGCCGCCAGCGTAGAGGACACTGTCACGGGCTTGTTGTAGTTGAGGAGCATCCAACCCGTAAACCGGCTTTTGAGATGGTCTGCAGGGCCATTGGGCAGGTAGTGCGGGTAATCCCCGAACGTGGTGTTGCTGTAGAGCACCCCGTCTTTGTCAAACCCGGCGGGCCACACGCCCAGCCGCCGCTCAAAGTTGTTTTTCACTGACACCACCACGGTAGACACGTGCCACCAGTTGTTCCATTTGTCCTGAAACGTGTTGCCATGCCCGGCGCCCCGCACAAAGCCACCCGGCTTGTAGGCAAAGGGATTGTGCGGCTGCGGAGTGAACGGCCCCAACGGATGGTCACTCACCTGCACCCCATCGGCGTAACCGCTGAACTCTGTGCCGGGCGCGCCATATTGCAGGTAATATTTACCCTGGTACTTGGTCACCCAGGCACCTTCCATGAACGGGTCCAGAAAGGTATTGTCCAAGTACTCCCCAAAGCGCTGCCAGCCAAACTTCTCATGGTTGAGGTGGATGAGTGGCTTCTTCTCGCCAATGGGCGCAAAGGTCTTTCTATTAATTTCAATGCCGTACAGCGGAAACTCATTGCTGCTGCCCCAATACAAATACAACCGCCCGTCATCATCCAGGAAAAACGCCGGGTCCCAGGCGCCCACCTGAAAAGGCTCCACCGCCTCTTTCCACTCGTTGCCCTTGGGGTTGGTGCTCATCCAGAGCGGAAAGTTCTTCTCATGCGTAGACCCGAAGACCAGCATGGTATCCCCCATCACAAACACGGCGGGCGCGCAGAGGTCATCATAAACTTTGTGGTGCGGCTTGAGAAAAGACTTGGACACGAAGTTCCAGTGGTACATATCACTGCTCCACCAGTAGCCCCACTGATTGGTAGAGAACAGGTAATAATCTCCCTTGTAGGTAACAATAACAGGGTCTGCGGTAGCCCGGTGCTTACCCGACTCCGTGAAGTTGGGGATGGGCGTGTAGCCGTAGTCCAGGTTCATGGGATTGCAATAGGTCTGCTGCCCCTGTTGCGCCCAACTGGCCACGCCGCATAAAAGTAAAACCGCTACCAACCAGAACGCTCTCATTTGGTGGCTTCTGTGGTCAGGTGACTACTTTGAAAACCCAGTTTCTTAAGGCCACCCTGCACATCTTTGTTGCTCATGAAAAGTTTCCAGAGCAGGCCGGTGCGGTAATTCTCAATCATAACAATGATTGGGCCCTGGTCAATGGCCAGGTAAGAGTCTGCATACCAGTTATGGTGCTCACTGAAGCCGTCCACAAAGCCGTATTCGCCCCATATCTTGTCACCAAGGTTGTTATAGAAATGCTTGAGCGCCTGCATAGAAAACTCTGGCGTGTACGGGAACGCAGACAGCGCCGCCGTGGGCGAGATTACGCCCAAATCCTCAGTGGGTGAATGGGCGGCGTAACCGCGGTAGCTGTCTGAGGCCGTTAAGCCCCAGCTGTTGGCGCTGTAGCCTTTGTATTTCTTGGGGTTGTCTATACAGTAGGCCCGATTGATGAGCGTGTGGTTTTTGTTCTGCTCCCAGTAGTCTGCGTAATTGTCTTTAAGGCCGCGTGGGTCCAATCCCAGAAAAGAGTAATGGGAGAAGAACAGCGGCCCGCCGTAGTCAAAGCCTAGCGGCAGCTTTATACCGTAATATTCCCGCCCGTTGCGGAAGTAGTTGCTATTGGCCCAGCCCTGGTGGTACACCTGCGGACTGATGGAGAAGCGCGGCGAAGAAGCGGCCAGCACATAGGTAATTAAACACTCATTGAAGCCTCTTATCTGGTGATTCATGCTCCAGTCGTTGTTGGGGCTCCAGTGCCAGTACAACACGTTCTGGTTGTTCTGGGTGTGCCAGTTCCACTCAATGCCGTCCCAGAGCCACTGTATCTTGTTGCGCAGCTGGTTCTCGGCGGGCGTGTCTTTGGTGAAATACTGTTTAGCGCAGAGCAGGCCCTGAAACAGGAAAGAGGTTTCTACCAGATCGCCGCCGTCGTCTTTGGGGCTGAACCGGATCACCTTGCCCGTCTCGCCGTTGAGCCAATGCGGGAAAACCCCATGGAACATGTCTGCCTTCCAGAGGAAATTGACAATCTTCTGTACGCGTTCGGCGGCTTGTTGACGGGTAATCCAACCGCGCTCGGCGGCTACTATGATTCCCATGACGCCAAAGCCCGTGCCTCCCGTGGTCACTACCTCATTGCCATAGTCAAACGAGGTGTTGCTGCGCTCGCGGGCCATGCCGCTCACCGGGTGACCGAAGTCCCAAAAGTATTTGAAGGTTTGTTTTTGCACCAGGTCCAGGAGCTGCTCGTCTGTGAGGTTTTTGGGACGCTTGGCCGCGTTTTTCTTCTGGGCCATGGTCCAACCAGAAAGCAGGCAACAAAGGAGAAGGAGAGCGAAGAAGTGCTTCATGGTGCAATGATTTCTGAAGAAGATGGAAAGGAGGCATCTCCCGTCCGGTAATCCTTTCTAGGTTGGTTCAGGCAATTGCCGCTAGGCGTGCAACGCTGGCCACCGGGCCTTTCAATTGGTTTTCAGAGGGCAGCCTTTGGGCGCGTCTCTTTTATTTTTCCTAGCTCCTCTCCCAAATTCAGGAGAGGGCTGGAAAATCCGTTTTCGGGCTATTTTCTAGAAAATAGCCCGAAAACGGCAATCATTATCATTCATTCAATTATTCAAGGGTGAGCGTACTCAATTATTTCTCTGCGTTGTACATGGCCAACACTTCGGCGTCTGTCAAGGCAGTATGGAAGATACGAACCTCGTCCAGGCTACCTCTAAAGTGGTTCGCCGTGGTTTGGTTGTAGCCGCCCCAAGGCTCAGAGGCCCAAAGCGTACCACCGCGTGACTGGTTAAAACCAAACGCGAATTTGTTTTCTACTTCTGGGTTGGCATCATACTTCAAACCTTTCATAGTTCTTTCAATAGAGGCACTAGGTAACAGCATGAAGTTGTCTCTCTCCATCAATACACCGTTCACATACAGTGATCTGGTTTTAGCCGTACCGTTGAACACAACGGCTATGTGTGCCCATTTGTCTTTCACAAGGGCTGCCATGCCACCAGCAGCGGTCAGGTTTTTCTCCACCTCAATGGCTTCCCAGCCACCAGAAGTACCTGTCATGCCATCTCCATTAAAGAAGAAGTCTCCTGGGCTGGTAGTACCGTTGCCCCACTCATAGCGGGCTACCACTTTGGCGGTGTTGTAGTCTGCACCCAGTTCAAAGGCAAGGCCATGGAAGGCACCTAAGCCCATCACAAAGTGTGCCTTAGGATTGCCGCTACCGTCTACCTGACCGGCAGACGTGGCTTTCATCCAGAAGCTTAAGGTAAAGTTGCTGGAGTTCAACAGTTGCTCACCGTTAGGGATTTCAATGATAGAAGTGGTTCCGTTAAACACGGCGGCTTTACCCGCTTGACCTTTGCGGTCTTCGCCGTAGGTGATGGCTACCACACCACTAGCTGGTGCAGAGAAAGCGCCTACCTGGTCATTGGCGTTGCCGTCAAAAGACCAATGTGCAATCACACCCGGCAATGGCGCAGTGCCAGCGGTAGTAAACGTCTTGGTCATAGCTGCCATGGTCTGGCCGTCAGCGGCAGTCAAAGCCCCCATGCTCAAGGTGTAAGTGGTGCCGGCAACCAAAGGAGCGCTTGGTGTTAGGGTCACTTCCATGCCGCTAGTGGTTACAGTAGCTGGCACTGCATTGGTGTCTCCTTGCTTTTTAAGCGTGATGTTAGTATTGGTGGCACTAGTAGCATTAACCGGCACCGAGAACGTGGCTTTGATGGCAGCGTTGGTGGGCACGTTGGTGGCGGCCGTAGCCGTATTCAAGTCAACGGTGCCTGCCATCAGAGACTTTAACTCAAACTTGGTTGGGTTGTCATCCTCGTCATCACTACAGGCCGTGAATGAAAAAAGCGCCACTAGTACCAGCAGGCTTCTCCAATTGTTAAATAAGTGTTTCATAAATAGTTTGTTTAGTGAATGTTATGTATGGTATTCGTAATAATAATGGCTTAATGATCAGCAGCACTTGGAGTAGCTTTAAAAGCTCTTCGGTGATGAACTATCATATTCTTAATGCAGGAACACGACCAGTTCTTTGTTTACAGAAGCATTCTTTAGGCGCAATCTATACGTGCCCGGGGGCAGCGCCTTCCCGAAGTTGACGGTGTGCAGACCTGTGGCTTTGGTTTCATTGGTCCAGATGGTTTCCACCACGGTGCCGTCCCCTTTCTCCACTTGCAGCGTCAAGCCGGGTGCATTGTTGACCGCTACTTCTATCTGGTAGGCGTCTGCGTCTGGGTGCTTGAGCAAGTCCAGCAGATTGGACTGCACATCCAGCACCGCCAACGCAAAACCTGTCTCATACACTGGCTTCTGAATACCGGCCTTGGCTAAGCCTGCCTGAATCTCGGGCAAATTGGTGAACAGGGACCAAAGTAATCCGCTGCGGTAGTTCTCAATCATGGTGACAATGGGCCCTTGGTCAATAGCCAAATACTGCCGACCTACCCAATTTCTTTCCTTGTTGTAAGCGTCATACGGGCCATACTCTCCTATCATCACGGCCTTCAGGCTGGTGTACAGATGGCGCAGCACCTGCATAGAGAAGTAAGGCGTGTAAGGGAAAGAAGAAAGCGCCGCCGTGGGCGAAATGGTCCCGTTGTCATTGGTAGGGCTGTGCGCGGTATACCCGTTATAGGTGTCAGAGGCCGTCAAGCCCCACAGGCTGGCAAAGTAACCGTACTTCTTGGGGGCAGTATTGATGCTGTAAGACCGGTTGATCAAGGTGTGCTTGACGTTCTGCTGCCAATAGTTGGTGTATTGGTCTTGTAGTTGCCGCGGGTCTAAACTGATGAATGAGTAATGCGCGAAGAACAATGGCCCTCCATACTCCGGTCCCAGGTTAAGTTTATAGCCCTCATAGGTGCTGCCGTTCCAGAAACCACCGTTGCCAATCCAAGAGTTTTGGTACACGGTAGAAGGAATGGCGTGTGTGGGTGAAGACAAGGCCAACACGTAGGCAATCAGGCCCTCGTTCCAACCTTGGATGGGCATGTTCATCTCCCAGCCGTAGTTAGGGCTCCAGTGCCAGTACAGTTTGTTATCCCCTCTAGAGGCATACCAGTCCCACTCCACGGTCTCCCAGAGTTGCGTGATTTTGGTGCGGAGCTCTACTTCTTTAGAATCTGAGCTATTGTAATACGCTCTGGCCGTGAGCAGTCCGTTCACCAGGTAAGCGGTCTCAATCACGTCTCCACCATTGTCTTTGGGGCTGAAGGCAATCACGTCACCGGTGCTGCCGCTCAGCCAATGGGGCCAAACACCGTGAAACCGATCTGCCGCAGCTAGGAAATTGCATATCTTGAGTAATCTGTCCACGGCCTGGGCGCGGGTAATGAATCCTCTGTGCGTACCCACCACAATGGCCTGAATGCCAAAACCTGAGCCTCCGCTGGTCACCAAGTCACCAGACGTGGTACGTTCCCGCGCCAGGCCAGAGGTAGGGTGGGCAAAATCCCAGAAGTAGTTGAAGGTGCTTTTCTGCACCTCATCTAGGAGCTTCTTATCCTCTACCGTGGAAGATGGCGCCGCTGGCTGTGGTTCTGGGGTAGATTCTTCCTTTTCTTTACATGAAGAAGCCACACCCAACCACAGCAGGGTCATCAAAAAGAAAAATATAGGTGTTGGTCTCTTCATTCGTCTACGCGCTATTTTATTTTAAAGGCATCCTTTCTCTGAGCATTGTTACCGTCTCAGAGGGAAAGACCTTTTGCTTATACGCTTCTACGTTTTTGGCCTGTTTCCTGGAAAATAAGCCAAAAACAGAGGAGCGACTTTGTTTATCTGTTAGTAGCCTGGGTTCTGAGTAAGCACGCCGGCAGACTTGTCAATCTCGCCCTGCGGAATAGGCATCAATTCATGCTTACTGGCCACAAATCCTGTTTTGCCGGCCGCGTGCAGCACATCGGCGGCAATTCCCCAGCGCACCAGGTCAAAGAAGCGCTCATGCTCCATCGCAAATTCCACCCGGCGCTCGTGCCGGATAATGTCTCTTAACGCAGCTTGGTTGCGTTCCGTAATCCTAGGCAGAACAGCGGCGTTGCTTCCGCGGGCGCGGGCACGCACCATCTCCAGATACATAAGGGCTTCATCTGTGTTTGCGACACCACCCAGTTCATTTGCGGCCTCGGCGGCCATCAAGACCACGTCTGCGTAGCGCAGAATTCTGATGTTCACCCAAAGGCCATGCTTGTTGTTGGCTTCGGCCCTTACCTTAGGATCTGTGTACACTTTTTGGTTGTAGCGCTCATTGGGCACCGATGCCGGAATCACCTCGCCGTAGGGCGTGGTCTCACCTCTGAACAAGATGGTAGCTTCTTTTCTGGGGTCACCAGGCTCATAGGCATCTACCAATTGCTGTGATGGCGTGTTGAAGCCCCAGCCAAAGTCAAAGTCTCCAGATCCTCTCACGCCTTGCACCTCGGCGTATTGGGTGCCAAACTGATGGACAGTGTTGTGGATGGCCTGTATCTCAAATAGGGACTCTTTGCTGTTCTCCTTGGCCTCGGTAAAGATTTGATTGTACGGCGTGCTCAGGTCAAACATGCCAGAAGCCATCACGGCTTTGGCTTCGGCCAGCGCGCTGCCCCACTTCTTCTGGTATAGGTAGACTTTGGCCAGCATGCCTTGGGCAGCATATTTGGTAGGGCGGCCTATAAACTCAGAACCCCAGCTTGGAGGCAGGTTCACAGAGGCAAACTGAAGATCCTGCTCAATGAAACTGTACACCTGCGCCTGTGAAGACTGCGGAATGTTAAAGTTGTCACCTTGGGCCAGCACCTTTTCAATGATGGGCACGCGGCCGTAGGTTCTTACTAAATTAAAGTACAAGTAGCCTCTTACAAACCGCGCCTCTGCTTGTGAGGTACTATAATCTGCCGGACTGATGTCATTTTTGCGCTCCTCGGCCTGCTGCAACACCAGATTACACTTACTGATCGCAGAAAAATGTGAGGTGTAAAAATCTGAGGTAAGACCGTTGGTTGGCAGGATATTAAAGTTGTCCAGCGCCAGCTGGTCTGGGGCATCTGCCGGCGTACTTCCCTTGTCTGCGTCATCTGACGTGATGCTGGTAATCCCTACAAAGGCAAACGCATGCACGCCCCACGCCCGAAGGTCTGAGTACATGCCATACACATACTGCGTCAAGCCGCCCGCCGGATAGTTTTCTGTAGTATAACGCCCTTGCGGCTGTCTGTCCAGGAAGTCATCACAGGAGGTGCTCACAGCCAAAACCCATAATAGACAAGCAGTGGTATATTTATATAGACGGTTCATATAGCTTAGAAATTAATGTTTACACCACCTGTGAAAATAACCGGAACCGGGTAGGTACCGTTGTCCACGCCAGACTCCAACACGCCGCCGCCCACTTCAGGAGAATAGCCCGTGGCTTTGGTAAAGGTTTTCAGGTTCTGGGCATTTACATATACTTTGGCACCCTTTAGTTTGAGCATGTTTAGTACCCCGCCCGGCAAGTTGTAGCCCAGTGTGAGGTTCCTGATTCTGAAGTAATCCCCTTTCTCTAGGTAGTAGTCTGACGGCCTGAAGTTCTGGGAACGGGTATTGTCCAAGATTGGCTCTTTGTTAGAAGTGCCCGGACCGGTCCAGCGGTCTAAACGACGGGCCTCATAGTTAAGAATAGAGAAGTTGGCAGCAATTCTGTTGTTGTAAATGTAGTTGCCGGCTACTCCTTGCACATCCAAGCCTAATTCAAAACCTTTGTAATTTAGGTTGAGCGAAGCCCCATAGATAAAGTCTGGTGTTGGTGACCCTAGGAAGGTTCTGTCCTTGTTGTCAATGATATTGTCTCCGGTAAGGTCCTTGAACTTGATGTCTCCCGGAGAAACTGGCACGGCGCTGGCCGGTGAATTGGCAATCTCATCTTGTGATTGGTAAATTCCCTCCTGCACATAGCCGTAAAAAGCCCCAATAGGATAACCCAAAGAAGTTCTGGAGTTGCCATTTATTAATTCATAGCCAATATTGTCTCCAAATGAAGTCACCTCATTGTGAACCGTGGTGGCGTTGGCACTTAAACTGTAACCAAAGTCTCCTTTCTGATCACGCCAGGTAGCGGATAATTCAAAGCCTTTGTTCAACACGCTAGCCGCGTTGGTGAAAGTAGGCGGAATACCTGCGCCGGCAGGCGGAGCCACTATCACCAAAATCTTCTCTGTCTTGCGGTTATAATAGTCTGCATCTATGGTTAACCGATTGTTGAGCGTAATTACCTCCACACCGGCATCGGCGCCTTCGGTCACTTCCCATTGAATGAATGGATTAGGAACATACTCTGGCACCGCCGCCGGATACACATTCTCTCCAAACACGGCAGATACCCCAGAGTTAAGGACCGGATAAATGGCATATCTGTTGCTGATGTTTTGATTGCCTTGTCTACCCCAAGAGGCTTTCAACTTAAGAAAGTCTACATATTTCTGGTTCTGCATAAAGGACTCATCAGAGATTACCCAACCCGCGCCTACCGCCGGAAAGTTGTCAAACTGGTTATTTGGTCCAAAGCGCGAGGTTCCATCCCGGCGTAATGACACGTTTAACAGGTACTTGTTGGCAAAGGCGTAATTAACCCTGAAGAAGGCAGAGGCTAAGGCTTCTTCGCCGGCGTTGCCAAAGTTGCGCTCGGCTTCCAGGTCATTGCTGATGTCCAGGAACCAGAAATCTGGGTTATTGGGGATGGGCGTAGTTAAGCCCTGCGTAGAACCGCCCAGGTTGTCGTCTGCTCTGTACTGGGCCGTGGCGCCCAACAACACCGTGAAGTCATGCTTTTCATTAAAGGTCTTGGAATAGGTAAGGGTATGGTCCTGCTGCCAGCTGGTAAAGGTGGCCTTGTTTTGTCTTACCCCGCTAATGTCATTGAACTGCGCGCGCTGGTCACCAAAGCCTACTGAGAAAATGGGTGAGTAGCCTCGCTCCTGGTTAAAGCCTAGGTCTGTGTAAAACGTAGAGCGCCAGGTAAAGGCTTTCAGAAACTTCACTTCGCCGAAGGCTGAACCTACAAACCGGTACCCATTGCTGACAGTGGTACCTTTGTAAATCTCCATGAACGCTACCGGGTTGCCCACCTGCGCTCTCTGGAAAGAAGGACCTGAGTTGTATGCCCCCGAAGAATGGTACGGCGAATAGACAGGTGCTGCCCACAGAGAATTCAAGATGCCTCCCGTGGCCGGCGTTCTGTCCCACCGGAACAAGCTGATATCTGCCCCTACTTTCAGGTTTTCATTTACGGTGAACTCATCGCGTAAGTGAGCGGTGTAGCGTTTGTAAGAATCATACTTCACCAACCCGTCTTGGTTAAAATAGTTGAGGCTAAAGCTGGCCGCGTTACGTTCTGTGCCGCTGGTGATGCTGAGGCTATTGTTGTTAATGAAGGCGTTCTCGCGCAGAATCTGGTCCTGCCAGTCTGTGTCTGCGGTATAGCCGTTAAAATCAAAGTCAAAGGGTGCCTGTCCTAAGTTGGCCAACTGTTCATTGTAGAGCTGCTTAAATTGGGCGGCATTGGCCACGTCAATCTTTTTGGCCACCCGTTGAATACCGGCATAGGAGTTAAAGTTGATGTTGGTCTCCCCTTTCTTGGCCCGCTTGGTAGTAACAATGATAACCCCGTTGGCACCCTGTAACCCGAAGATGGCCAACGAAGAGGCATCCTTCAGTATCTCCATGGATGCAATGTCATTAGGGTTCACGAAGTCAATGTTATTGGCAAAAATACCGTCCACTACATACAGCGGGGTAGTTCCTGCATTCAAGGAACCAATCCCTCTAATCCGGATGGTAGGTGCTGCCCCAGGAGAGCCGTTGTTAGTGATCAAGACTCCAGCCGCCTTCCCTTGAATGGAATTCAATGGGTTAGGAGCAGGAGTGTCCTCAAACTCTTCGGCTTTTAAAGACACAATGGAGCCCGTAACGTCTCTTTTTTCTTGCGTGCCATAGCCTATCACCACTACTTGCTGTAGTTCATTGGCAGCGGCCTGCATGGTCACATTAATATTTGACCTACCGTTCACTGGAACCTCTTGCGTGGCAAACCCAAGATAGCTGATGACCAGTGTAGCATTGGAAGGAACGTTGTTAATGGTATACTCCCCATTCACATCTGTATTGGAGCCGTTAGTGCTTCCCTTCACCAGCACGCTGGCACCAATGAGGGCTTCATTGGCATCTCCACCCGTCACTTTCCCCTTTACCGTCAGGGTTTCCTGGGCATACAAAGAGGTTAGACAAAAGAAGCTTAAGAATATAAAAAGTAGAGGTCTCTTCATAAAGTATAGTTATGTGAGCTGGACTGAGAATCACCTATGATTGATAGGCTCAAATCTTGCTGCTTAATACGTATGAAACCAAAAAGCTACCTATACAACGCTACATCAAATGAAATTTTCTTAAAAAAACGCCCTTAAAACGCATATCAACAAAGGATACACGACTTTTATGAGGTGATTTTTGCGAATTTCATATTGTTGGGAGAGAGTGATTTACGCGTCCTTGTGAGGTAATGTTGAGGTGAATAATTGAAAAAACAGCTGATGACCCTGTCAGGATGTAGACCAAGATGTATAATCTAACTGAGAACCTTCCATGGATCCTGTAATACAAAAGGCGACACAACTCAAAAAGGAGGAATGAAGAAAGAATTAAGCAAGCCCGTCCTATTCTTAAGATGTGATGTACCAGAAACTAGAAGAAAATGTCCTATGCGTTTTTGGCTTGTTTTCTAGGAAACAGGCTAAAAACGGAAGCGCCTCCTCTTACTCTGAAAGAGATTTTTTTAAGTTAGGAAGACATGAAGAGAGTTAGTGAATACGGCAGAAGGGTTCTATGCCATAGCCGACACGAGGGAGAAAAGAAGCAGGAACGTACTATACTTCCATCAGGAACTCCACCAGATTCTTCTCATGGTCTAGGTTGAGCTTCTTCCGGAGGCGGTAGCGGCTAATCTCTACGCTCCGGACGGTGATGTTTAGCAGCGTGGCAATCTCTTTGCTGTTCATGTTCAGGCGCAGGTAGGCACACAGCTTCAGGTCTTTGGGGGTGAGCTCTGGGTGGACGGCTTTCAACTTTTTGAAATAGTTCTCATGGGCCTCGTTGAAACTGCTCTCAAACAAATTCCAGTCATAGTCTGTGTCCATGCCCTCTTCTATCACCTTCTGCAGCTTCTTCAACTGCTCAGGCGCCAGCTTCTTGCCAGAGGCGTCCTTTAATTGTAGGATTTCCTCTCTGATGCCGTTGAGCAACTCGTTCTTTGACACAATGCTCAAGGCCGAGTTGGCCAGCTCTCGGCTTTTGGTGGCCAATTCAGACTCCAGCTGCTCGTTGCGCAGCCGTACCAGCTTTTGTTCGTTGAGCAGAGCCTCTCGGCGGAGCGCCTCTTCTTTCTCCTGCTCTAAGCGCATTTCTATGCGAGCCTTGTCTTTCCTGAGTTTTATTTGATATAAGTACCGGAACAGATACACCAAAGCACTGCCCAGCAATACGTAGCCCAAAAGCGCCCAATAGGTGGCAAACCACGGCGGCCCCACGGTAAACTTGAAGGCAGTGACTGGTGATACGGCACCGTCTTCTACCCTGGCCCTCACCAGGAACCGGTACTCTCCCTGCGCCAGATTAATAAACTCCTTCTGGGTAGTTGAAGACCAATCTGACCAGCGCTGGGAATAGCCCTCCAGGTAGTACTGGAACTGGGGCTTCATCTGACTGAAATAGGGCAGCGCAAAGGAGATACTCAGGCTGTTGCGTTTGTAGGGGATGGTAAGCGGAAAGGTAGCTGCCTCGGTGAGCAGGGCCTTGTCTTCTACGCTGTGCTGCACTTTTCTGATGAGCACCTGCGGCATGGCCTTCCTTCGGGCGAAGCGCAGGTCTGCGTTGTACACCACAAAGCCCTCGTCAATGCTAATGAGGTAAATGGAGTTGCTGATTCTGCTGATGTTCTCATAATACTCCACCATGTGCCCACTGAGCATGGTAAACTGGTTGGCGCTTACATTCACCGTCCCGGCCTTTGGCATATCTACCAGCGCCACCTGGCCGTGGTTAATGAACCAGTACTGGGTCCCCGCTGCTTTTATGATGCGGTTAGACGTGGCAAAAGGCCCCAACTTCTTATTGAGTTCTGTGTATTTGGAAAAGGAGTCGCTGATGGCATCATAAATATAAAAGCCTGCGTCTGAGGTGAAGACAATGCGTCCGTCCAGCCTGAACGTATTGATGCGGTAGTCGGCGGGCAGGCCTTGTTTCTGGTTGTAGTATTGCAGAGATTCTACCTTTTTCAGGTCTGAGCTCAGGGACAGCTTATACAGTCCCTTATAGGCATGACTCACCCAGATGTGGCCGTTGTTGTCCTGCTCTACGTACCTTGAAGGCTCCCCAAATCCTTCTATTTTATGGGACAGGACCCAATTGCCCTGGGCGTCTTTCCGGTAGAGGACCAAGCCGGTGTAGGTGCCCTGGATGAGCGTCTCTTCCTCAGAGGCTAGTTTTTTGATTGCCCAGCCGCCCTTGTAATCTGAGAGTTTGCGCAGCTGGTTCCCCACTACCTGGAACGTGCCTTCATTGTGGCCGCAGAGCAGCTGCCCGCCCAACAAGGATAGTTCCCACACCTGCCCCTGTGAGCCTTCTATGATTTTAAAGTCCAGGGATTGATAGGACTGGTTTTTCTGCGCCGGCCACTCACTGTAAAAGAGTCCTTGGTTGGTGCCCAAGTAGATGTTGCCGCCATGTATCAAACTGGAATACACAGTGCCAAACTTACCGGTCTTGTCAAAGTAGAAGTAAAATGGTGAATCCACTTCTACCCTGTCCACGCCATTGTCCAGGCCCGCCCACAGGTTCTGCTCCTGGTCCGCGAACAGGCTCAGCACGGTGTTGTTCTGCAACCCGCTGGCCTTGTTGATTTTGTGGAGGACCTTGCCCTGTTTATCCAGGATGATCACCCCGTTGAGGATGGTACCAAAAGCCAGGGAATTGTCCTTTAAAAGAACCCCATTGTTGAGCTGGTTGGTTTTGAGGAAGTCATTGGCGTCATTGGCCCAAGGCCTGATTCCCGCCTCGTCGTACAGAAACAAGCCGTTTTTGGCAGTGCCTATCAGGAAAGAGTTTCCCTGCAAGGGCAGCACCGACAACACGTGGGCATCACCCAAAAAAGCACTCCCCGGAATAAAGGCCAGTTGGTTATTCTTGAGTTCATAGAGGCCTTTGCCCAAGACCTCCACAAAGTAGCGGTTCTTGGCCTTTAGGAGAAAGAGTAGACTTTGCTCGCCTTTGACTACCTGTATTTTGCCCTTCTCATAAATATAGATACCAGAGAAGGACTGGAACAGCACGCGGTCCTTCTCCACGTGTATTTTCCAGATTTCGTCTTTGAGGCCGTGTTCTTTGGGAATTAGGTTAATTAAAGAGCGGTAGACGAAGCGGCCTTTGTCATTGTAATGCCAGTACCCAAACTCCCCGAAACCACCGGCATAAACTTTGTCCTCGCTTGCATTTGCCGCCACAGCCCGCACAATCACCTTATTGGGCATTCTGTAGAGCTGCCAGTGGTTGCCGTCAAAGGCCAGCAGCCCCTCTGAGTTCCCGAAGTACTTTACCCGGTTGCGCCCCTCAGTGATGGACCAGTTCTGGTTGCCCGACTGGTAGAGCAGCTTGGAGTAGTTCTGAACGAAAGGAAAGCTAAAATTCTGGGTAGACTCTGCCTGCGCGCTTGTCAAGGAGACAGCCCAAAATAGCATTGCCCATAAGAGATAATTTACCTTGCCTTGCATTCTTAGATTAAAGTCTCCCTTAAGGTAATTGGATGCTTTGATCAGCCTAACTATGAGCCAAGCTGCTTTTGTTGCGCAAAAACAGTTTAAAGATACTGATAAAAACAAAAGAATTGCTCAGCAACAGGAAAGGCATATAACACAAAAGGCCCGTCATTTTCATGACGGGCCTTTTGTGTTATTGGTGGAGATGCAGGGAGTCGAACCCTGGTCCAGACAAGGAAACTTGAGCGCTTTCTACATGTTTAGTCTTGGATTGGTTTTCGTGTGAGTTCAGGCCCAAGCCTGGCCTATGAAATCACCTTAGGTGCTTTAGTTTCATGCACTCCCCACACCTTGGAGTACACTAGATCGGCATTACGATGCCCTGTGACCAACCCCCACCGAACCGAGGAGCTGCAGGACAATGGCAAAATGCTTAGTACCTAGACTAGGCAGCCATGGCGTAGTTAGACTCGCCAGATAATAGTCGGTCAATTCTGATTTACGGGAAAACAGCCAACTCCCGACATGCTTACACCCAGCTTGCTCAAGCTGTCAATTCCGGTCATCCCCAATAAGTAAAAGAACGTGGTATGCTTTCTTTTACGCCCGAAGGCCTGCAAAAGTAACCAAATAATAGACAAATACTAGCCCTTTCTGGTTCCGCGTTTTCGGCTTGTTTTGGTGAAAACAGCCCAAAAACGGCTTTATAAAAACGTTTTCAGCTCACTCAGGCAGGCCACCTCATAGGTGGGCTTTAATGGAATGCGCTTACGCTCAGGGTTAAAGAACACCTGGTCCAAGCCCGCGTTCATGGCGCCCAGGATATCGGCCTCCAGGTTGTCGCCAATCATGAGGCTCTCACTGGCCTTTACGCCGGCGCGCTCCAGGGCGTGCTGGTAGATTCGGCGGTCTGGCTTGGTGCAGTTCACGCACTCAGACGTGACCACCTCAGAGAAATACTGCGTCAGGTTAGACGATTGTAGCTTAATGGCCTGCACGTCTTTAAAACCGTTGGTGATAATGTGCAGCGTGTATTTCTGCTTCAAGTAGCCCAGCACCTCATGCGTAAACGGAAACACCGCCGACTTGGTAGGACAGATGTCTGTGTACGCCTCGCTCAGCCCTACGGGCACGTCTTCTTCGGCCACGCCCAACCCGGTAAGACATTTTACAAAGCGTTTCTCCCGTAGCTCCTGCTGGTCAATCTTGCCCTTGTGGAACAGGTCCCAAAGCCTGAGGTTGATGTAGCTGTACTTCTTATAAAAGTCTGTGATGGTGAAGTCGCCTAGGCGGTGCAGTTCAAACTCATGAAACAAGTGCACCAGCGTCTCTTCTGAGTTTTTCTCAAAGTCCCAAAGGGTATGGTCCAGGTCAAAGAAGAGGTGGCTGTAGGTTTTTACTTTTTTCATGGGAGTACGCGTTGGGCCTTCAAGAACGGCGGCCGGTGCCACAAAGTTCTTCGTTCTTGGGTAAAACCAACGGATTGGGACAATGTTTATTTACCGTGCCGCCCATCGGGCAGACGCAATGACTACAAGCCCGTAAAATGACGCTGCTGCAGGCGGTTGATGGCCAGCTCACGGTTGGAGTACAGGGTCTGGTACACTTCCTGGTCATGCAAGAGCAGCTGGTCCTTCTCCAGATAGCCGAACATCTGCTGCAAGAGGTCCAGCATTTCGTCTTTGATGGCGTAGAAGGCCCACTGGTCCTGTTTCCGAAAGGAGACCAGACCGGCGTTTTTGAGGTAGATGAGGTGGCGGGAGGTCTTGGTCTGGGTGAAGTCCAGCACCATCTCCATGTCCGCGATGCAGAGCTCTTTGTTGCGCAGCAGCAGGTGCAGAATGCGGATGCGCGAGGCATCGCTCATGGCCTTGAATACTTGTTCCCCGAAATTGACGTTGAAATGTTTGAGCCTCATGTTCTACTAGCTGCGTAAACAAATTTACGCCCCCTGCGGCACAAAGTACCATAAAAAGGCTATACTTGTAAACGATCTTATTCAATGCAGACTTTCTCTTCCGTTTTTACCCAATCCATTGGCCGCAGGTGGCGCTTGCTTTTCACGTTTAGTGCACTTTTGTTCTTCTCCTGGGGCTTCTCTCTTAGCACAACACATGCCCAAGGCGGCAAAAAGGTCATCCAGCTAACCGGCGTAGTAGCCGCCGGCGACAGCCTTTTAGGAATACCAGGCGCCAGCGTGTACGTGCCCAAGGCCGGCAGAGGCACCACTACCAACGAGTATGGCTTCTTCTCGCTTCCAGTGCTGGCCGGCGACAGCGTAGTGATTAGCTCACTTGGGTTTGCCAAGCAGTCCATCATCATTCCGGCCAATTTTGAGAAGCAGAGTTATTCTGTGATCATTGAGATGCTGGAAGATCCTACCGTGCTGGCCGAGATCAAGGTGTTCCCGTATGCCACCTTTAGGGAGTTCACTCAGGCGGTCATGGCCATTAAACTACCGTCACAGGACGTAGACCAACAGACGGCTATGAGCTCCCAGATTCTGGCCCAGATGTACAAGAACACGCCTATGGATGGCAATGCCAACCACCAGAACTACATGAACCTGCAAAACCAGCAGATGCTACGCAGAGGCGGTTACAACCCAGGGGCCACCAATCCATTGCTCAACCCGGTTGCCTGGTACCAAGTGATCCAAGCCATCAAACGTGGCGATTTCAAGAAGAAGGAGTAGTTGCAAATCAATAAATATAGCAAGAAGGCCCAACCAGACGATGGTTGGGCCTTCTTGCTATAAGACGAATTCGTTTTTAGCCTAATTTCTGGAAATTAGGCTAAAAACGATAAATGAGCGTCCTCTACAAATACAGTAATATAAAAGACGCAACCAAAGCCACTACCACCAGCCATCCCCTGAATCTTCTCTGCCTTTGTGTCTCACTGCACCCCCAGCGCAGGTCATAAAGCACATATTTGCCACAGTAGCGCACTACATTAAAGATTAAAATACTGAGCGCAACCACTAACCCAATCAACTTAGCATAGTTAAATTCGCCGGGTTCATTCTTTTGAGGCTCTACGAATAGCCACAAAACCTCATAATAAATTTTACAGCAAAGGAACACTTGCATCACACTAACTAACCCAATTCCCCTCGGCCCATCGGGACCGTCTCTTGAGTAAAAGAATTTGGTCACCCTGTAGAATATGTAATCAAAGAACTTCATTTGTAAACTCTTGGCTCTGCACTAAATTTCACTCGCACGCTCTGTTCATGCAAAAAGAAAGCCCACTCCTGTAAAGAATGGGCTTCCCAAAAATCGTTTTTGGTCTATTTCTTGGAAAACTGGCCAAAAACAAAGACTATTGATTCCCTTGCGGGCGTGTTTGCTGTTGGCGTTGCATCTGCTGTTGCAGAGGGTTTGGCGTGACGCCCTGCGGCTGCTGCTTGAACAGTTCAAAGCGCGAAGGCGCCATGCGGGCCGGGTACGCATTGTTGCTCATGTCAATGTCAGCGGTTTCTTGGAACGGGTCCAGGACGAAGCTCACCACCGGTTTCTCAGTCACGAACACCTTGGTCACTTCCTGCTCATTGTAGCGCCAGATCTCTGCCGGTATGCGCACAATCTGGTTGGTTCCGTCAGAGAAGGTCATTTGCATTACTACCGGCATTACTAAGCCACCGTTGTTGCGCAAGCCCACTTCATAGAAGTTGAGGCCTTTTTCCAGAATGGCCTTTTCTTCGGGGCTTAAGGACTGTACGTATTTCTGGTAAGTGGCTTGGCTTTCTGGTGTTACCGCCAAGGGGTCATAGTTGTTGTAGAAGTCCTTCAGCTCTGGCTTGGTGTCCAGCAAGGTCTTCGGGATTTCCTGCAGGTTACGCTGCTGCGAAATGCTCAACGGCGCGGCGTTGATTTCCTCCCGCTTTCTGGTGTTCTCAACCTGGGGGTTCTTGGTGTCTACGGAGTACCACTTCACGCCAGTCAGTTCTTGTTCCACGTAGTCTGTGGTGTAGAACCAGCCTCTCCAGAACCAATCCAGGTCCGTGCCAGACGCGTCTTCCATGGTTCTAAAGAAGTCTGCGGGCATTGGGTGCTTGAAGGCCCAACGGCGCGCGTATTCTTTAAAGGCGTAGTCAAACAGCTTGCGGCCCAATACGGTCTCACGCAAGATGTTCAAAGCGGTGGCAGGCTTGCCGTAAGCGTTGTTGCCTAGCTGAGAGATAGACTCAGAGTTGGTCATGATAGGCTGTTGCATAGCCTTGTCCATCTTCATGTAGGTGGTCATGTTTCTGGCCTCACCGCGGCTAGACGGATAATCGCGTTGCCATTCCTGCTCTGCTAGATATTGCACGAAGGTGTTCAAGCCTTCGTCCATCCAGGTCCACTGACGCTCATCCGAGTTGATGATCATCGGGAAGAAGTTGTGGCCCACCTCATGGATAATCACCGAAATCATGCCGTACTTGGTGCGCTCCGTATATGAACCGTCTTTCTCTGGACGGCCGCCGTTAAACGAAATCATTGGGTACTCCATCCCGCCCACGGCGCCGTGCACCGAGATGGCCACCGGATACGGATAGTCAATCGTGAACTTGGAGTAGACTTTGATGGTGTGCGCCACTACTTCTGTGGAGTATTGGCCCCACAACGGGTTGCCTTCTTTAGGATAATAGCTCATGGCCAGCGTGTTCTTGCCGGCGTAGTTTACGTTCATGGCATCCCAGATGAACTTGCGGCTAGACGCCCACGCGAAGTCGCGCACGTCTTTGGCCACAAACGTCCAGGTCTTTTTACCTTTCGCTTTAGATTTCTCTGCTTTCAGGGCCTCTTCTGGCGTCACAATCAACACTGGCTTGTTGGCTTTCTTGGCTTGGGCCAAACGGTTGCGTTGCGTAGAAGTCAAGACGTCTTCGTTCTGCAGCTCACCGGTAGAAGCTACCACGTGGTCAGCAGGAACGGTCAGGCTCACTTTGTAATCCCCGAACGGCAGGGCGAACTCACCCGTGCCCAGGAACTGCTTGTGCTGCCAGCCATTCACGTCATCATAGACAGCCATGCGCGGGAACCACTGCGCCATCTGGTACTCGTAGTTGCCGTCTTCGGGGAAAAACTCATAGCCCCCGCGACCGCCTTGCTTCTTTTGGTCATTAATGAGGTTGGTCCAGTCAATGGAGAACTTCACAGACTGCTTGGGCCGTAGCGGCTGAGGCAGGTCAATGCGCATCATGGTGAAGTTGATGGTGTAGGGCAAGGCTTTGCCGTTGGCGTCCTTCACCGATTTGATTTTATACCCGCCGTCAAAGGTCTGTTCTGCCAAGGCCTCTGCCGTGCTGAACGGCGCCCGCGCCGGCACCGAGTTGGTACGCGTGAGGCTGGTCATGGAGTTCTTCTCAAAGATGTTCTGGTCCAACTGCACCCACAGGTAGGTGAGCACGTCCGGAGACAGGTTGGTGTAGGTGATGGTCTCAGAGCCGGTCAAGGACTGGTTGTCATCGTTCAGTTCGGCTTTGATGTTGTAGTCGGCGCGTTGTTGCCAGTACTCATGGCCGGGCGCGCCCGAAGCCGAACGGTAGGTGTTAGGAGTGGGTAATTCCTGGGCCAGCTGCCTGAATTTGGACTTATCAATGGTTTCCTGCGCCAAAACCGGGGCCAAAGCGCTTAACAGCAGCCCCGAGGCGAGTAAGAACTTCTTCATTCTAAAAGTTTGTGAGTTTGTGGTAGTGTGAACGAGCAAATTGGGCATTTATTGGCCAAAAACAAAGCTTCTGACGCGTGTCTCTACATTAATTTTGCTCATTCAGGTTTTCCCCGAAGTAATAGGCGATGTCCTCTTTCAGGGACTTCATCATCTGCAACACGCGCAGACCAATGGGAAGGATAATCACGCCCAAGACAATGAACTTGTAATAATAGGGATGGTAGAAATAGCCCGCCCAGGCAAACAGGAAAGGCGTCACCAGCACCGCCAGGCCAAACACCGCGCCAAACACCAACACTACATAACTAACGGACCGCGCCAGGTGGTACCACCATTTGGTTTTCATGGCCAGAGTACGCCGGATGTAAGCTTCATGGTCTTTTTTGGCCTGCCGCCGCACGCGCTCCTTCCCTACCTCGGCCCAGGCTGCAAACTCCTTGGGGTCTGCGGGCGGCTCGTAGACGTATTGGTACTTCTCCCAGTCTTGCTCGGCTTTGGATTTGGCAGGCTCTGTAGGCACCACGGGTGGCGCATACGAATATAAAGGCCGGGAATGATAGCCCTGCAGAAACTCATAGGCGGCCTGTACCCGCAGGAACATCTCCTGCGCGCCCGCCTCGCGGTTTCTGTCGGGGTGGTATTGTAAAACCAGCTGTCTATAGGCGCGCCTCACCTCTGGCATCTGCGTGCCAAAAGGAACTTGCAACACTCTGTATGACTCCGCCAGCATGTTCTTATTATCTACCCGGAAGGGTTTCCGTTTTTGACCTCTTTTCTATAAAATAGCCGAAAAGTCCTGCTCCAGAATGAGCATGAGGGCAATGGCCCCGGCGGCCGCACTCACCCCCAACACCCAGTCTCTTCTACCCACGCTAAACACATTCACCAAAATGGTGCTCACCAATAGAATTAGGGCTACAATCAGCAACTGGCCAATTTCAATGCCCACGTTGAAGGCAAACAGCTCCAGCACAATATTTTCGCCTTTGCCCAGCAGGGACTTGAGGTAATTGGAGAAGCCCATGCCATGAATCAGCCCGAAAGCCACCGCAAAGAAGTTGCTCCAACTAAGTACCACTGAACCCTTGCGTTTGTTTTTATCCATCTGCGTGAGGTTGTACAGACACGTGAGCAGAATGGTCACCGGAATCAACAACTCAATCAAGGCCGTATTAAACGTTATCACCTCTAGCGTAGACAAGGCCAAGGTAATGGAATGCCCCAGCGTGAAACTGGTGACCAAGGCAAGGATTCTTCGCCACTCCTGCCCGGTATAGAGCGCGCACATGGCCAGCACAAAGACCATGTGGTCATACGCCTGCAGGTTGAAAATATGGTGGAAGCCTAACTGAAGATACGTGTAAAAAACCGAAGACACAGGAGCTATTTTATAAATATTAAAGCAGACAAATTTAAGCAACGACCTGTCTTTTGCAAGGACCGTTTTTGGCTTGTTTTCTGGGAATTGGGCGGAAAGCAAGGATTGAATTGCTGTTTGATTGCTGATTGCTGGTTGCTGATTGTTAATAGCTGGTTACTTACCATAAGTTAACTTCCACTCAGCCCAACGTGCCTTCTACCCGCCGTTGTTGGTGTTCTCACCAACGACTCAGACTGCCTTTCATGCCACATCTGTGCTTGTGAACGCATTTGGCTATCCCTGAGAAATACTTTCATTCTGGTGCGCACTCACAGTCTTGTTTCATAGATTCTGCCAAGCGCTCACGGCCGCGGGGCCCCGTCCTGTCCCTTCGCACTGCTGTTGTACTCTGGGCCTGTGGGGCCCCGCCCTGCCGGGCGACGAAACAACAGAGGCGCTCAGGACCAGGACTGGTTTTGGTTCCAGTTCTGTAATGACCTGATGGTGGGTTCGTTGCTTGAAGGCAAATTCGGTCACTGTCGCTGCAGAGGCATGCGTGCTGCGCACGGTTTGGTTTATCTGCTGGCACGTGGGCATGGTTCAAGTCTGCGACTTGGACCCATGTTGGAGGCAGTTTGCAACTGCCCTGAAGCACTAGCTTCAACCTGCGCATAGCGTCCCCCTTTGAAGGGGGTAAGGGGATGGCAAGGGCGCCTGCCAAAAAGAACTGCCTTTACTCAAAAAACCTTGCAGCGTGCAAAGGTCCTGCGAGCGTCTGCGCCAACGACCGTTTTTAGCTTGATTTTCAGAAAACAGGGCAAAAACGGTTGCCGTCTGGCACCAAACGAAAAGGCGCCGAAGGGAAATCTCCCTCCGACGCCTTTTCTTATTCATCATTCATTCTTACCTATCTACTGGCAAGTCAATGTCAATGTTCACAAATTTTATCTGGTCTCCGGCCAGCACCGCTTCTACCACCGCGTCTTTCCGGATGTCGCCGCCCAGGATGGACTTGGACAGTTCGTTCAAGATACGGCGCTGTAGCACGCGCTTCAACGGACGGGCCCCGAACTGCGGGTCGTAGCCTTCGCGTCCCAGGAAGTCCAGCACTTCGTTGGTGGCTTCCAAACGGATGCCCGAATCTTCAAGACGTTCCTGGATGTGACGGAACTGGATGTCCACAATCTTCCTAATCTCACGGGAACTCAACGGACGGAACATAATCAGCTCGTCAATCCTATTGAGGAACTCTGGCCGAAGCGTTTTCTTCAAGACCTCAAACACTTCGTCCTTGGTGCGCTCAATGGTGGGTTCTGGGTTCTTCTCATCCAAATCCTGGAAGTTTTCCTGGATGATGTTGGCCCCAATGTTGGACGTCATGATGATGATGGTGTTCTTAAAGTTGGCCACGCGCCCTTTGTTGTCCGTCAGGCGACCGTCATCCAAGACCTGCAACAGGATGTTGAACACGTCCGGGTGCGCCTTCTCAATCTCGTCCAGCAAAATCACAGAGTACGGCTTCCGGCGCACGGCCTCGGTCAGCTGACCGCCTTCATCATAGCCCACATAGCCCGGAGGCGCCCCTACCAGACGGCTCACGGCGTGACGCTCCTGGTACTCGCTCATGTCAATGCGGACCATGGCGTTCTCATCGTTGAACAGGAAGTCGGCCAAGGCTTTGGCGAGCTCCGTTTTACCCACCCCGGTGGTTCCCAGGAAAATGAACGACCCGATGGGGCGCTTAGGGTCTTGCAACCCGGCGCGGCTCCGGCGCACGGCATCAGAAATGGCCGCAATGGCCTCTTCCTGACCGGCCACGCGGCGGCCTAGTTCTTCTTCCAGGTGCAGGAGCTTCTCGCGGTCGCTTTGGAGCATTTTGTTCACGGGCACGCCCGTCCACTTGGCTACCACTTCGGCCACGTCTTCAGAGGTCACCTCTTCCTGGAGCATGTGCTCACCGGCCTGTTGCTGCTTCACAGTTTCCTGTAATTCCTTCAAACGGGCTTCGGCTTCCTGGATGATACCGTAGCGCAGCTCGGCTACGCGGCCGTAGTCTCCGGCGCGCTCAGCATGGTCTGCTTCCAGCTTGTATTGCTCAATGGCTTCTTTCTCTTTCTGGATGCCTTCAATGACCTGTTTCTCGCTTTGCCATTTGGCACGCAAGGTGTCCCGGGCTTCGCTTAAATCAGCAATCTCTTTAGACAGCAGGTTCTCTTTCTCCTTGTCGTTTTCTCTTCTGATGGCTTCGCGCTCAATCTCCAACTGCATGATTTTGCGCTGTACCTCGTCCAGTTCTACGGGCAAGGAGTCCATCTCAATGCGCAACTTAGACGCCGCCTCATCAATCAAGTCAATGGCTTTGTCTGGCAGGAAACGGTCAGAGATGTATCGGCTGGACAATTCCACGGCAGAGATGATGGCATCGTCTTTAATGCGCACGCCGTGGTGCAGCTCATACTTGTCTTTGATACCTCGCAAGATGGAAATAGCGTCTGGAATGCTGGGCTCGTCCACGGTCACCGCCTGGAAGCGACGCTCCATGGCTTTGTCCTTCTCAAAGTACTTCTGGTATTCTTTGAGCGTGGTGGCCCCGATGGCATGCAGCTCCCCTCTCGCCAAGGCTGGCTTTAACAGGTTGGCGGCGTCCATGGCGCTTTCCCCCCCGGCCCCGGCGCCAATCAAGGTGTGGATTTCGTCTATGAACAGGACAATGTCCCCTTCTGAGTCCACCACTTCTTTGATGACCGCTTTCAGACGCTCCTCAAACTCGCCTTTGTACTTGGCACCGGCCACCAGCAGACCCATGTCCAGGCTCATGATGGTTTTGGATTTGAGGTTCTCAGGCACGTCACCAGACACAATGCGCTGGGCCAGACCTTCTACGATGGCGGTTTTACCCACACCCGGCTCACCTAAAAGAATCGGGTTGTTCTTGGTACGACGGCTGAGGATTTGCAAGACGCGACGTATTTCCTCGTCACGGCCAATCACCGGGTCAATCTTGCCCAAACGCGCCTGCTCATTGAGGTCAATGGCGTATTTCTTGAGGGAGTTGTACTTGGCCTCGGCGTTTTGGTCCGTGACTTTAGAATCGCCGCGCAGTTCTTTGATGGCGGCTTTCAGGCCTTTCTCGGTGATGCCCGCGTCTTTCATGAGCGTGGCTACCTTGTCGCGGCCCGCCAGCAAGCCCAAAAGCAAGTGCTCAATGGCTACGTACTCGTCGTCAAACTCTTTTAGATAGGACGTCGCTTTTTGCAGGGCCGCCGCCGCGTCATTACTTAGGTAAGGGTTTCCGCCGGTTACCACCGGGTAAGCAGTCACTATCTCATTGAGTTTGGACTCGAATTGGTTGGTGTTCACGCCCAGCTTCTTGAGGTAGAAGTTGGGCACGTTTTCGTCGGTTTGCAGGATGCCCTTGAGCAGGTGGCCGGTTTCAATGGCCTGCTGCTGGTTGCCCCCCGCTATCTCAGTGGCCTTCTGCACGGCCTCCTGAGACTTGATGGTATAATTGTTAAAGTTCATAGCTTCTATATCGTGGTTAGAGTAGTTTCTTACTTTTCTACGAGGCTAGAAGCAAACAGGGTACCGAACCGATTTTAGCCTGTTTTCCGGAAATTATGACAGAAACAATTAGAAACTATTTAACATAATCAGACAAAATGACTCAACTAGAGTTTATCAAACTCTGTTGTAGTGGCAACCGGCGGATTCAACTTCTGCAACAGCTTTAAAATCATGCGATAGACTTCTTGCAGTTTGTCCATGTCCAGGATGGCGTCGTCCTTGGAGAAGGTAAGAAACGGCGTGGCATCTGGCTCATCATTGTCCACGCTCAGTTTTAACTCGCAGTTGGAATGCTCCAGCAGAGTCTGCCGCACTTTAGCATCTGATAACAGCGACGCCAAGGCCACGGGGTCGTTGGCTTTGATCACGAAGGCATCGTCCAGGTCAGGCAGGTTCAACTGCACATCCCCCATCCCGAAGAATTTACCAATCTCGCTCATCCAGTCCTGCTCATGCAAGGCAAACCGAAGCGGCACATTGGTGGGCACGGGCGCCATGAACGTGGTAGACGAAGAACCTCCTTCAAACCCTCCGCCCAGGTCAATGTCAATGTCCAGAAAGACCTCAGTGTCATTGAGCATCAATTGCGCCGAGTAGCTGGTGAGGTTTTTATCACGGGCAAGGTCAATGGTAAGCTGGCGCCAAAGTTCTTCTTCTGACGTACCGGAGAATCTGCGAAGTGTGTCCATAGCAATATTGAATTCTAACTTTTATTTATTAAACCCTCTGGGCTGTAAACGCCAGCGGCCTTACGCTAAAGACGTAAGGCCGCTGGTTTTGGTTAATCTAAAGTTTGTCTGCCCTATTGCACGTTCTTAAAGAAGACGGGCGAGTTGCCGTACAAAGGCGTGGACCCGTTCCATTTTTCTATGAACTGCTGCTGAATGAGCAAGGGCGTCAAGGTCTGCTGGCGCAGGCGGTTAGCCTCCGCCTCGGCCTGGGCTTCTACAATCTTTTTGCGGGCCTGGGCCTCGGCTACTTTCAATTCGTTCTCCACCTGCATGGCCTGTTGCACCGCGCGGTTCTTGAGGTTCACGGCACGCACAATCTCCTCGGGGTACGTGAGGCCGCTGGTCATCTGCTCCAGCTTGAACCCGTCCTGTTGCAGGGCTTGGTCCAGGGTGGTTTGCACTTCGGCTTCAAACTGCTGGCGCTTGGAGATGATCTCCTCGGTGCTGTATTGGTTCAACCGTATCCTGAACGCGTCTTTCACATAGTTAAGCAAGGTGGTCTTGGCAATCTCGCCTATGTCTTTGCGGTACTTCTTGAAAATCTGCGGGGAGGCACCCGCCTTCACATAAAAGGAGATGGTGGGGTCTACCGTGAACACAGAACCGTCCTTGGCATTGACCGTGAACGCGTCATAGTCCTGCGTCTGGATGTAAGTCGGAAACTCGTAGACTTCCTCTGTGAAGGGATTGTACCACACACGGCCCGTCACCAGAGACACGTCTTGCACGCCTTTCTCGGTGCCGTACATTTTTACCAGGATGCCCTCATGCCCGGCGTCTACGCGGGTACAGGATTGGGTAGCGGTGATGGAAAAAATCAAAATGGCTACCCCTGTTAGAATAGCAGTCAGTATGCGGCGGTTCATGAGCGGTTTATTTTAGAAAGTAAGTACCGGATGATGATGAAATTGCCTACCAGCAGCATGGCCAGGAAGAACACGCCAAATAGGACAGCCACGTCTGAGGGTTGCCGCAGCAGCTCGGTGATTTGGGTGTAAGACAGGAAATCTATGGGAATGAGCAGCAGTAGCAGCAGTAAATACTTGGGTTTCATGGGTTGGGAATGGCCTGCGGGTTGAAGAATCAATATTAAGGATTCTCACGGGATTTGCCGCTATTGCTTTTTTGGTTGGTGAGAGAAAACTTATTCTAGTTTATGGACTTTCTTGTGGGGTGCTTTTCTTAATGAATGCTGAAGGTTGTACTCTTCCACCGTTGTGGGTGTTCTCACTAATGACTATGACTGCTTTTCCAGCTACAATGACCCTTGCCAATACTTTTGTGCACGCATCTGGCTATTCCCTTGGCAAGATCGTCTTCTGCGGTGCGCATTTACAGTCTTGTTTCATAGTTTCCGGTAAGCGCTCACGGCCGCGAGGCCTCGTCCTGGCCCTTCGCACTGCTGTTGTACTCTGGGCCTGTGGGGCCCCGCCCTGCCGGGCGACGAAACAACAGAGGCGCTCAGGACCAGGACTGGTTTGGGTTCCAGTTCCGCTGGCGCTTATAAGTAACTACCCTGTCTGTAGGCGAAGGCCGTTCCTGTCGCTGCAGAGGCATACGTGCTACGCACGGTTTGCTTGATCAGCTTTCCCGTGGCCATGGTTCAAGTCTGCGACTTGGACCCATGTTGGAGGCAGTCTGCGACTGCCGTTGGCCTTTTGCCAATTGGTGCGCATTGCGTCCCCCTTTGAGGGGGTAGGGGGATGATAAGCTTATTGCAGTTTGAGTAGAACGCTCCTCCAAAGACCTTGTAACGTCTGGCAGGACCTGCGAGCGTCTGCTCCCTAACCAGACCCAAAGCAGGCTAACAATAAAGGATTTAGGGGTATTCAAACCGCTTTTGGCCTCTTTTCCAGAAAACAGGTCCAAAATGAGAACCTGCCGCCTAAGCACCCACTAATTATCGGACTTCGGCTTTAAAGACTTCGGCGTAGTAGTCTGCCAGGCGGGTGGGTTCTGGGAGTTTGTGTTTGATGGCGGTTTCTAAGGTGAGGGCGGTAGCGGTCTCCAAATCCATCAAATGACCCGGAGAGACGAACACGGGTTTCACTTTGTCTTTGGTCACAATGACGGTTCCTATCTGCTCCTGTTTGCTCATGAGCGGAAATGAGCTGCCTTTGACGGGGGTGGGTTCGTCATATTTGCCGGTGAGCACTTTCTTGGCCACACCCATGGTGGGTTTGTTGAGCAAGACGCCCAGCTGGCTGGCAATGCCCAGGCGCCGCGGGTGCGCAATGCCGTGACCGTCTACCATGATCAGGTCGGGTTTCTGTACTAGTTTCTCGTAGGCTTTGAGCAGATTGGGCGTTTCCCTAAAGGCCAGAAACCCCGGAATGTAGGGCAGTTCCACCGGGCCGTAATGGTACACCTTCTCCACCAACTCCAAACTGGGATACTTCAGCAACACAAACACCGACAAGATATTCTCGCCAATGAACGACGAGTCACAGCCGGCCAGCCACTTCAGTTCAAAGTCTGGTTTTTGAAGAATCACCTGTTGCCGCAGCTCTTCCTGCTTGGCCGTGAGTTCTTTGACGATGATTGGATCTGGTGTGGGATATTGTGCGTACCAAGCCATGTTGTATAGTCCTGAGTCTAAAGTTGGGCATCATGAGTCGTGCCGCTTTTGGCTTGTTTTCCGGAAATCAGGCTGAAAACGACATTCCCTATGACTGTACGGCAACTCCAGTAGCAAGATATCTTGGCCTCTAGAAAAGGGAGTAATGACTTGCCCAACTTGAAAGTAGACTGAAGATTTGTTGACAATAGATGATTAAGAACAACCCTGCTTAGAGCAAGCGCTTTTCTAACTACCCCACAAGGTCCTTTCAGGATGATAAAATAAGGAAGAGATCCTTACAGCTTGCATATTAAGTCTAGCATCTTGCGTCTTATGTCTTGTGTCTATCCCCTTAAGCGCTGCACGGGATCATCAGGTCAATGAACAGGATCCGCCACTGGCCGTTGAGTTGCGCGAAGTGGAACTTGAAGCCCGAAGCGGTGTGCAGCACGGTTTTGTTCACTAGCAATTGAGTCTGGGCGATGGTCTTTTTTTGGGGCGCGGGAAGCTCTGTGTATTGCACGGCCGTGTTCTTTCTAAAGGCGGCGGCATCTGCCACAAAACAGCCTTTTTGGGCGTAGGCGTCCTCCCCTTCGCAGGTGACTTTGGGCAGGGTGGCTATGGCTTGCAGGTCACAACTCTTGAAGTATTCTTTGATGGTGAAGAACGGCAAGTCCTGGTAGAATCGCTTGTACTGGCGTATGTCTGTGACTTTGGTAAACTGGGGCATGGCGCCGGGCGTGTCTATGATGTAGAGGCCATGCGTGGGGTCAATGTACTGGTTAAAGGCCTGTGCGTCTCCCTGCTGAATGCTTTGGTTAAATTGATTGAACATCTTCTCAAAGCCCGAAAGGTCTTCTTCTGGTGACGGCTTCTTGACTACCTCATCCTGTACGGCGTTGAGGGCGTCTTTTTCCAGCACACGGCCTTCGGGTCCGGCAGAAACGGCGGGAGCGGTGGCGGTGTCCAGAGTAGTAGCGGCGTCTGACGTGACGGTTTCTGTGGACGTTTTGCTTTGGCAGCTAGCCAGGCCCAGGCTCAACACCAAGGCGTAATGCATCAAGGTCTTCATGTATTTGTATACGGGTCTGTGTAAAAGAATTTGCCTTTTCATTTACTCGGCTCTCTTGAGGTACACTTTAATGGTTGTACCTTCCCCCACGGTGCTCTCCACTTCAATCTTTCCCTGGGCATTGTCTAAGATTCTTTTCACCATGTAGAGGCCAATTCCAGAACCTTCTACGTGGTCATGGAACCGACTGAACATGGTAAACAGCTTAGTTTTCTGTTTAGGGTTGATGCCTAGGCCATTGTCTTGTATGACCAGCACCACATAGTCCTCTTCTGGCTGGCAACTGATCTTTACCAGCGGGTTTCTGTCTGGGTGCCGGTATTTGATGGCGTTAGAAAGCAGGTTGTAGACCACGCTGCGCAGGTTTTTCTCTGAGAAGGACACCATGGCATCGTTCCGGATGGTGGATTCTACCTTGGCGCCCGAAGCAAGAATGATTTGCTGCATGTCTAGCTGCACTTCCTGCACTACCTCCTGCAGGTTTACGGTTTGGGCCGCCTGGTCGTGGTCTTTCTGTAGCTTGGTGATTTCGGTGAGGCTGGCAATGGACTTCTTGAAGCGGTCAATGGAGTTTTGCATCATCTTAATGATGGCTTTGACTTCATGGCCCTTCAAACTTTCCTGGGGTAGTTCTACCTGCAATTCTCTCAGCAGCATCTCTATGTTAGAAATAGGTGCTTTCAAGTCATGTGACGCGGTATAGATAAAATTA
The DNA here is from genome assembly GCF_001577755.1 of Rufibacter sp. DG15C. NCBI lineage: Bacteria > Pseudomonadati > Bacteroidota > Cytophagia > Cytophagales > Hymenobacteraceae > Rufibacter > Rufibacter sp. DG15C. Next base: position 857,849 of record NZ_CP010776.1, read on the forward strand.
TCCAGGTCTTTGTTGGTGTGGGTAAGCTGTTGGTTGGCGTCGGCCAGGTCCAGGTTGGCCAGGCGCAGGTCTTCATTGGCGGCGGCCAGTTCAACGGCAATGGCGCTGGCCTGTTGGGCGCTGGTCTCTATTTTTAAGCGAGCCTCTACCTGGTCGGTTACGTCCGTGACCAAGGTATAGAAACCTACCACTTCGCCGCCTCTTACGTCTGGCACATAGTCTGTCTTTATATGCTTGACAAAATCTTCGCGGTAGGGCATGGTGGCCTCAAAGCTAAGGCGCTCTCCGGCCAGGGCGCGGTCCATGTAGCCTTTGGTGTTATTGTAGGCTTTTTCACCCACCACGTCCTGCACCCGGCGGCCCAGCAAATCTTCAGACTTGATAGGAAACCACGCTTCATAGGCTTTGTTAGTGAAACGGTAAACCCGGTCCCGGTCCAGGTACCCAATGAGGACCGGCAAAGAATCTGTGATGAGCCGCAGGTTGTTGGCGTTTTCTTCTACGGCTTTGCGTGCCGCCACCTGCTCTGTCACCTCAATAGCGAAGACCAGAACGCCGTCTACTATGCCTTCTTCGTTGGTTCTGGCTTGTTGAATGTACCTGAAGTACCTGTCCTCTAAGAAGCCATGGGGCGAGGTGAAGGGAATGAGCAATTCTGGCTCTTCATGGGTGATACCCGTTCTATACACTTCTGAGAAGGTCTCATACGCCTTGTTATGTCCAATCTCTGGCAAGGCCTCTAAAATGGGCTTGCCCAGAAGCTCCCTGTCGGGGAAAAGGCCTGCGTACACGGGGTTTACCAGTTCATACACCAAGTTGGGGCCAGCCAGTATGCAGATGGCCGTGGGCGCATCCATAAAGAGCCTTTCAAAGCGCTGGCGTTGGCGCTCCGCATCGGCCTGGGCTTTTTGCACCTCCTGGGTGCGTCTTTCTACCCGGGCCTCCAGTTCCAGGTTAAGGGCTTTCAGGTCCTCGGCGCTTTTCTCTACTTGTTGGCGGGCTTCTACAAAAGGCGTTACATCCAAGGCAAAAATGAACATGCCGTTGATCTTGCCTTGGGCGTCATAAAGGGCCTGGTAGATGAAGTTCCAGTAAATGTCCTCTACCGGTTGGTCTTTGTAACGGGCTACGGGTATCAAAATCTCCTTGCCTTCAAACGTCTCACCGGTAGTGATGACGTGCTGCACAATTTCTTCTATGGGCTGGCCCTTTAGCTCTGAAAGAGCTTCAAACAAGGCTAGACCCAGTAATTTGCGTCCCGGAAACAACTGCTGATACGCGTCATTGATTTCCTTGAATTCAAGATTTGGACCTTCCAGAACGGCCATGGCCGCCGGTGCCTGGGCAAACAGGCGCTCTAACCGAAGGCGTTGCTGTTCTACCTCGGCCAAGGCTACTTTTTCCCTTTCTTCGCTCTCCAGTAGGTTCTTTTTAGATTTCTCCGCCTCTGTGACGTTGGTGGCCTCGTTCAAAATATAAAGCACCTCTCCCCTTTCGTCTAAAATAGGCGTGTTGAGGATAGACCAATACCGTTCTATAAAAGAGGCCGAGTGGTTGGGATCTGGGATGTCATACCGCGTCACCTCCATCTGGTGGGCCTGTTTACTAGCCAGCACCTGTTGCAAAGAAGCTCTCAGCTTTACTGAAGAGAGAGACTCGCCGGCTTCTGGATTGTCTGGAAAAGCGTCAAACACACTTTTCCCGAGCAGTTGCTCCCTGGTTAGAAGCGTTTCTTTTAAATAAGCTTCAGTACACCCTAATATTTTCAAAGAAGGCGAGAGCACAAGAATAGGGTTGTTTTGTGCCTCAAAAATCTTCTGAAACGAAAGCGCCTCATTAAAAGAAGCTGTAGGTTTGGGGGAAGTGGAGAAATCAGTCATGTACCGCTGAGAGCTGATGTAGCAAAGGAACTCCCTTTACGTGGTTACCAAAGATAGGATTAATATTGAGCTTAAAGCGCAGAAAAGACCTTTTTAACGGCCATGGATTAAAGTTGTCAGCACCAGCGTTCATGCCACAAACAATAGTCGCAAAGGTCGTTTTTGGCTTGTTTTGACGAAAACAGCCCAAAAACGAAAGACCAGTTTGCCTCTTAACCTATTCAGGTATTTATTGTTTAGAACAGTTGGTCTGCAGAATAGTGCGTATCAATTTTCACTTATATTTGCCGGTCTAACCCTTTGCCAACCGTACAGGGTTTAGACGTGCGGGTAACAGGTTTGCGCGCAGGGCACATTACTTAACACATACTACTATGGCAAACACATCAAAAATCATTTATACCATCACAGATGAGGCGCCGGCCCTGGCCACGCACTCGTTCCTGCCCATTGTAAAGGCGTTCACCAAAGCGGCCGGCATTGAGGTAGAAACCAGAGATATCTCCCTGGCGGGCCGTATTCTGGCTACCTTCCCAGAGAACCTTTCCGCAGAGCAAAAGCAGTCTGATGACCTGGCAGAGCTGGGCGAACTGGCCAAAACCCCAGAAGCCAACATCATCAAATTGCCTAACATCTCGGCCTCTGTACCGCAGTTGACGCAGGCCATTAAAGAATTGCAGAGCCAAGGCTATAACATTCCAGATTACCCGGCAGACCCGAAGACCGACGCCGAGAAGGAAATCAAAACCCGCTACGGCAAAGTGTTGGGCAGTGCCGTGAACCCGGTCCTGCGCGAAGGAAACTCTGACCGCCGCGTAGCCGATGCCGTGAAACAGTACGCCCGCAAGCACCCGCACTCCATGGGTGCCTGGACGGCAGACTCAAAATCACACGTGGCCCACATGACCGATGGTGATTTCTATGGCACTGAGCAGTCTGTGACCATGGACCAAGCCACCGAGGTGAAGATTGAGTTTGTTTCTGCTGACGGAACCACCACTACCCTAAAAGACAAACTGGCCCTGAAAGCCGGCGAAGTGATTGACTCATCCGTGATGAGCAAGAAAGCCCTGCGCGCCTTCTATGAGAAAGAGATTGCAGATGCCAAGGCATCTGGTATTCTGTTGTCATTGCACTTAAAAGCCACCATGATGAAGGTCTCTGACCCTATTATGTTTGGCCATGCCGTGACCGTGTTCTTCAAGGATGTATTCACCAAGCACGCAGAGACCTTCAAGCAAATTGGTGTAAACCCAGACAACGGTTTAGGCGACCTGTACAACAAAATCCAGACCCTGCCGGCAGACCAGAAATCCCAGATTGAGGCTGACTTGAAAACGGCCATAGAGAACGGCCCGGCCCTGGCCATGGTAGACTCAGACAAAGGCATTACTAACCTGCACTTCCCTAATGACGTGATTATTGACGCCTCTATGCCGGCGGCCATTAGAACGTCTGGCAAGATGTGGGGCGCAGACGGCAAAGCCCATGACGCTAAGTTCATGATACCAGACCGCAACTACGCGGGCATCTACCAAGAGGTGATTGACTTCTGCAAAGAGAACGGCGCCTTTGACCCTAAAACCATGGGCACCGTGCCTAACATTGGCTTAATGGCCCAGAAAGCCGAAGAATACGGCTCACATGACAAGACCTTCCAAATCACGGCCAGCGGTACTGTGCGCGTGGTAGATGCCTCGGGCAAAGCGGTAATGGAGCACAAAGTAGAGGAAGGCGATATCTGGAGAATGTGCCAGACCAAAGACCTGCCTATTCAGGACTGGGTGAAACTGGCCGTGACCCGTGCCCGCATCACCGGCGCGCCTGCCATCTTCTGGCTAGACCCGAAGCGTGCGCATGACGCCAACCTGATTAAGAAGGTAAACCAGTACCTGAAAGACCATGACACCAACGGCCTGGAGATTAAAATTATGTCTCCGGTAGAAGCTATGCGTTACTCATGTGAGCGCGCGGTTGCCGGTAAAGACACCATCTCTGTAACGGGTAACGTACTGCGTGACTACCTCACAGACTTGTTCCCGATTATTGAATTAGGTACTAGCGCCAAAATGCTTTCTATTGTGCCCTTGCTAGACGGTGGCGGGCTGTTTGAAACCGGTGCCGGCGGGTCTGCCCCTAAGCACGTACAGCAGTTCGCTGAGGAAAACTACCTGCGTTGGGATTCACTGGGTGAGTTCCTGGCCCTGGCCGTTTCTCTGGAAGACCTGGCCTACAAAACCAAGAACGACAAAGCCGCGGTACTAGCCGAAGCCTTGAACCAAGCCAACGCCGAGTTCCTGGAGAAAGACAAGTCACCGGCCCGTAAAGTAGGTGGCATTGACAACCGCGGAAGCCACTTCTACCTGGCGCTTTACTGGGCTCAGGCCCTGGCCGAGCAAACCAAGAACGAGGAGCTGAAAACCCGTTTCACGGACTTGGCCAAAGGCTTAACGGAGAACGAAGACAAGATTGTACAGGAGCAGATTGCGGCCCAAGGCAAACCCGTAGACATGGGCGGTTACTTCCACCCAGACACGGCCAAAGTTGCCGAAGCCATGCGCCCAAGCGCCACGTTGAACTCTTTCTTAGACCAGTTCTAGGAGGATAAGTTATAGAAAAGGAAAGGCCGCTCGGGAGAAATCTCAAGCGGCCTTTTCATTGTGTCTTATAAATGAGTAAAGCTTGTGAACGGTCACATTAAAAAAACCTAACAGAGCTAAAGGATTAATTATTCAGTACACCAAGTAGAAGCCCTAAAACCCCCAAAATAATAGCTGGTAGAAACAAATTCATAAGAGCAAATACATAGTTGAACCCCTGCACCTTTGCTATTCCTATCACTAGAATTCTGATAGTGAAAACCCAACCAATCAGTCTGATTAAATAGTTAACCTCAATAATCTCTCCGCTTACTGCAAACAAGACCAGTACGTAGGTTAAATAAATGACCTCAGGAATGAAAGCAAGCGATACAATCAACGCCATTTGATGGAAGGTAGCTTTCCCATTCCACATCTTTCCAATCAAGAGGTACATGTAAGGAAGAAGGAATTTCAAGGCCAGCCAAATAAGCACTGTTTGAAACAGAAGAAAAACAAGCCCGCCTGCAACCCCAAATGTAGCAAACACCTTATCCTCCCCTACACTTAATAAAGAAGCTGTCAACCCAGCTATTAGGAAGTTGAGATTAAGAAGGCTTGTGCTTAACCCATTTTCAAGAAGGAAATCTATTGTCGCAGATGTTTTTGTCCAAATTTTTGTATAAGGGTTCATTATTTAGATTAGTAACATCAAGTGTAGTCAATGGTCAAAGCTAGCGTTTAGACAATGTTATTACTAAACTTTTCTATTACTCCATTTATAGAATAATGTGAAGTGTTTTTTCCACAAGAATAGAGGATGATAAGTTCTAAATGTATTACAGCAACTTTCTTAGTTTACCAGGTAAGATAAAGTCCTGCCAGGCAGTTAATAAACCTCCACCTTATGATTAGCTGGCGCTTCAATTGCTAGGCTGTCTCTGGTATTTTTCTGAACGGTTATCGCCGCGAAGAGGCTCAATAGAAAGGACATCCCGTAAAAGCCTTTCTCGCTCAGAAATAAATCTGCGTTCCAAAGCCCTACGGTGAGAAGCACTAGCGACACGATGGTAGAAAACCAGGCAATCCCATAATACATACTAGAAACAGGAATACCATCTAATTGGTCACGCACGCTTTTTTGCAGAGAGATGGCTGAGAACAAACCATACATGAGAATGGTAAAGTAATACCCTTTTTCATTCAGCATCATGTCGGCGTTCCATAGCCCAATGATGTAGGCACTGATACCAGTAAGTAGAACAAAATAAGAGGCTGCGGCAAATACGTTGGATGGTTTCTGATTCATCTTTGTTTTTAGTTAAATGATGAATCAAAGGTAGAGGAGGTCCCAATCCTTTCTTTTGACATTTGTCAAAAAGCGAAATGCTATACCTGGCTTCTTATTCTGCTCAGCGTTTCCTGACTAATACCCAGGTAAGAAGCCGTTTGCCCAAGCGAGATTCTGTGAAGAATGTGTGGCGAGTTTTCTAGTAGCTGTTCATAGCGCTCTTTAGCCGTTTTAAACTGCATGGCCATAAACCGCTCTTCCAGCCGTATGTAGTACTGCTCATTGATAATGCGGACAAGTCGCTCTAGGTCATGATGCGCATCAAACAACTGGTGCAATGCTTCAGAACTAATGCTCCACAAAGTAGAATCCTCTAAAGCCTGTATGTTTTCTACCGCTGGCTTTCTAGAAATAAAGCTGTAAAAGGAGGTGACAAAATTATCCTCGAAGCCAAACCAATAGGTAATCTCTTTCCCGTCTAGGTTATAATACCCTCGCAAACAACCTTGCTCAAGGAAATACAAGTTATTGCAAACTGTCCCCTCTTTTACCAAGAAGGAATTTCTTGGAATCTTAATTTGGGTTAAAGCTTTCGACAAGGCTTTCCAAGCTTCAGAAGAAATAGGATAGTACTTTGATATGCAATTATATAATGCATTCATTTAAACCTATTATTTTTAAATGTAATACAAAAGTCCCGCAGTTTTAACACAGGAAATAAACATAGATTATTAATTATTTAATAGCAGAACTAAAAGCAACAACCTTCAATAGAATGAATATTATTCAACCGATTTTACTATGATTATGCAACATCTATATTTTTATTATTTAATCCATTTTAAACCTTTGCGCCCAAACCGCTTGTTGAACAGAATCTAATCCGTGGTTAGTCAGAGAATCATACAAATCGCCTTCTTTAGCAACTTTGTTGTGAAAGTAAGTAATTACTACCATCAACTGCTCTCTATCTCCACCCCAAAGCTTTGATAGGCTATCGTTAGCCAAGTTTGCATAATGTTTATTTATATTAAAGTGTACCTGCTCATGCAACAAAAGGTCCTTATCTCTTATACCTATTGATGCTTTTCGGTAAGACTTTGATTTATCCATACATGCTATAACTATGGCCGGCGGATAGTTATAAGCGATGTTGACTTTACCATAGAATGCATTAGTTATAAAAGCGTCATATTTTGAAGTATCACCTAATTCTAATCTCTCAGCATCATCTATTACTCTAAAATCCTCAAACGTCAGGTTGGGTTTCCAAGGAACATAAATATCGGATACCTCTGAACGCATGAAAGTTTCATGAGGAATTACTAGAAAAATTGAAGTAGTTAAAATTGCAACGAGTAAGGCTTTAGTTATATAACCAAGATTTGGCACCGATGACTTTACCTTATAAACCCATATTGATATAGACACAAGAAGGAGAGCACAAACTGTATTGTAATAGGTGTAAGTTAACATTACAGGAATAGTTAACATCAAAAGGCCTATCAATAAGGCAATATAAGCTGACGAGGAATCATCTTTTAACAACCAACTTATAGCCTTGACTATCGAAATTATGAATAGAATTATTGGCGTAAAGAATACAAAACCACTAACGCTACCAGATAATAATATTATAATGCTATAGACTATTCCCATAACTGAGAGAATAATGACTTTTGGATTATTCATTCGTCAATTCAAAAATTATTAAAATCAGCACTCTCTAATGAAAGGTAGCTTTTATAGTACAACTTCACTGAATAAAGGTAAAACAATGATTGATTGAGATGGATATAATACCAAAAATACGATTTACTATTAGTATTAGCATGTATTATCACGTGTTTGTTAGTTGTATTGAATAAGATGAGCACTTTAATACCCTCATTAGATTTGTTTGCAATTCCCCAATTTATTGTATTCCCTAACAATAATCCCTTCTACCAGTTAAAGTAAAAACTTAAGCCTTAACCATGCCCAATCCCACCTCACCCAACAACCTAACCATCATCCTCGCAGGAGCCACCGGCCACTTAGGAGGACTCATTGCCGAGGAGTTGCGCAAAAGAGGCGCGCACGTGCGGGCTTTGGTGCGGATGGAAACCGAGGCTGGCAAACGTTCTGCCTTGCAAGCCCTGGGCGCCGAGGTGGTGGAGGTGGATTTTCAAAATGCACCTGCCTTGACCCAGGCCTGCCAAGGTGGGACCTGCGTGGTGAGTGCTTTGTCTGGCTTGCGGGACGTCATGGTAGACACCCAGACCCAGCTCTTGAACGCGTCTGTACAGGCAAGCGTGCCCCGGTTTATTCCCTCAGACTTCTCCATTGATTTCACCCGGCTGGCCTATGGCAAGAACCGCAACCTGGACTTCAGGAAGGAGTTTAGCGAGGTGCTGGACAGCGCACCCATTGCCGGGACCTCGGTCCTGAACGGCATGTTCACAGACTTGCTCACGGGCCAGGCGCCGGTGGTGCTGTTCCCGTTAAAGCGCATCCTGTTCTGGGGCAACGCAGACCAGCCCCTGGATTTCACCACCATTGCCAACACCGCCCAATATACCGCCCTGGTGGCCCTAGACCCCAACACACCCCGCTACCTGCGCATCGCCGGCGATGTGCAATCGCCCAGAAGCCTGCAACGCGTCGCCAGCCAGGCCACAGGTCAACCCTTTAAACTCTTGAGAGCCGGCGGGCTGGGCGTCCTGAACGCAATGATTAAAGTGACCAAGACGCTTATGCGCAACAACCAGGAAGTGTTTCCGCCGTGGCAAGGCATGCAGTACCTGCGCGACATGCTCAGCGGAGAAACCAAACTGGCCCCCCTGGACAATGACCGCTACCCAGGCATGCGCTGGACCAGCGTGCAAGAAGTGCTGGCCACTAAAAAGTAAAACCCGTTTTTGGCCTGTTTTCTGTAAAACAGGCCAAAAACGGGTGCTGTATTTCTGCTGGGCAAGATAATCTCCCCAGCCAAACGGTTTAGCGGTTGGCCACAATGGCAAACTTCTGGTGCTTGGTATCCAATACCAGCGTAGTTCCCAAAAAGAGCTTATTGCCCGTCATCCCGCCCATCCCCGAAAACCGCATCAAGGTAGTATTTATGAAACTCATGCCCTCCATGTAGGTGGCTTGCTTGACAGGAATCTGCGTCTGGCCGAACGTGGCCGTTTTGCTGGTGTTGATGGTGAACGCCGTGAGGGTAGTGCCCCAGGAATTTACCTTGGTCGTGTCGGTATGGCTTCCTTGGTCGGCCAGTTCTTTCCAGGTAGACTGGTTGGTGAGCAACTCATAGGCGCTGGCGCCGGTGTCAAACATCAACTTGGTTTCTTTGCCGTTGATGGTAGAAGGGAGCATGACGCGTCTGTTCTCAAATTCAAAGTCCAGCATGGGCGTAGAAGCCGGAATCTCTTTGGGCAATTGGTCGCCCCAGAAGATGACGCCTTTGGGGTAGTCAATGGCCACCACCTTGTTCTCAATAAAGTCTGAGCCCAGCGTGCCAATCACTTCTACCTGGGTAGTGTCTTCCCAGTTAATGCCCGTGGTCCCGTTGGCCAGCACTTTCATTTCTGTAGCCGTCACCGCCAGGTCACCCACATTGAATTTCATGTCTTGCAAGGACAGGCCGTTCTCTTTTTGGTGCAGGTTATAGGTGCCGTACTTTTTCTGAAGCGCCTCTACTTTGCTTTGGTAGAAAAGCGAGTACGGCGCGCCCGTGTCTAACTGCATGTAGAACTTCTTAGAAGAACCCGGCAAGGTCACCGGCACCAAAAGAAAAGCATGAGTATCATTGGCATCACCGCGCCATACAAACGGAATGTAGTGGGCCTGGTTGGCCATGTGCAGTTGGTTGGCAGGCGGGGCAAACTTCTTCTTGAAGTAGAAGCAACCTCCTACTGAGCTCAGGATAAACAGTACAACAAAAACGAGGGAGAGTCTTTTCAGCAGTTTCATAGCAAGTGTTTTTTTTCTTGCAATGTTAGGGCAGAGACCAGCGCTTGAACACGCCACTCTTACGCCATATGCCCGCCAAACACACGCCAAGGCCGTTTTTGCCTATGACATTCTTACGCCATTCCTGACAAAGCTAGTATTAAGTGTGTTTTACCCGAACAAATAGAACCCTACGGGATAGAGATTTTGGCTGGTTCTCAGCTTAACCGCACCATACAAAATGGCCGCAATGTTGAGCGCATAAAAGAAGAAAAACGTCCCGAGGACCAGAAAGCCCAGCCTCACCTGGAAGTAATACGCCAGCGCTAATTGGACGCCCAAGGCCAGCAACAAACCCAGGTGCATGCCCACACACCACAACACTTGAAAGTTGACCACTCGCGCGCCCAAGACTCTGGCCTCTGACCCTTCCGGCTGTTTCCTCCAGAGCCACAACGGCACTAGAAAACCCAAATACGGCAACACCAGAAACGCGAAGGACGCGATGTTCAACTGTTGCAACCACATGCTGAGCGCCCCCGGCGAATGTATCATCGGCTGAACCGCAGGCGGGGCCACCTCCTGCTCCACCGCCACAGGCAGAGACGGCACTTCGGATTCTTCCGGCCTGGCAAATTCCTCCACCGGTTTGCCCAAGGCCTGCGCCAAAGATTTCAGGGTATAGCCCCGCGGGATGCTCTTGCCCCCCTCAATCCGTTGAATGGTCCTCAAGCTGATTTGCGAAAGGTCAGCCAGGTCTTCTTGTGACAAGCCTTGGCTCTTTCTATAGGTGGTGACTTTATCAGCTAGGTTCATGAGGTTCAAGCAGAATAGGAATGCAGAATTCTTTCCTTAAAAGTAAGCAATAGTGGGTAGCGGTTTTTGCCTAGCCTGTAAATTCTCTTGATATCATTAAGCGTTTTTGGCATCTATTCCAGAAAACAGCCTAAAAACGCTTTATAGAAAATATAGGAGGGCTCAATCTTACTTCCGCCACTGTGTGTTCTGAGCATGGCAAGTTTATTTAGAAGCCCGCAATCTGGGCATCAAGCCAGTTCGTAGGTCCCTACATATGAACCACTTAAACACATCTTGCTATGAAAACAAACAAACATTTTGCCTTCGGGCTTTCGGGATTTCTCTCCATTTCCCTGTTATTTTCTTCTTGCTCTACAGATGAGCTTGAGACCTTGACCCCACAAAACGCGACGGCTATTGACGCAGCTAAAAAGATGGACAGCCCCACCCTTTTTTATGCGCTTACCAATATGAATCAGTTGGTGAAGTACAGCTCCAACCAAACCATACAGGAGATGAGCGCGGTTAGCATTACCGGCTTACAAAGCGGCGAGAGCCTCTTGGGCATTGATTTCCGGCCAGCCACGGGCCAACTGTATGCCGTTAGTAACCAAAGTAGATTGTATGTGATTGATCAAATGACGGGGGCTGCCATGGCTATAGGTTCTCAGCCCTTCTCCCCTGCCATTGAGGGCACAGAGGTGGGCTTTGACTTTAACCCGACGGTAGACCGCATTAGGTTAGTGACCAACACAGGCCAGAATCTTCGTTTGAACCCCATCACAGGAACAGTGGCTGCCATTGACGGTGATTTGAACCCAGGAAACCCGGCGGTAGTAGCCGCGGCGTATACCAACAGCATGGCCGGCGCTACGTCTACCACCCTGTATGACATTGACGTAAACACTGACAAGCTCTACATTCAGTCTCCTCCTAACAGCGGCGGATTGGTAGAAGTAGGTAGCCTAAACGTGCAGGCCTCCGGCGAAGGCGGATTTGACATTTCCCCAGGCAACTCCATGGCCCTTGCTGTTTTGTATGGCCGGGGTGGCGGCGATGCCGATCAACAAGAAGAATCAAACGGCAACAAATACCGGTTCTACTCCATTGACCTGCAGACGGGCAAGGCGAAGAACCTGGGCAAAACAGACCGAGCCGTAATTGGTATTGCCATCATGCCAACTGGCAACTAAGCCATTCGTTCTCTCTTGGGTAGTTTCTTCAACCCACCCCATCTTAAACAAAGAAGCCGTTTCAATCTAGTTGAAACGGCTTCTTTGTTTAGTGAGCATCAGCAATAGACTTTCTTTTACTGAGATGAGTATCCTTAATGGCAACTGCCAAGATACCTTGGCCAACTTTGCTTGTACAGGGAATGATTCTACTATTTCCCCGCCTCCAGGCTTTTCAGCTTTCTTCTGGTTTCTGCTACTTCCTCCAAAGACAGTGCCTTTTTAAAAGCTTCCATGGCTTTCTTCTTATTACCTACCGCCACGTAATAGTCGCCCATGGAATCATAGAGGTTGCCCACGGCGGGGTAGTTTTCAAGGTTTAATTGGAAAAATTGGTAGGCCTTGTCATACCGTTTTTCGCTCAAAGAAATATAACCCAGCGTATTCACTGTGGTCATGTCCGGCAACACTGGGTATTGTAGCATAGCAGACACGGCACGGTAATGATTTTTGATATAGTCTACGGTGATGGTAGGATCTTTTAAGTCCTTGTCTAGCTCATATTTTTTGAAGAGATACCGCAGGGCGTCGTACTGCGCCGGGAACGGCACCGAACCATGATTGTCTTCTGGGTAGTACTTCCAGGCCCAGGCCAGGTTCTTGCTCTTTCTGAGCGTCTCCCTGAACAAGAGGTGGTTTTTCACATTATGATTGCCTTGCGTTTTGTCCTGCACTACCCGCACGGTATCCATCCCCTTCTCCATGGTATTGGCAACAGCATAGAAGAGGCTTTCATTAGCGTAGTCTTTTTGCGTGAGGGCTTTCTCGGCCTGTTTCATGATGAGTTGCTTGTCCCACCAAATGCTAGGGTCAATGGCCACATACGATGCAAAGAGGGCTGGTTGGTGCACCAGGGCCTGCAAGACGGTCAAACCGCCCAGGGAGTGCCCTACCAGCATGCGGTACGGCTGGGTTTGGTAGCGCTTTTCAATGTAGGGCATCACTTCCTTTTCCAGGAAGGCCATAAAATTGGCTCCTCCGCCCGATGTCTTTAAATCATTGGCCGGCTCACCACTGGCCCAAAACGGATAATGGGTGGGCGTCAGGTCGCGTACCCGGTCTGTGCTTTCAATGCCGACAATGATCATTTCGGGCATCTTGCCTTGTCCGCTCACGTAGTCCACCGTGCCGGCCATGGACATAAAAAAAGCCTCGCCGTCTAACAGGTACATGACTGGGTAACGCGTTTTCGCGCCGTCCCCAGATTTAGGCACATACACCCATAGGTTTAGGTCTTCCTTTAGAATAGCCGAGTGAATGGTCTGCTTGGTGCCTATAGTGATGGGAGCATCAGGCTGTTTAGCAGTTTGTGCAAAGCAAAAGGTTGGAAGCAGTAATAAAAGGAAAAGAAATACTCTCATGAGAGATGAAGGGGAAAGAATGGGTTTTGCGCCTTTATAGCAATAATGCCTCTAAGGTAAACGGATTACTTAGCACAAGCTTAAAGAAAGACTATATATAATTCTGATAATATTGGAAAGAGGCGTTTAAAGAAGAGGAAACTACCGTCCCTCACCGCTTATAATAGCTAAAAAGAAAAGCCATTCGTTTTTGGCCTGTTTCCCAGAAAACAAGCTAAAAACGGATAGCCTTACACTTTCTTCACCCGACCGAGATCAGGTTTATCTACTTTTGGAAGCTCTCTTGCATGGCGGTCTTCACCAGCGCCTCATACTCCAATAGCGCTGGAGCGCCTGGTTGCAGGCCAATTAAACAATGAATCTGCCCTGCGAAGCACTTATCCCAAACCTTCACGCCGGCTTTTCTCAACTTAGAAGCATATAAAATACCGTCCTCCCGCAGAGGGTCAAACTCGGCGTTGATGATGACCGCCGGTGGTAATCCACTCAAGTCTTTGGTGAGAATAGGCGACACTTCTGGGTTGTTGTACTGATTAGGCGCATACGTTTCTACCGCGAAGTAGCAGGCGTCTTTGGTCTGGAAGTAGCCTTTGGCGTTCTGCTGGTAAGACACAGACGTTTCCATGTGCTGGGGCCTTAGGTCCACCGGCAAACCGTTCATCACCTGCAGTTTTATCTTTTTAGCGATGCCTTCCTTCTTGGCTTTCTGGGCGATGACTGCCACCAGATTAGCACCGGCGCTGTTGCCTAGCAAGACAATGCGGTCAGTATCTCCGCCCAGACTTCTGCCATGTTGCGCTACCCATATAAATGCGTTGTAACTGTCATTGACTGCCCCCGGGAACCTATGCTCTGGTGCCACCCTATAATCAACGGCTACCACCACAGCCCCATACGTTTTAGACTCCAGCCACAAAGAGTGCTCCAGGCCCGGCAACAACGGCGAGATGAAGCCACCCCCATGGTAGTTGATGATGATGGGCGCGTTAGTCGTTTTAGAGGCATTGAACACCAAGACCGGAATGCTGTCTGCCGTGATCTTCATTCTCCGCATATCTTCTTTGGGATAAGGAATGGCAGGCGGACCGGCAAATTTGATCTGCTCCATGGGCATAGCCCTTAACTGGTCCAAGGTCAAATCCTGATACCCTATCATTTTCAGAAAGCCCGCTACGTTGGGGTCCAGCACCCGCGAATTGCAAGCCTGCGCCAAAACCACTGACGTGTTAAAAATGAGAGACAGAAGGCTTAGACTGGTGAGCAGGAAGAATCTCTTCATGGAGTTTTTCTTTTATATGTAGCATTCCATCCGGCATTATTACAAAACGCTACAGAATAAGACTCAAGAACGAAGAATCGCCCATTTCTCTTAGCTTATTTATATAGCCTTTAAGCTATACCTCCTCTCGTTTTTTGCCTGTTTTCATCGAAAGAACCCAAAAACGAAGAAGGGACAACCTGTGGTCATCCCTTCTTAATTATTCATTCTGTATGAAGCTCAACAATGGTGAGGCGCTGTGATTAATTGAAATTGATCGCTTGCTGTCAGCCTTACTTCTCAATGTCAGTAAGCAGGCTTTCCATATCGGTTAAGATCTTGTTGTAGGACCTTAGCACCCAATAAGCGAAGGCCAGAAACACCGCCACTCCTACCGGCACCAGCACCGTCCAGAGATACGGAATCTGAGACAGGTCTTTGCCTTGAATGGCCGCTAGCACGGGCAGGGAAACAAACAATAGCACCAAGCCTAACAACACGTTGATTTTCTGTAGCCGCTGGAACCTGATCTTCTGCCGGGCAAACGTCTGGATGGTTTCTACATACGACGCCACTGAGATGTTCACACCCCTAACCGCGCGCACCGAGGCCAGCGACAGAATGGGCAATACCAACAGTACCACAATAGTCAAGCCTGCCAAGACTTGCATCCAGAACCCTTCTATTTTAGTGAGGTACACACTCACGTACCCGGCGGCGGCGTAGCAGACCAAAGTCCCGGCCAACTCAGAATACTTGATGCTGTTCAACCTAGCGTGATACCTCTGGCGCTCTGTCTGCTCTACCAGATGAGTGGTTAAGATTTCTTGTTGTTCTACCCGTTGGCTTAGTTTCCCCCAAGCCTGTTGCATTTCTTCTAGTTCCATTATGCAGGTTGTTTAACTAGTTGCGTTCTTAGTCTTTCTTTGATGCGCGAGATTCTAGTGCCCACGTTGCTGGGCGTGATGCCAATGATAGAGGCAATCTCCTCGTACTTCTTGCCTTCCAGAAACAGCAGGATGATGCCTCTGTCCAACAGGTTGAGGCTCTGAATCTGAGCGTAGAGCTGTTGAATCTGCTCCTCCTCGTTCTGATCATAATCCTCGGCCAGGCGGTCTGCCTCCAACTCCAACGGAATGGTGCTGACCCTACGCTTAGTTTGATTTAACTGCGAAATAGCGGTGTTCAAGGCCACGCGGTACATCCAAGTGCTCAGCTTAGAATCCTGTTTAAAGGACCCAAACGATTTCCAGAGCTGGTACACAATCTCCTGCTGCAGGTCACTCCTATCATCTGGGGTGTTGGTGTACATAGCCGACACCTTAAAGATCAAGCCTTTATTTTCTTGGATGACGCTGGTAAATTGCTGGTGTAGGTCCATGTAAAATCGATCTTCAGCCCATTAGTGTAGCAAAGCGAAGGAAAATCACAGACACGGGAAGAATTATTTTCAGGGCAGGAGGAATAGGCGTTTTTGGCCTGTTTTGGTGAAACCAGACTAAAAACGGAGGTAGGCTACACTAGACAGTGCGCTATTAGCGGTGAATGAAAGGAAACGAAAGAAGCGTTAAACTTGCGCACTCTGCTTTCTGGTCAGCTTAGAGACCACAAATAAGAAAGCGGGTCTGATGGCCAGGTAAAGCACTGCAGTAATCAAGGAAAGAACAAGCCCAATACCCGTTGGTAGAACCGCCCCGAAGGTGAAGGTCATCCCCAGCACAAAACCCAGTAGACACTGCGCACGGTAAACCGGAAGAAATAAGGCTAAGGCAAATACGCCCAGGAGCATAAAGCCCGGCACATTCGTATTGCCCAGCGTAAAGAAGACGGAAAGGACCACGCCAAACAGCAAGGCCCCGACAAACCGATAGAGGACGTGTTGCATTGATAGAACTGTATTAGAATGCGCGAATACCCTTTTTTCTATGCGGTATAAGAGAATCCACGTCAGGACAGGCAACAGAAGCGCTCCCCACCAATTAGAGAAAGACGGCAAGGTTTCATCTGCCAGGATATGGTGACTGGGCACGCCTCCATTATAATGCTGATAACCCAAGAGCGACCAGATAACAATGGCTACCAGCGCCGTCAACCAAATCCTTACCCTTAAAAACGATGCTTTGCTCATAGTCAATTCTTAAAAGTGTTAGAATTTAGTTACTGCCTATGAGTCGCAGGGGAGGCTTACTTATTACTCGTCTTCTGCTAATAATTCAGAGCATTGTACTAACCACTAAAGTATTGGAGTGGCTTAATCGTGTTTGAGCTATTCTAAGGCATCTCGGCTTGATGTAAACTTATATTAGATGAGCGCTTCATAAGTTTTTTAGCCACATCGTTTTTAGCCTGTTTTTCCAGAAACAGGCTAAAAACGCAGAAGGAGAAACCACCGGCCTCTCCTTCTGCAAAATCTAATGTCTAGTATCTAATTACTAACGTCTAACCCCTAATACCCAAACAGCTCTTTCAAGTTCAACTGCTTCACGGTGCCGTACTTGGCCAGTTCCTTGAAGTTGAGTTTGTCTTTGGAGCCGATCACCAGGATGGTCTGGTTTTGGCCCTTCACGAACTGCTGTTGGAAGGCTTTGATCTGGTCCAGGGTCAGGGCGTCCAGACTTTCATAGATGTCACGTCTAATGTCATGGTCAATGCCCAGTTTGCGGGCCTGCTCATAGTTCATCAAGATGGCCGTCTTGTTGATGCGCTCCGTAGCAATGCTGTTGCGCACCGAGGCTTTGGCATTCGCGAAGTTGGCTTCTGCCAGCGGGAGGTCATTCAGGAGTTCCTGCATGCCGGCCATGGCCTCCGGTAACTTATCTGATTGCGTTCCTATGTAGGAGAGAATGTAGTTGGCGCGGTCTTTCTTGCTGGCATTGGCAAACCGTGAACTGGCAGAATACGCCAAAGCTCTGGACTCGCGCAGTTCCTGGAAGACAATGGCGCCCATACCGCCGTCAAAATACTCGTTGTACAGCCTGATTGTCGGCACCAGTTTCGGGTCATAGTTGAGTGACTTGGTTAGGAACAGCAACTCGGCTTGTACCATGTTGTAGTCGGTCCAGTAGACCTGGCGTTTGGTGATGTCCAGCTCTTTGAACGGCTTTTCGGCGGGCACGGGCTTTAAGGTAGCCGGTACTATGTGACCGGTGTTGAGCGTGGCGGTGATAGCCTGGAGTTCTCTTGGGCCGTAGTACAACACGCGGTGCTGGTAGCTGGGAATGCTTTTGATCAAGGCCACCAGTTCTTGCGGTTTCACCTTCTTCAGTTCCTGCTCAGACAAGATGTTGGTGAACGGGTTCTTTGGACCATACTTGGCGTAGTTGACCATGGCCACGCTGTGGATGATGTTCTTGTTAAGCTTGGCGTCTTTGCGGTCCTTCAGGATGCCGGCCACCATATCACTCAGGGCTTTCTGATCGGGTTGCGGATTCTTTAAGAGACTTTCGAACAGGTTCAGGCCCTGCTCCATGTTTTCATCCAGGCCAGACAGAGACACATAAATCTGGTCCTGCCCCGACGACACGTTAAACGAGCATCCAATCTTGAAGAACTCCTTCTGTAGCTCCTCGGCTGAGTATTTGTCGGTGCCCAGGTACTGCAGGTAGTTCACCGCCAAGCCCAGCTTAAGGTCATTGTTGGTGCCCATGTCCAGCACGTAGTACAGGTTGAACAGGCCGTTCTCCTTGTTGCGCGTGTAGTACACCGGTATACCAGCCTTCAATTGCCCCTGCTGAATGTCTTTCTTGTAGTCCACAAACTCAGGCTGAAGATCAGATACCGGCTTGCTGGCTACTGTTTTGTAGTAGTCTGACTGCGCCTCGCGGTTGGCGGGCACCGGGGTGATAGTTGGCTTCTCTACCTTCTGCGCGTTGGGGTCTTTGCCGGTCCGCTTGTAGATTAGGGCGTAGTTGTTGCCGTAGTAGCGGTTGGCCACTTCCATCACGTCCTGCTTGGTGATCTTGGCAAACTCTGCGTCCTGCTTCACATAGTCGGCCCAGTCTTGGCGAGCAATGAACGCATCCACGAAGGCCGTGGCGCGGGCCTCGTTGCTTTCATAGGCTTCCATCTGGCTAATCTTGTTCTTGTTGACAATGGCCGGAATCAGCCAGTCCTCAAACTGACCTTTCTTCACCAGCTCAATCTGCTGTAACAACAGATCCTTCACCTGGTCCAGGCTCTGTCCCTGGCGCGGATTCCCAGACAGGAAGTGCGCACTGTAGTCATTGTAGATTTCGGCGAAGGAGCCTGCGCCCAGGGCCGCCTGCTTCTGGTTGATGTTTAAGTCAATCAAGCCCGCCTGGCCGTTGCTCAGAATCTGACTGATCATGCGTAACACTAAAGCATCCTTAGATTTCACCCCCGGGAACCGGAAGCCCAGAAACACGCTCTCGGCGTCTGGCCCTACCACTTCTTTAACCACCGGTGCCGTCAGTGGTTTCTCCTGCGGTGCGTTGTATACCGGGTCTGTCTTCTTCTGCCACTTTCCAAAATACTCATCAATGATCCTGATGGTTTGGTCTGGGTCCAGGTCGCCGCTCATGGCAATAGCCATGTTGTTGGGCACGTAGTATTTGTCAAAGTACTTCTTGATCTCGGTAATGGACGGGTTCTTTAAGTGCTCTACCGTGCCAATGGTAGTCTGCGTCCCGTACTGGTGCGTGGGGTACAAGGCCGCGAAGGCCGCTTCAAACACCTTGTTGTTGTCTGAGTCCAAGGAACGGTTTTTCTCCTCGTAGACTGCCTCCAGTTCTGTGTGGAACAAACGGGGCACCATTACGCTCAGGCGCTCAGATTCTAGCATTGCCCAGCGCTCCAGTTGGTTGCTTGGGATGTCTCCGTAGTAAATAGTCTGCTCTACCCAGGTGCTGGCGTTGGAATTCTGCATACCCATAGAGGCTACCAGCTTGTCATACTCATTGGGGACGGCATATTTGGCGGCCACACCCGAGATGGAGTCAATCTGGTGGTAGGTTTTCTTCCGGACGGCCGGGTCTTTCTGAGTGCGATACAGTTCATACAGCGCCTCTATTTTGGCCAGCTCCACTTGCTCCTTTTCCCAGTCTTTCGTGCCCAGTTTGGAGGAACCCTTGAACGCC
This sequence comes from Rufibacter sp. DG15C, assembly GCF_001577755.1. Lineage (NCBI taxonomy): Bacteria > Pseudomonadati > Bacteroidota > Cytophagia > Cytophagales > Hymenobacteraceae > Rufibacter > Rufibacter sp. DG15C. The sequence continues at coordinate 877,274 of NZ_CP010776.1, forward strand.
ATGTGCTCCAGATAATGCGCCAAACCCGTGGCATCTGCCGGGTCATTCTTACTACCCGCGCGCACGGCAATGTACGTTTGAATACGGGGCGCATCTTTATAGTCCGTTAGATAGACCGTCAGGCCGTTGTCCAGTTTGTAGATGCGGGCTTTGAGTGGGTCGTTCGGGACGGTGGTGTAGGTATAGTCCTTGGCCTTTGGCGTAGCGGTCTGCGCCTCAGGTGTAGTGGTTTGTGCTGCTGGCGAAGGCGTGCTGGTCTTACACTGGGTAAACAGCATTGCGCCTATTAGTGAACAGGCTATGAGTCTTTTCTTCACAGGTATAGGATTGAATGAAATTCTACTTAAATAAAGCAAAAAGCAGGGAAATTATTGTCTTAGGCAAGGATTGAGTTTCGATAAACTAACCGCAATAGACAATGACCAAGGGAGTTCGTTTTTGGCCTGTTTTCAGGAAACCAGCCTGTTTTCAGAAGGAACCTGTAGGCGATGAGATAATAATTCTAGTGTTTGCAGGGCTTCGTGCTCATGGCTGGTGCGTAGTTCATAGGCGGGCTCATCTGCGGTGGCATACAAACCCACCGTGTACCATTTCACCAAGGCAGGTTCCTCCCCCGGAAGGTCATGGTCTGTCGGGATCAGGTTGGTCGTCAATACCACGCGTTCAAAGGCAGGCAAGGGTGCCCATTGGCCAAACTTAATCCCAAACATCAACAAGTATTCCCGCACCCGACCTTGCTCAAAATCCAGTTGAAAGCCATGGTGCGTAAACTTGAACAAAACACCCAAAACCATTAGCAACGCTCCCACCGCCAACATCTGCGTCTGGTTCACCTCCCCACTCCACCACCATCGACTGCTCATCATCAACGCGCCTACCAACAACAACCCATACCCGGCGTAACTGAGCGAGCCAAAGAAAGAATCTGTTTTGCGGTCGAAGATGTGGGACATGTGGGAAGTTAGTAGCTGAGGGGAAAGGTATTAATGTGGAAAGGCAAATCTATATCCTTTTCCTCTATTGTCATCCTGAAAGGATTTTGTGGGAAAACTAGAAAAGCGTTGAAGTAAATGCCTCCAATGCAATCACCTAAAGAGTTAATTTTTAAAGCTTGTCAACTATTATTTTACAACTCTCCATCGAATCCCTTTTTAAGATAAGCTTTCTCTCTATCATTTAAAGGACGTTTTCTATAATCAGAATATATAGCATACACTTCATCCAGTGATTTTATGCCTGCATCAGAAACTGCTTTTCCCCATTTATAAATGGCAAGGCTAATGTTTGCGGCGTAAATCCCGGGTTTTACCTGTAATCCGTCATATTCATGCCCCTTTATAGAAGTGAAAAAGTCAAACTTACCACCTTCCTGCGATTCCTTAAGTATGTATGCCTTTAAATCGGATTGAGAAGACACTTCATTAGTTGCTTGGGTATTTTGACCAAGAGCCTTTTGAGTACAACTTGAAAAGACAAGCAGTAGTAAGATTAAACTACAAAGGGCCTTTGACATGATGTATTATTTTTTATTGAAACAACAGAGGAGGCAATTAGCCACTATCATCAATTACTTCTTGACTAATATAAAGTCTTTCCCATTATAGAGATAGAAATACCCTTTCGCCTCCACCACTTGCTCATTATTACCGCCTGGGTTCAAAACTACTGAATCGGCGTCAAAACTAAACTTGAGGTTAGAGCCTGTTTTCTCAATCTTTATCACGTTTGAGACATCATCATAATCATCCAAAGCCAAATCTATTCCAGCTACGTCAATCTCACCAATTTCCTTTATACCATTTTCATTTAAGGAGAAAACAATGTTTCCCCAAGAGTACTCCGTCCCAATTTCTGCAAAGACAAGCAAAGGAGATTGAGCATTTAATGCGTAGAATTTAGGTCTTAGTATATAGCTGTCACCTTGTCCTTTGGAGCGGAAAACTAATTGATCTGCTTGGTCTAGCACCAAGAGCCTTACACCAATATCAGACTCAGATTCATTGGGAGATAATTCCCCTATCTGTGAATCAAACGCCCCGAACAAAAGCTTATAATTCTTATATCTATAAGCCTCATTCACACTGAAGTCTTTGTAAGACGCATTAGTCAATGTATCTAAGCTTATTTGAGTATAAAAGCTTTGTTTAGAATTGATTATTGACTGCTCAAAATTTTCTGGCGCTTGGCCAGTGTGCTGAACTGTTGAAGAGCAACTAATTAAGAGGGTTGCACAAAGCGAAATGGTCACTATTCTTATCATACAGTATTAGGTAAGCTTTGAATAACCTTTACTACTGCTTGCCCACAAGTTCCTTTTAGGACGACTAAAAGGAGAGCGATATTACCTTTCGTGAATATGAAGGCAACAGCTTTCTACTTAAAAATCTGTGTCCAGTCCAAGGCGGTTTTTCAGCTCTAACAAGCCTGGATACAACTCTGACAAGTAATTGAAACGGTCTTGTGAGGTGTAGAGATTGCGGCCGATATTTTCCTGCTGGGCTACTTCAATGTTCACCTGCAGGCGGTTGTGGCCCAAGCTTTGGCGCAAATACAAGAGTAGTTCAGGCTTGAAAGAGTTGAACTCGGCTACCTGCACGTCATTCTCCACGGTCAGACGCACCTCAGCGCGTTCCACGTCAAAGGACCAGTCGCGGTTCATGATGGTTAACTCCAGCGTACGGTCCGTTTGCTTGACGCGGTCCACGTAGGCTTGCCACAACCGTCTCAGCTTCTCTTCATTAATGGCAGGAAGGGAGCCGGGCACGTAGGCCTCGGTTTCTTCTTCCAGCACGTCTATGGCCGGGGCTGCCGAAGCAGCCACCTTTTCCTCTATGTTCTTGAGGCTGGGCAGTTTGGACATCTTGCGCCCGGCCAGCGGCGAAGCGATGGGCGCGCGCAAGGGAGCGGGCGTAGTCACCGGCGCAGCGGGCGCTATCATAGAAGGCACCGGCGAAGGCGCCTCTTCTGGATACGTGTCAAAGATGGGGTCCTCGCCAGCATCCATGTCTGAGGGTGCCGTATTGTGGTGCGTTTCTGGGCTGTTTTTCTCAAAACCAGCAGAAACCGAGGGTGCTGAGGCAACTGCTACCGGAGCAGAAACAGGAGCTGGGGCGGGAATAGCAGTTGCAGGAGCCGCAGGTGCGGCTACGCTGGAACTTCCATTAGTTTTTTTTTTGACGTCCCCGGTAAGAGAGACGTCTGAGGCCAGTTGCAAGGCTTGCGGCAAATGCGCCAGTTTCATGAGCAACAGCTCCACGTGCAGGCGCTGGTTCTTGGCGGCTTTAAAGTTCTGGTCACAGGTACCCACTAGGTTCAAGCCTGACAGTAAGAAGCTCAAACTGGCTTCCTGCGCCTGTTGCGCGTACCGGGACTTAATGTTCTCAGAAACCTCCAGCAATTGTACCGTCACCTGGTCTTTGCACACCAACAGGCTTCTGAAGTGGTCGCCAATACCCAAGATAAAGTTATGGGAATCGAAGCCGTTTTTCAAGATCTCGTCATACAGTAACAAGGTGCCGCTCAGGTTCTGCGTGAGCAGGTAGTCGGTCAGCCTGAAGTAATAGTCATAGTCCAGAATGTGCAGGTTCTGCACCGTGGCCTTATAGGTCAAATGATTACCCGAGAAGGTCACCATCTGGTCAAAAATGGAAAGCGCATCGCGCAGGGCGCCGTCTGCCTTCTGCGAAATCAGGTGCAGGGCGTCTTCTTCGGCTTCAATGTTCTCTTTGCCCGCAATGCTGCCCAAATGCTGGACCATGTCTTCAATGCGAATGCGGTTGAAGTCAAAAATCTGACAGCGGGACAGAATGGTAGGGATGATCTTATGGCGCTCCGTAGTGGCCAGAATGAAAATGGCGTAGGACGGTGGCTCTTCCAGGGTCTTCAAAAACGCGTTGAAGGCTTGGTTGGAGAGCATGTGCACCTCATCTATGATGTAGATTTTGTACTTGCCCGTCTGCGGCACATAGCGCACCTGCTCCACCAGACTTCTAATATCATCTACGGAGTTGTTGGACGCCGCATCCAGCTCATGGATGTTGAACGAACTGCTGGTGTTAAAACTTTTGCAGGAGTCACAGACGTTGCAGGCCTCAGTCTCTGGCGTGATGTTCTCACAGTTGATGGTCTTGGCCAGAATACGCGCGCACGTAGTCTTGCCCACCCCTCTTGGACCGCAGAACAAGAAGGCCTGCGCCAGATGGTTACTGCTAATCGCGTTCTTTAAGGTAGTGGTAATATGGTGCTGGCCCACTACACTGTCAAAGGTAGCAGGACGGTATTTTCTAGCCGATACAACAAAATTCTCCATCGCTCTACAAAGTTAATCGATTCTCTTTCTATTTGGAAAGGAATAAAAGCACGCCCGCAAGGTTCTTGATTTTGTGCAATGGCTCGTTCGTTTTTGGCTTGTTTTGGTTGAAACAGGCCAAAAACGAGAGCAGAATGCTAATTAGCAGTTAACTTATAGTGGAGACCGAAAAGAAGGTTTGTGGAGTTGTTTCTGACGGGATAATCTTTGTTCTCTGAATTATTGGCCAGCCCTAAATTATGTCTTACTTCAGCGCTAACCACTAACTTAGTTGATAAAGCATGTTCGTAGCCAATACCTGCCACCACGCCCAAGTCTATCTTCTTATCCCGCTCTATCTCTTGCTTGTCTCCTCGCTCAGTTTTCAGATCATCCTTTAACAGATACGCCCCATACGCCCCTCCAGAAACAAATAGACCTGTGTTCCTAAGATAAGCGCCTACCAGTATGGGAACAGTTATGTAATGGTACCTAAAATCTACTGTGTAAATGCCATCGCCGGTTGGTTCAAAAAGGGCAGGGTCTGAGGTATCAAACATTTCCTCAGGGTAATTAATCACGTAGCCCTTGTTTTCATACAGCACATTCGTCTTCAAGAAGAACTTGTTGAATTGGTATTGGCCAGAAATTCCTACTGCCTTTCTAAAGTCAGCTTCAGTTTTGATGTTATCATTGCCTCTGACGAATGTATGGGTAGGGCCTGCCACAATGCCTAATTGCAAGGTGCCAGGGGCCTGTTGCGCCAATCCAGAAGCAGAGGCTATTATTACTAAGGAAAGCGTAAGGATTAAATTTTTCATATTATAGAATTTGATATAACTCTCAAATATAGAAAGGTGAACAAACAACTTAAATGGTATTTCAGGAAGTAGTGGTTGTAAGAAAATCCCCCCTTTTGTTTTTGGCCTGTTTCCCATAAAAAAGGCCAAAAACATAGTATCTCTTATAAACCAAAAAGCTAGGTAAATTTTATCTAAAAGGATACTTCACAAAACTCACCTGGCCCATGGCGTCCTTCTCATACTTGGCCAGGCAGTGCTTTTGGTATTGCGCGTCAAAGTTCTCCTGGCCGGGAGCCACGGTCTCAGGAAAAGGCTGATCCTTTAAGAAGAAGTAGATTTTAGTAATGCCGTATTTAGTATGCGGCATAAACTCGCCGTACTGTTGCATCTGGTCCCAGAGGGTGTCTTCTACCGTGACGGCGTAGATCCGCTGGATGGGGCCGGTGTTGTTCTCGTTTCGGTAAAAAGCTACTTCATTAAACTCACCAGAGAGATCATCTATGCTGGGCTGGGTGAAGGCATCTTTCACAAACCAAATCACTAACAAGGCGCCTAGGGCTATCAACAGGTATTTTATTTTCTTTCCAGACATGGTGCTTCTCTCAGGGTATCTAAAGGCTAAGCCAGTTTCTGGGCAAAGGTAAGAAACGGAAGCCAGGTTATGAGAGCAGCTCAAACGCAAAGACTCCCCCAGGGAAGCAACCGCTAAACGGCGTCTTCCCTGGGGGAGTCTTTTTAAAAGAAGCTTATCTATCTTACCGGGGCTGCACCTGGCGCTGGCGTCTTCTTCATCATGGCCATCACATCGCCCTCTGGGGTCATTTTGAAACTTGCGTAGCTAAGAAAGGTATCCTTTTTAAGGACGCCCGCCAGGTTGGCTTCAAATTCCTTTTCAATCTCGTTTAAACGGGTGTCTAACCCGGCTTGGTCATGGCTGTACATAGTGAGCGCCTCGGTCATTTTAGAAACCCGAGCAAAGTTCAGCTCCTTCACCTTTATGTATTCTAACTCATTGAGCCTCAACACCTGTAACATCTTTTTAGAAACCATGGCAGAGGTTTTGTCTGCTTCAGGGCTGCTCTGGCCGAAGGCTACATGAGCAGTACCAGAAGTGCCTAACAAGAATATGACCAACAGTGCACTAATGAAGTTTTTCATGACGCTATAGCTTTAATTAGAACAATAGTAATATTAATTTGACTTAAATCATATAACTATAGCATTTTTATTTTTAACACATCTAATAACCGCCTATCTATCAGGCATGAAAGAATTCTTACCGGTTTCTGACAAAAGCAAAAGAGAGCAAAATGAGAGATAACATTTTCTACAGGATTTAGTACATGCAATACCACCAAAGAACTGATTAGCCTCTCCAGAAGCTCTTTTCTTGCTCTTTGCTGGGACAGACGCCTCTACAAAAGGTACCCATTTACATTTCAGAGCTTTAGAAGAATATGGAACTTGACGATATGGCCCCCGAAGTGGCCAAAGAATTTTACCCGCAGGCCCTGCAAATGCTGCACGAGAGCGGTCTGCCTTTTTTGATGGGTGGCGGTTTTGCCTTACGCCAGTATACCGGCATGCAGCGCAACATGAAAGACATGGACGTCTTCTGCAAAGCCGGCGACTGCCCACGCCTGCTTAAGATCTTCTCAGACGAGGGCTTCAAAACCGAACTGGTGGACGCCCGCTGGCTGGCCAAGGCCTTCAAGGACGGCAAGTACGTGGACTTCATCTTCAACAATCCCGCCAGCAACATGCCCGTCAACGATGGCTGGTTCAGGAGAGCGCCCGAAGGCACCGAGTTTGGCGTGCCCGTCAAGTATATCTCTGCGGAGGATCTGTTCAAATGCAAAATCTACGTGCAGAACCGCGAGCGCTATGACGGCTCAGACTTGAACCACTTAATTCTAAGACACGGTGACAAGATGGACTGGGAGCGCATCTTGCAGACCCTGGAGCAACACTGGCAATTACTGCTCATGCAACTCCTCTCCTTCCAGTTTGTGTACCCCTCAGAGCGGGACATCATTCCGCGCGATTTGTTTGATGAGCTGCTGCTACGCGCCAAAGAACAGTTTGACATGCCACCGCCCACCGAGCGCGTGTGCCGTGGCCTGCTCATCGACCAGACCCAGTACGCCCCAGCCGTCACCGAGTGGGGCTTCAAGGCCATGACCATCATGACTATTTAGTTATTAGTTGATCGTTACAAGTTGTTCGTCCTTAAAACAATATTCTTAAACAACTGACCATCAACCACCAACAATTAAAAGAATGGAGCAATCACCTAACACGCCCCCGGCCCCAGACACGCCTCAACCGCAACAACCATTGGCGCCTTACCCGCAGCCGGTTCCCGCGTCGCCTCAAGAGTCGCAGCGCCCTACGCGCATTGCGGCCGTAGGTGACATTCATGTGCGCGAAACAGACAAAGGCAAATGGGTGGATTTCTTCAGGGCGGCCAGCGACCAGGCAGACGTATTGCTATTGTGCGGCGACTTAACCGACCATGGATACGCCCGCGAGGCCGAGGTTTTAGCCGAGGAAATGCGGGCTTGCACCATACCCGTGGTGTGCGTGCTGGGCAACCATGATCATGACAAGAACGAGCAGGACGAAATCAGAAAGTGCCTCATCAAAGACAACGTGCACTTTTTGGACGGAGACGCGGTAGTGATCAGAAACGTAGGCTTTACCGGCGTGAAAGGCTTTGGTGGCGGCTTTGACCACCACATGCTCTCCATGTTTGGCGAAACGTCCAACAAAGCCTTCGTACAAGAAGCCGTAGACGAGGCCCTGAAACTGGAAGCTGGCCTGTCCAGACTGGACAGTGAGAACCCAGACATCAAGAAAATAGCCCTGCTGCATTATTCACCCATCCGGGCCACCGTAGAAGGCGAGCCCGAAGCCATTCATCCATTTCTGGGCTGTTCCCGTTTGGCTGAACCCTTAAACCGGCAGAATGTCTTAGCTTGCTTTCACGGCCACGCACACATTGGCACGCTGGAGGGTGCCACCTCGCATGGCGTAAAGGTGTTCAACGTGGCCAAACCCATCCTGCAGAAAGCCGGTTTTGCCATGCCGTTCTTCCTGTTTGACGTGTAACTAACATTGCATTAAAGCGAATCCCATTTTCGGCCTGTTTTCCGGAAAGCAGGCCGAAAACGGGATTCTTATTTTCTATCCATCCTTACTTCATAATCCTGCCAATCCTACTGAAGACCGGGAAGCGCACTGGCCACTCCTCCTCTTCCTTCCAGACCTTTCTAATTTCTACCATGCAGGCATCCACTGGATTCTCTCCGTGCTTCTGGATGTAGGCTTGCACACTGGACCAAGTGTTTAAGTAGCCTTCTAAATCTGATACCGCCCACGTCTGTTCAATAACTCCAGCAAAGGATGGCAACTCCTCCAACGGGAAAGGCAGAGAAGAATAGTTGGCGTCAATGTGTTTTCGTTCCACATCCCAGTACGGACCAATCACCTCTGTGTAGAAATGCTGGATGATGGCGTCTATGGCGGGTGTAATGGACAACAAGCCGTAACCCCACAGCGCTAAAATGGCATTAGGCTTGGCTACGCGTTGTACCTCAGGATAAAACCGAGTAAAGTCAAACCAATGCGCAGCCTGCCCCATGGTAATTAAGTCAAAGGAATTACCAGGGAAATCAGTCTGCTCCGCGGGCTGAAGGCTATATTCTATGTTGTCTTTGGTTGGCGCTTGTTGCAGTTGCTTCTCACTGATGTCGGTGGCTTTTACGTGGGTGAAATGCTTGCCCAACTCTACCGCCACCTGTCCGTTGCCGGTGCCGCAGTCCCAGGCGCATTCTTTGTCCGGTACTAAGGCCAATAGAAACTCAAACAAGGCTGGCGGGTAGGTGGGCCTGAATTTCTTGTAGAGCGAGGCCTGCCGGGAGAAATTGTCTTTGGGAGCGGTCATAGGAACAAGGTACGAATTTGCGCTGCTTTAAATTTCCAAACAGGAAACAACACTCCTGCTTCCCATTATTCAGGAATCAAAGAAAAGCCCCATTTGTTCTAATTTGAAGCTAGTGACTTGCCAAAAGATTCAGTAATTTGAAGCCTTATTCCTATCCTATATTCAATTCCATGAAAAGCATTCTTTCCTCTAAAACAACCATTTCACTTTTTGCTATTTGCATTACCGTGCCACTTCTCGCGTTCACTATTCGCACATCAGATTGGATTAGACAGCACCTAGACCAGAGGTTATCTATTGAATTTCCGGGGACTCCTACTGAAAAAACAGGATCTGGCACTAGCCACAGACTGTACTTTATCAAGTCAACCGATGCAGGCTTTATAGCGACTGCCATTCATTATAATAATCAGCCAAGCCTCAAACCCATTACCAACCCTTACCAGTATTATGTCAGTTTAATGACCTCTCAGATTAAAGGGGCAAATGGCACATTGGTAGATTCATCTTCTTTCACATTAGACAATTATAGAGGGCTTGAATTCTCTTTTTCGGCAGCGCCTCCGCTTGGCAAGTATCCAATCACGTTTAGCAAACGGGTAATTTTTGTTGATGGACGGGTATATCAGGCGCAATACACACCCATTTCGCATCTGCACAAACCAAGCAAAGAGAGAATCAGAAAATTCTTTGACTCCATGCGTCTTACGCATATGTAAGATTAATCAAAGCAACGTAGAAATAGGGAGAGGTATACAGCCTGAACGTACAGGCGTTAGCCTTTTCCCTCTAGATGCCCTACCTTTACACCATAACCAGAATCTAAAACTATAGTCAATATGGCCAACGGATTTTTCAATGTTCCCATTCCGGTGAACGAGCCTGTGAAGAGCTACGCTCCGGGCAGCAAAGAAAGAGAAGAACTTCTCAACACATACAATGAACTGCGCGAACAGCAGTTAGACATCCCCATGTACATTGGCGGCGAAGAGGTGCGCAGCGGCAAGACCGCTACCATCGCGCCTCCGCATGACCACAAACGCGTGATTGCCAATTACCACCAGGGAGATGCCAGCCACGTACAGCAAGCCATTGACGCCGCCTTGGCCGCCCGTGAGCAATGGGCCAACATGCCCTGGGAAAGCCGCGCCGCCATCTTCTTGAAAGCCGCCGATTTGTTGGCCGGTCCTTTCAGAGCGCGCATGAACGCCGCTACCATGCTGGGTCAGTCTAAGAACGCTTTTCAGGCTGAGATTGATGCCGCCTGCGAGCTGATTGACTTCTTCAAGTTCAACGTGAAGTACATGACCGACATCTACAAGATGCAACCAGAGTCATTACCTGGCATGTGGAACCGTTTGGAGCACCGCCCGCTTGAAGGTTTTATCTTCGCCTTGACACCGTTCAACTTCACCTCCATTGCCGCCAACTTACCGGCCGCTCCTGCCTTGATGGGCAACGTGGTGGTTTGGAAGCCAGCCAACACGCAGATTTACTCGGCTAAAGTGATCATGGACTTGTTCAAAGCCGCTGGCGTGCCAGACGGCGTGATTAACCTAGTTTATGTGGATGGCCCAACTGCTGGTGACGTCATCTTCAAGCACCGTGATTTCTCTGGTATCCACTTCACCGGTAGTACCGGCGTTTTCAATAACATCTGGAAAACCATTGGCGAGAACGTAGGCAACTACCGCAACTACCCACGCATTGTAGGGGAGACCGGCGGTAAGGACTTTATTGTAGCCCATAAATCAGCGGATGCCAAAGAAGTAGCCGTAGCCATTACCCGCGGTGCCTTTGAGTATCAGGGACAGAAATGTTCGGCGGCCTCTAGAGCGTATGTTCCTAGCAACATCTGGGATGACGTGAAAAAGTACGTGATTGAAGACTTGAAATCCTTAGAGATGGGCGACCCGCAGGACTTCGGAAATTTCATCAACGCGGTGATTGACGAGAAGTCTTTTGACAAACTGGCCAAGTACATTGACGCCGCCAAGAAAGACAAAGGCGTAGAGATCATTGCCGGTGGTAACTATGACAAGAGCAAAGGCTACTTCATTGAGCCAACCATCATAGTGGCGCAAGATCCGCAATACGTGACCATGTGCGAAGAGCTCTTCGGCCCGGTGTTGACCTTGCACGTGTATGACGAGAACAAGTTTGAGGAGACGCTGGAGATGGTAGACAAAACCTCTCCGTATGCCTTGACCGGTGCCATTTTCTCTAATGACCGTTACGCCATTGATGTAGCGTCTAAAAAACTGAGCCACGCGGCAGGTAATTTCTACATCAATGACAAGCCAACTGGCGCCGTAGTAGGCCAACAGCCGTTTGGTGGATCACGCGCGTCTGGTACCAATGACAAGGCCGGCTCTATGCTGAACCTGTTGCGTTGGACAACCGCCCGTACCATTAAAGAAACGTTTGTACCGCCAGTAGACTATCGCTATCCTTTCTTACAGCGCGGAAGCGCCGCAGAAGGCGCCATTTAAGCGTTTTTAGCCTAATTTTTAGAAAACAGCCCAAAAACGGTTCTCCGTTCTTGGGCTGTTTTCATTTAGGACCAGAACTGGCGGGATTCATTGATTTTTAAGGTTGGTAATTGCCCATAAAAAAGCCCTTCCTCTAAAGAGAAAGGGCAGTTGTTTGTGTAGTTTGGATTGGTACTGTATTCTAAATAAAGTTCTCTACCTGCTCCCTGAAAGAAGCTCTAGCGGATGAACGTTTGCGTTGCTTCTGGGTGCGCACGTCATCAAACGCGTCTGCTATCTGTGGGTCACCAGAGATGTAGTTGATGGTCAAGTGGAAGGCCTGCGTAAACTCAATGCGGTTACGGCTGGCATCACATACCGGCAGCTGCGCCTCTAGGTCAGACACGCTGGCTCCTTTAGAAGGCATCAACTCATATTTCTCCAACACCTTTTCTAAAAAGGCCTTGTATTGCTCCTGGGATGGTCTTCTCAAGATGGTCTGCCCCAAAAAGAAGCTGTCATCTTTAAAATGAAGACACTGCGTGACGCGTACAGAGCCAATGGAAGAAGAGTAAAAAAGGATCTCATGTCCTTCTACCTCCATGTCACGGTGAGCATGTAAATCTGGTTTACCAAGGGTCTGTCTTGCCTCTTTCAAGGTAGTGCCAAACTCCACGCCTCTGAAGGTAATAGTCAGGTCAGAATTCTCTGCAACCGACTTATTATCAGTGACCATGTTCAATAAACTTACAGCCGTGCGGGGGTAATTTACTCTATCAAAATATTCTTCCTTAGTAGAGCTCGTCTCGTATCGTTTTTTAGACTTTCCCGATTTAGACTTATGCCATAATAAACCAAACATTGCTGATATTTTAAGTAAATGCTGTATTTAACTGTTTCCTATTTATATATAAATGTCTTTGACAATCCTTTTGCAGCCTAGGCTGCACTCTTGCTATTATACATTTTAAGCTAGTTACTACCCCTTGCGCATTCTTCAAAGATATTCCTATAAGATTATAATAACTTCTTGCTTGGATGTAATAAACAGCTCAATACAGGCAGCTACAATCCTAAAAAATATACTTAATTTACTATATACTATTCCTTATATAGTAATAAAGCCGCATCACAAAAATACAGAATATCTGACTGTTAATAAAATCAAGCTCTTGTCTAATCAGTTAGTATTATTCATTGATTCCAAATCAGCTATCTCCTTCATTAGCTAGCGTATTAAAAAAGAGGGAGCCAAGTGATGTAGCTAACTACACCTCTTGGCTCCCTCTCAATGTAGGATGCTTTAGAAAAGAGTAGGTGATTACTTATCCGGCACGGCGTTTCTCATCTTCGGCACCGCCGGTGCGTCTACGCGATGGCGCTACCTGGCTCTTGCCAAATCTGTAAGTAAAGCTTAAAGTGGCCACGCGGGTGTCTCTGCGCTGGTAAAAGCGCTCAAAATAACCCGTCAGCTCTGTGGTGGCGCGGGTTTTATTGGAATAGAAGACATCAGACACGTTTAGCTTGAGGCTGGCTTTCTTGTCCATAAACTGCTTTTGCACCCCCACAGATAAAAACCTAACCGGCTCAACATCCAAGAAACCATAAATCTCACGGGCGCGGTACACTCCCACCAACTCTGCGGACCAGTTGTTAGGCATCAAGAAGGAGTTGTTAGAGTTGATGTTTAAAGTGGGTCTTCCGTTGCGTAGGGTGGTCTTGGCCAAGTTGCCCTGGTACAAGCCATAGTACATTTCAATATTATTGGTGCTGGTAAACCAACGGGCCACTGTAACAGGCACAGAGACAGTAACGCCGTAATAATCTAGCTGGGCCAAATTCTGGTCTTGCTGTTTTACAATTGGCTTTCCGTCCTCAGTGGTTTCATCTGTAGGCGAAAGCACGCTCACAATCACGTCTGTGGTGCGGCTGTAGCTCAGCTTTGTTACAAATTTTTGCAGAAGCGTGTGCGTAAACTCAAAGGAATACGTGAGCTGTGGCTTCAACGCAGGGTTTCCTTGTGAATAGGTAGTCTGGTCCAGCAAGAATCTGAAGGGGTTGAGTTGATTATACGTAGGTCTATCAATGCGTCTGCTTAAGGACAAGCCCACGTCATGCTTTTCACTTACGGTATAACCCACAAAAGCACTTGGGAACAGTTGGGTGTAGTTCCGGTCAAAGTTATCATTGGTGATCAATTGCTTTCCTTCTGCCAAAGTATTCTCTAAGCGCAGCCCTAGTTGCAAACTCAACTTGGTCCATTTCTTATTCAGGTTCACGTACCCGGCATTGATGTTCTCTGAGTACAGGAAGTGATTGCTCATTTTAGTCAGGTAGGTGTTTCTACCTTCAGAACGGTCAAAGAACTGCAGGTCATTGTCTGCCTTCACCAAGCTTGCCTTGACACCCGCCTCTAAGTTAGCACTGATAGAGGGCAACGGCTGGGAGTAGTCTACCTTAGCCGAATAAATAGCCAAGCCACCGTCTAAATCACTGAATAGCGTAGAATCTGGGGTAACCTTTGATGGGTTCACAAAAGAAATGTTGATGTTCTGCAAATCACGGACCTGAAAAGCGGCATAGTCCACATCCGCTGAAATCTCACGGCCGGCAGAGTCTATAGAGTGTTTCAGGTTAAAGTTGAGCGCTTGGTTGTTACGATTGGTACCAGTGAAACCGTTTGTCAGGAAAGAACTTTCATACTGGCGGTTGGCATCCAGGATATCAGCCTTGTTGTTGACCGTGCGGTTAATGTCTGTGAACGCGCCGCTGCCCACTATGCCCACAATGGTTTTAGGTGAAACTGTATAGTCTACTCCTACTCTGCCATTGTGCCCGTTGATGATGTGCCCAAACACGTTTTTCTGATCATAAATACCTACCAGATTGCCAGATCTTGGACCGTCCTTATCAGATTCTACCACCTCATAGAACTGGCGGTACAAGTCCAGTTTGTTGATGTCATTGCGGTGCACGTAGTTGTAAGAGCCAAACACGTTTACGTTCCTGTTGCGGTGGTTGAGCTGCAAGCCTTGGTTGGCTTTAGGATACATGCCCATTCCCAAAGAAGAGGACAGCGTTCCATTGGTACCCACGCGGTTATCTTTCTTGAGCCTGATGTCAATAATTCCGGCATTGCCCGCCGCATCATACTTAGCCGATGGGTTAGTAATCAAATCAATCTTGGCCACGGTGTTGGCCCCCATGCCGCGCAGCATGTTAGCCAATTCTGCGCCAGACATAGGCACGGGCTTGCCGTCCACCATCACAATCACGCCGCCTTTGCCGCGCATGCTAATGTTGTCGTTTTGGTCAATGTTCACGCCAGGCGCTTTCTCCAGCACTTCTAGCACGGTACTGCCCGTAGCGGCAATGCTGTTCTCTACGTTAAGCACCGTTTTGTCAAAGTGCTGTTCCACCAAGGGCTTCTGCTGCTCAATTTTAATTTCTTTTAAAGCCACGGCCCGTTCTGGCATTACCAGGTCACCTAGGTCAGTGTTCTGTCGCAGCTGGATGGTGCCCGACTGGTACGTGGCGTAGTCATAGTGCGTAGCCATGAGCTTGTACTTACCTGCCGGAAGGTTGCTGAACGTGAAGGAGCCGTCCTCTGCGGAGACTTCTACTTTGACCAGGGCCATGGAGGAGTCTTTCACTAATTGGATGTTGGCAGCCAGCAAAGGCTCAGCTTTGGTGCCTTTCAGTTTGCCTTTTAGCTCAAATCTATTGGCGTCTTGCGCCCAGGCAGGCACCACGCCCACCAGCAAAAGGAAGAAAAGCAGGAAAAGTTTGTCTTTGTGCATCATAGTCTATTGTTTTCTAAGGGTAAGGACTTTGGATTTCTTAGGCAGTTGCATGCGCATGAGCCACTTGGACACTATAGCGCACACCTTGCCGTTTTCACCCTTTTACAAGCTATGTGCCAACATTTTATACCATTGATTGTCAATCACTTAAAACACAGACCACTTCCAAAGTGTATAAAACCGGACACTTTCCTATCCAGAACCGAACAGCAGACACCGTACACCCCGTTCTAGTGGGCGTACAGAAAGTATTTCCGTTTTTGGCCTCGTTTATGGGAAATACCCCAAAAACGGCTTTCGGCAGAACAAAGGAGATTGTGTACCTTTGCTTCTTGTTTTTGCGACTTAAGAAATAGAGATACAATGCTTCGTTCACACACCTGCGGCGAATTGCGCCTAGAGAATGTAGGCCAGGAAGTTGTCCTGACCGGTTGGGTTCAGAAATCACGCGACAAAGGCGGTATGCTTTGGGTGGACCTGCGCGACCGCTACGGCATCACGCAGCTGATGCTGGAAGAAGGCGTTTCTAACCCTGAGGCTCTTACTCTGGCGCGCACCCTGGGCCGTGAGTTTGTGATAAAAGCCACCGGCACCGTGATTGAGCGCGTGTCTAAGAATGATAAAATTGGCACAGGCGATGTAGAGATTAAGGTAATGGACCTTGAAATCCTGAATCCTGCCAAACTCCCTCCCTTCTTGATTGAAGACGAAACCGACGGCGGTGATGACCTGCGCATGAAGTACCGCTACCTGGACCTTCGCCGGAACCCGGTACGCAAGAGTTTGGAACTGCGTCACCGCATCGGTCAGCAGACGCGCGCATATTTAGACGGACAGGGCTTTATTGAAGTAGAGACCCCGGTCTTGATCAAGTCAACACCCGAAGGCGCCCGCGACTTTGTAGTGCCTAGCCGCATGAACCCCGGTGAGTTCTACGCCCTGCCACAATCCCCGCAGACGTTCAAGCAGTTGTTAATGGTGTCGGGTTTTGACAAGTACTTCCAGATTGTGAAATGCTTTAGAGATGAAGACCTGCGCGCCGACCGCCAGCCGGAGTTTACCCAGATTGACTGCGAAATGTCCTTTGTGACGCAAGAAGACATTTTGAACACCTTTGAAGGGCTAGTGAAGCAACTGTTCCGTGCCGTGAAAGGCATTGAGTTACCAGATTTCCCACGCATGACGTACGCAGATGCGATGCGCCTCTATGGCTCAGACAAGCCAGATACCCGTTTCGGGATGCAGTTTGTGGAGCTGAATGACGTGGTAAAGAACAAAGGCTTCAAGGTATTTGACGATGCCGAGCTGGTGGTGGGCATCAACGCCAGTGGCAGTGCCCATTTCACCCGCAAGCAATTGGATGAGCTCACAGACTTCGTGAAGCGCCCACAGGTAGGTGCCACCGGTTTGGTGTACGCCCGCGTGCAGGAAGACGGAAGCGTGAAATCAAGCGTGGACAAATTCTACTCGCCAGAAGACCTGCAACTGTGGGCGCAAGCCTTCAACTCCCAGCCGGGTGACTTGCTGTTAGTCTTGGCCGGCGGCGCAGATAAAACAAGAAAAGCCTTGAATGAATTGCGTCTAGAGATGGGCACCCGTTTGGGCATGCGCGACAAGGACACATTCTCTACGCTGTGGGTGCTGGACTTCCCGCTGTTGGAGTGGGACGAGGAAAGCAACCGCTACCACGCCATGCACCACCCGTTCACCTCACCAAAGCCAGAGGACATGGGCCTGATTGACACCAACCCGGGCGCCGTGCGTGCCAATGCCTATGACATGGTGATTAACGGCGTAGAAGTGGGCGGAGGTTCTATCCGTATCCATGACCGCGCGGTGCAGTCACGCATGTTCAACCTGCTAGGTTTCTCCCCAGAGGAAGCACAGGCCCAGTTCGGGTTCCTGCTAGACGCCTTTGAGTACGGCGCTCCTCCGCACGGCGGTATCGCTTTCGGGTTTGACCGTCTTTGCTCCCTGTTCGGTGGCGCTGACTCCATCCGTGACTTCATCGCCTTCCCTAAAAACAACTCCGGCCGTGATGTCATGATAGACGCTCCCTCCCCTATCGCGCAAGCGCAACTGGATGAGTTGCAGATTGACGTGAAGTTGAAAGGCTAATTGTTGATTGTTGATTGTTGATTGTTATAAAAGAGCCTGCGGAGTTGTACTTTGCAGGCTCTTTCGTTTTGGCCTGTTTTCTAGAAATTAAGCCAAAAGCGATTTAGCAGAGAGTCTCTCAGGTCCTGCCGGATGCTATGAAGCCTTTTGAGTAGTGGCAGTTCTAGCCGGACATGGCCCTAGTCATCCCCCTACCCCCTTCAAAGGGGGACGGAATGCGCAGGTTGAAGTCTAGTGCTTCGCGGCAGTCGCAGACTGCCTCCACCATGGGTCCGAGTCGCAGACTTGAACCATGGCCACGGGACATCAGATCAAGCAAACCGTGCGCAGCACGCATGCCTCTGCAGCGACAGTACCTGCCATTGCCTGTAAGCAACAAACCCACCATCAGGCCATTACAGAACTGGGACCCAAGCCAGTCCTGACCCTGAGCGCCTCTGTTGTTTCGTTGCCGAAGGCAGGGCCCCACAGGCCCAGAGTACAACAGCAGTGCGAAGGGCCAGGACGGGCCCCCGCGGCCGTGAGCGCTTACCAGAAGAGATGCAACAAATTAGTCATTAATACCCACAACAAAGGGTTCTTCTCTAGAAATCGCTTTCAGGCATTTTTCGCTTATTCCTCAGTAAACAAGCCAAAAACGACATCCCCTTCCAAGTAAAACAAGAGCCTCTGCCGTTCACACATCCGAACAACCGCTCATCATATTTCACTTCTCTAGCATGGTGACTTCCTGCATCTTTGTATCAAGCAATCGCACTTAAAACCCTAATCCATAGAAACCATGAAAGCAAAACTAACTTCTCTCCTAACTCTGTTGCTGTTCATCACCTTGACAGCACAAGCCAAAGCCCCCTCGTTCAAAGTAGTGAAAACCGGCAAAGGCCCAGCCATGATTCTGATTCCTGGTTTGAATTCTGACGGTGAGGTATGGGACGAGACCGTAAAACACTACCAGAAAAACTACACCTGTTACGTACTGACCTTACCCGGTTTTGCCGGACAGCCGGCCATCCAAACTGACCATTTCCTGAACACCGTGCGCGACGAAATCATCACCTACGTGCAGGAGACTAAGCTCAAGAAACCAGTATTGGTGGGCCATAGCCTGGGCGGGTACATGGTGCTGTCCTTGAGTGTCAAAGCGCCTGAGCTGTTTGGGAAAGTTGTAGTGGTAGACGGCCTGCCGTACATTGGCGCCGCCCAGAACCCAAACGCCACCGTGGAAACCATCAAGCCCATGGCCGACCAGATGAAGAATTCCATGGCTAAGATGAGCCCCGAGATGCAGAAACAACAGGAGGCCAGCTACGGCGTGACCATGGCCACGGACTCGGTGCACATCAAGAAGGTGATTGACTGGGGTAGAAAGTCTGACTATAAAACCACCGGCCAGGCCATGTATGAAATGTACACCACAGACCTGCGCAAAGACATCGCCGCTATCAAATCGCCGGTGTTGGTATTGGGTGCTTGGTTCGGGTACAAAAATTACGGCGTGACCAAAGATACAACCACCAACATGTATAAGGGGCAATTTGCTAACTTGCCTTCCGCCGAAGTTAAGATAGCAGACACCGCCCGCCACTTCATCATGTATGATGAGCCTGCCTGGATGTTTGCACAAATGGACGCCTTCCTGAAGAAATAAGCACGGTTCATGTCTAACGCACGTCAACAAAAATGGTATTGGGTCTGCCAAGGTATTGGCTGGACCCTTTACTTTTTTATGGGATTGTTCATTAGTTATAAGTTCTTCAAAGGCTCCCCTACCATTTACGGCATCCAGTTCACCGGTGCTTTCTTGTTTCTGGTAGCTACGCACCTACAACGCTTCCTTTCCAAAAAATACCACTGGCAGAAACTTTCCATCCCCAAGCTGGCCCTTTTGATATTGCTCTACAATGCTGTCAGCTCTGTGCTCGTGCAATTGATTACCTATGCCCAGATGGTCTTTAGCGGGGCTTACACCTGGGATCAGATGGATTTTTTGATTCTTCTCCTGTATTCCATCAATGGGATTTTGGTACTCACCGCTTGGTCCTCCTTTTACTTCGGGTTTCAATCCATTCAACGCTGGAAAGCCAAGGAAGTGGAAACGCTCAAACTGCAACTGTCTTTGAAAGAGGCCGAGCTGGAAGCTATAAGGTCGCAACTGAATCCGCATTTCCTGTTCAATAGTCTCAACAACATAAGGTCCCTGGTGCTGGAAGACCCGTCCAAGGCCCGCGAGATGATTACGCGCCTTTCTGCCATGATGCGCTACGTAATTGGCTACAACCGCAACAACCTGGTGAGCTTAGCCGAAGAGCTGGAGTTTCTGGACCATTACGTGGCCCTGGAGAAAATCCATTTTGAAGACAAGCTGGCTTTCTCTTCTGAGGTCGCCGAAGACCTAAAATCAGCCGCCATTCCGCCCATGGGAATTCAGTTACTGGTGGAGAATGCTATTAAACACGGCATCGGGACGCAGGCTAAAGGAGGCCAAATTGTATTGTCTCTGCTCCGCCAGAACGGGCATTTACAGGTACAGGTAGAGAACACCGGTAGATTGGGCGCCTCGTCTGCCCCTGCTGGCATCGGCATTCAGCGATTGCTGGAGCGCGTCGCTCATTCGCTAGACCAACCCGGTACATTTGCTTTACATCAAACTACAGAAACCAGCGTGACCGCCATGCTCACGCTACCTTTCAAAAAGTATGAGAATCTGCATAGTTGAAGACTCCCGGCTGGCGCGCCTGGAGCTGAAGCACCTGCTCACCAAGTTTCCAGAACTTGAACTGGTAGGCGAAGCCGAGAACGCCGAAGAAGGCATTGCGCTCATTGAGGAGCTTCGGCCGGACCTGGTTTTCTTAGACATTCACCTACCCCAGAAAAACGGCTTCGAGCTGCTGGAGGCCTTGGAGCATGTCCCGCAGGTCATCTTCACCACCGCCTATGACCAGTACGCCCTGCAAGCCTTTGAGCGAAACGCCTTGGACTACCTCATGAAACCCATTGAGGAAAACCGCCTGCGCCAAGCCGTGGAAAAAGCCCTGTCTAGACAAGCATCCGTCAAGCCTGCCATTGCTCCTTCTCAGCTCAGCGAAGACGACCGGGTGTTTGTGAAAGACGGCGAGCGCTGTTGGTTTGTCGCCTTGAAGCAAGTGCGTCTCATTGAATCCAATGGTAATTACGCCCTGCTCTCCTTTGACAACGAGCGGCCCTGCATCCTCAAAACCTTGAATTACCTGGAAAGCCGTCTGGACCCCAAGGTGTTCTTCCGGGCCAACCGCCAGCAGATCATCAACGTGAACTACATTGAGCAGATTAACCCCTGGTTCAGCGGAAGCATCAAGATTCAACTCAGAGGCGGCGAGGAAGTGGAAGTTTCCAGAAGGCAGACGCAGGTGTTTAAGGATTTGATGAGTTTGTAGAAGAGGTGCGTTTTTAGGCTGATTTCTGGGAAACGGACTAAAAACGCAGAAAGCAGAAGAGGCGCTCCCTTAGGAGCGCCTCTTCTGCTTTCTAAAAGAATTATGTTTTGCTTACAGTAAGTCATTGAACAGGTCTGGCAGAACGCCCATCAGCACGGTCAATACCACCAAGGCAATTAGCGTAAAGCTGGCCAAGGCATCAACGGTGATACGCTCGCCGGCTGGCTCTTTCATATACATGGCAATGATGACTCTGAAGTAATAGTAGATACCCACGGCAGACATCAGGATGGCCACTACAATCAGCCACAGCATGTCTTGCTCCAGAGCGGCAGAGAACAGGAACAACTTCCCAAAGAAACCGCCCGTCAACGGTATACCGGCCAAAGACAACATCGCTACTGTCATCACAAATGCTAGCAAAGGATTTGTCTTGCCCAAGCCATTGAAAGCCTCATAGGCATCTGATTTACGTTCGTCTGCCACGTACTTTAATATCCCGAATGCCGCGATAGTAGCCACTGAATAAGCCAGTGAATAGAATAAGATGGCGTTCTCAGAACGGTCATTGAATGAGGTCAAGGCAATCATCAGGTAGCCCGCGTGCGAGATACTGGAGTACGCTAGCATACGCTTCATGCTGGTTTGGGCCACCGCGCCAATGTTACCAATCAACAAAGTCAACACGGTGATGGCCACCACGGTTGGGAACCACTGCTCATATACTCCGCCAAACGCCGCCGACATCAATTTGTAGAAAGCCGCAATACCAGCCGTTTTCACCACGGTAGACATATAACTGGTAAACACGGTGGGCGTACCTTCATACACGTCTGGCGTCCAGAAGTGGAAAGGCGCGGCCCCTACTTTAAAGGTGATTCCTATCAACACCAACAGAAGACCCATTAGTAGCAACGGTGCGTTGCCGGCGTCAATGTTTCTGGCGGCGTCAGAGATGGTAGTCAAGTCAAAAGAACCGGTGGCACCGTACAACAACGCCACCCCGAACAAGATGATACCCGTGAAGAAAGACCCCATCAAGAAGTACTTCATGGAGGCCTCATTAGACAGGATGTTGCGCTTGTCAGAACCAGCCAGGATGTACATGCTAATGGACATAATCTCAATCCCGATGAACAGCATCAACAGGTTCTCATAGCCTACCATCATGATACCGCCCACCAAAGAGAACAGCATCAAAGAATAGTATTCGGCTAGGTTACCATCTTCATCGCGGCCATATTTGCTGGAGAAGGGCAGGATGAACAGCGTAGACAACACCATCACTGCGGTAAACCCGACGGCGAAGTTGTCCATGGTGAACATGTTGTTGAAATACGTCTGAGGATTGTTCCAGTCCAGTAACGTAGCGCCCAAGGAAACTGCCAGAAACAGCATTACCATAGGCATAAGTACCTTTTTAGATTTCATGAACCCTAAGAACAGGTTCACAATACCAAAAATAGAGAGTAGAATTAATGAGGTCATGTGCAGGTAATTTCTCCTGTGTATATACTATTGTCGCTAAACTTAGCGGTTAATCACGTTCAGCAACTGCCCAATGGCCGGTTCAGAGATGTTCAAAAACGTATTGGGGTTCAAGCCAATCCAGAACACCATGATGACCAAAGGTACCAATACGGCTTTCTCCGTAAAAGTCAAATCGGTGAATACCTCGGTGATGTGGTTGGTCTCCCCGAACATCACGCGCTGGAACATGCGCAACATGTACACGGCTCCCAAGATGATGGTCAGACCGGCTACCGCACCCATCCAGGCATTGTACTGGTACACGCCCATCAAGAGCAGGAACTCGCCCACAAACCCATTGGTCAACGGCAAAGCAACGGCGCCTAGCATCAAGACCATAAAGCAAACGGTCAGGAATGGTGCCTTCTGCGTGATACCACCCATGGCGGCAATTTCGCGGGTACCGGTGCGCTGTTGAATGATGTCAATGATGAAGAACAAGCCTACCACGTTGATACCGTGGCTCAGCATCTGTATCATCACGCCTTGCAAGCCCTGCTCTGTCAACGTGAACAAACCAGCGGCAATCAGACCCACGTGCGAGATGGAAGAGAACGCAATCAGGCGCTTCATGTCATGCTGCCGGATGGCGATGATGGCTCCGTACACAATCCCGATAATAGACAGGACGATGGCCACCGTAGCCCACTGGCTAACACCCAAGGGCACCACTGGCAACAACCAGCGCAGGACGCCATAGATACCCATCTTCAGCATGATACCAGACAGCAACATGGTGCCGGCGGTCGGAGCCTCGGCGTACGTGTCTGGTTGCCAGGTATGGAACGGGAACACCGGCATTTTAATAGCGAAGGCAATGAACAAGAACCAGAACAGCCAGCTCTGCGTACCCGCATCCAACACCAGTTGGTAGAAAGCCGAAAGTTCAGACGTATGCGTGCCTGGCGTCTGGAAGTACAGATACACAAACGCGGCCAGCATGAACAACGAACCGAAGACTGTGTACAAGAAGAACTTGAACGTCACTCTAATTCTGTTCTCACCGCCCCAAAGGCCGGCAATGAAGTAGATTGGAATCAAGGCTACCTCCCAGAAGAAGTAGAACAAGAAGGCATCCAGCGCCGTGAACACACCAATCAAACCGGTCTGCATAAACAGAATCAAGGCATAGAAAGACGACGGACGCTCATAGTTGTGTTTGAAGGTGGACAGGATAATCAACGGCAATAAGAATACCGTCAGCAACACCAGCAGTAAGCTGATGCCGTCCATGCCTACTTTAAACACAATGCCCGCAGATTCAATCCACGGAAGGTTAATTAAATACTGGGCTGAGCTGTCTGCCGGGTTAAAACCAACCCATGCCCAGATTCCCAAAAGCAATTCTACCAAGGCTGCGCCAAATGCTACTTTCTTGGCTCCCTGTCCTTTTACCAACAGTACCAGCAGTGCGGCCACAGCAGGCCATAAGATTAATAATGCGGTTAACATGTGTGGCCTATCAGATAATAAAGTTCAGCAATAAAATTAACGCGATGCCCAGCACCATCATCAGAATGTAAGAACCGGTGGCTCCGCTCTGTACAAAGCGCAAGGTGCGTCCGCCACCCAAAGTAGCTTTCCCGAAACCGTTCACGATAGGGTCAATGATGCCCTTCTCCACGAAACGGTGTAGGCCCGTAGACATGGCCATGACTGGTTTCACTAGGATAGCGTCATACAGCTCGTCCACGTAGTACTTGTTGTACACCAGCTTGTGCAAAGGAGACAAAGCGGCGCCTTCCTCAGCAGGAACAGATTTCTTTTTGCCATAGATGACATAAGCCAAGATGATGGCGACTACTGCCACAGCCACAGAAACGCCCATCAACATGTATTCTGTCTCATGCGAAAGGTGTGGTGCTTCAAACGCACTTGGCACGGCTCTTCTGGCCAGCTCATAGATTGGTGATAGGAAGTTACCCAGCATGTGGTTCTGGCTGAATACCGCCGGCAAGCCCATGAATCCACCAATGGTGGAAAGGATGGCCAGGATAATCAATGGAATGGTCATCACGGCTGGTGACTCGTGCAAATGCTTGCGCTGTTCTTCGGTGCCTCTGAACTCCCCGAAGAAAGCCAGATACAACAGTCTGAACATGTAGAAGGCCGTCATGAACGAGGTCAACAGACCAAAGGTCCACATCACTTTGCTGTGCACAAACACGTGCGCCAACAACTCGTCTTTAGAAAAGAAACCGGCAAACGGTGGAATACCAGAAATGGCCAGCGTCCCGATTAAGAATGTCAGGAAGGTGATAGGCAATACTTTTTTCAGGCCGCCCATTCTGCGCAAATCCTGCTCGCCAGACATAGCGTGAATCACGCTACCCGCGCCCAAGAATAGAAGGGCTTTGAAGAAGGCGTGCGTCAATACGTGGAACAGAGAGGATGAATACGCCATCACGCCAAGCGCCAGGAACATATACCCCAGCTGACTCACGGTAGAGTACGCCAATACTTTTTTGATGTCGTTTTGGAACAAGCCAATGGTAGCGGCAAACAAAGCCGTAGCCAAACCAATGATGGCCACGAACTCAAGCGTGTCCGGTGCCAAGGTATAGAGCACGTTGGAGCGAATCACCATATAGATACCCGCCGTCACCATAGTAGCGGCGTGAATCAAGGCAGATACCGGGGTTGGACCGGCCATCGCGTCTGGTAACCACGTGTAAAGCGGCAACTGGGCAGATTTACCCATGGCACCCACAAACAGCAACAAGGTAATGGCAATCACTACGCCATCGTTAACCTGGTTCAGCTGTGAGGCTTGGTTGAACACCTCGCCGTAGCTCACGCTACCATAGGTGATAAAGATTAAGAAGATTCCCAGCAAGAAGCCTAAGTCACCAATGCGGTTGATGATGAAGGCTTTCTTAGCAGCATTGTTATATGGCGTTACCTTGTTCCAGAACCCGATGAGCAGGTACGAGCAAAGACCCACGCCTTCCCAACCCACAAACATCATCACGTAGTTAGAACCCATCACTAAAAGGAGCATGGAGAACACAAACAGGTTGAGGAAGGAGAAGAATTTACCGAAGTTCTCATCATGGCTCATGTAGCCCGCTGAGTAGATATGAATCACAGAACCCACGCCCGTCACCAACAACAGCATCACCAGCGACAACTGGTCAATCTGGAAGGCGAACGGAATCTGCAGGTTGGCGACGTTAATCCAGTCAAAGATTTGCGTGGTGTACGGACGGTTGCCGTATCCCTCAAACCCGAAGAACAGGTACAAAGACAGCAGGAACGAGCCCAGGACAGAGGCACAGCCAATGAGTCCCGCCAGCCCTTTCGGCAATTTCCGGTTGCCTAGCCCGTTAATCAGAAACCCGATGAACGGCAGGAGCGGAATCAGCAACGTAATGAGACGCATCTCAGAATTGTTTGCCGGCAAAATAAATTCTTGCATTTGGTAAAGCGTATATGAAACGGTATGCTTAACAGATTCAGGCAGAGACTACACGTCTGTCTACCACTTCAATTTGTTCAGGAAATGTATGTCTGTGGTGCGCAGGTTGCGGTAAATCATCACAATGATGGCAAGACCCACAGCCACTTCGGCGGCGGCAACTGCCATGATGAAGAACACAAAAATCTGTCCGTGCGGGTCTGAGCGGTACGCTGAGAAAGCCGTGAGCAACAAGTTCACAGAGTTCAGCATCAACTCAATGCACATAAAGATGATGATGGCATTACGACGAACCAATACGCCCGTAACCCCAATACAGAACAGCATAGTACTGAAGAACAGGTAGTAGTTCAACGGGATGGTTCTGATTACCTCAGGTATCTCATTCATGGTTTTTGTATTCGCAGGAATTGCCTTGCCCGGGCGCGTGAACGGCGGCCAAAGTTATTCCCATTTTTTGGTAAATCCACATTAAAAGGCGCCTACTTGCTAGGTGCCTGCAATCTGCTTCTGTCGATTGTACTTGGCGTTTTTGGCTTGATTTCTGAAAACCAGGCCTAAAACGAAGCGACGGTTAGACAAGAAAAAAGGACAACATGCACAGCTGTCCTTTAAGAGGCTCTTGAAAAGCCTTAGAATCTATTCTGCTCGCCTGGTTCGCGCTTGCCCAGCATCACGGCTCCTGCCATAGCGGCCAGGAATAACACAGACGCCAGCTCAAACGGCAATAAGTAGTCTCTGAACAATACCTTGCCCAAGTTCTCCACTAAACCTACCTGCGAGTTGAAGTCTGTGGCGTACCCACCGGTGCTCACGTCTTTCAAGGCGGCAATCATAATCACCAACAGGATTCCTCCGGCAATGGCGGCGGCAAACTTACTCAGGTTAGACTTGTGCTCTTCGGTGTCTTCACGCATGTTCAGGAACATGATCACAAACAGGAACAACACCATGATGGCGCCCATGTACACGATGAAGTTCACGGCGGCCACAAACTGAGCATTCAACAAGATGTAATGGCCTGTTAAAGCGAAGAAGGTCAAAATCATGAACAGAATACTGTACACGGGGTTCTTAGACACTACCACACCAATTCCCGCGAACAAGGTCAAGAAGGCTAAGAAGAAGAATAAATTTCCAGTCATTTTATAGATGATTAGATGCGTCTGGTGCTTGGGTTATTGGTTGTTTCCTGTAGCAGGCATAGGCTCCACTAAACGGTCTTTACCGTAGATGAACTCATCACGCTCATAGCGGGCCGGGGCCGTCTTGTCGTTCTGCAGGAAGATGGCCGCCTTAGGGCAGGCTTCTTCACACAGGCCGCAGAAAATGCAACGCAACATGTTAATCTCATAGCTCACTGCGTATTTCTCCTCACGGTACAAGCCCTCTTCCCCACGCTTGCGCTCACCGGCTACCATGGTAATGGCCTCGGCTGGGCAAGCCACGGCGCACAGACCGCAGGCCGTGCAGCGCTCTCTTCCCTTCTCATCCCGCTTTAACACGTGCAAGCCCCGCCAAACCGCACTCATCGGGCGGGTCTGCTCAGGATAGCTGATGGTCGCCTTCTTCTTGAAGAAGTGACGCATGGTAATGGTCAAGCCCTGAAAAATAGCCGGCAGATACATTCTCTCGGAGAAGTTCATCGGTTTCTTTTCCAGCTTCTTTGCTCTATTACTTAATGATTGCATATCATTCTAGTCTTTAAATAGTGGGTAAGGCTTTTCTAAACAGAGAGCCTTACAACTCACGGCAATTGCTTCTTATTGGAAGTACTCTTGCTTGAACAAAATAATGGCCGCAGTCACAATCACGTTGGCAATGGACAACGGAATCAAGATTTTCCAGCCAAGGTTCATCAACTGGTCATATCTAAAGCGCGGCAAGGTCCAGCGCACCCACATGAAGAAGAAGATGAAGAAGAAAATCTTACCAAACAACGCCACCGTTCCCAGCAAAGTCACAATATTGTGCGGCAAGCCCATGTCATACATGAACGGGAAGTTGTAGCCGCCAAAGTAAAGCGTCGCCATCACAGCCGAAGCCACAAAGATGTTCACATACTCGGCAAACAGGTACAAGCCCATCCCCATGGAGCTATACTCGGTGTGGTACCCGCCAATCAGCTCGGTCTCGCACTCAGGTAAGTCAAACGGTACGCGGTTAGTCTCTGCAAACGCACATATGATGAAAATCAGGAAGCCCAGCGGCTGATAGAAGATGTTCCAGTTCATACCCGAGATGCCAAACAAAGGCTCCCCCTGCTGACGCGCCATCTCGCCCAAAGACAAGGTAGACGTCACTAGCAAAAGAGCAATGATAGACATACCCATGGCCAGCTCATAGCTGATGTTCTGCGAGGCCGCTCTAATAGCTCCCAACAAAGAGAACTTGTTGTTAGACGCCCAGCCACCAATCATGATACCGTACACGCCCAAGGCCACAACGCCAAAGATGTACAGGATACCAATGTTTACTTCAATGGCCTGCACGTTGATGTACTGACCGTCAATGAGAATACTGCCGCCAAACGGAATCACCGCGCTGGCCATACACGCTGTCAGCATAGACAGAGACGGCCCCAGGATGAACAAGAACTTATTGGCATTGGCCGGCACAAACTCTTCTTTAAAGAAAAGCTTCACCGCATCTGCCAACGGCTGAAACAAACCTAGCGGACCCGCCCGGTTTGGCCCAATCCTGTCCTGGATGAAGGCAGCCACCTTGCGCTCAGCGTAGGTAGAGTAAGTGGCAATTAATAAAGTGACCCCAAACACCGCCAGGATGATGAGGGCTTTTACCAAAAATACGGTTGACTCCATTATACTTGTCTTCCTAGGTTAAAAGGCGTGCTTTTTAAATCTTCTTCGGTAGATCCTGGCAAGTTAGGCACCACTGGAACGTTCAATACCGGCAACTCATAGTGGTTGGTGGCAATGACAGAACGTTGGTCAATGTGACGCGGTCCTTCAATGGTCCAATCCTGCGGGTCTTTGTGGTCAAAGCGGCACTCATTACAGATGAACTCCTGCACTTCGCCGTACTGGTCTTTGCGACCGGTCACGCGCAACACATCATTCCCGCGCATCCACAACACAACTTTACCAGAGCATTTAGGGCAGTCACGGTGCGCATCTAGAGGCTTGGTGAACCATACACGGTTTTTGAAACGGAAGGTCTTATCGGTCAAGGCGCCTACCGGGCACACGTCAATCACGTTGCCAGAGAACTCGTTGTCAATCACATTCTCAATGTAGGTACCAATCTCGGCGGCATCGCCACGACCCAATACACCATGCACGCGCTTCTCAGTAATCTGGTCAGCGGTGTACACGCAACGGTAGCACAGAATGCAACGCGTCATGTGCAATTGGATCAACGGCCCGATGTCAATTTTGTCAAAGGTGCGGCGCTCTTCCTCATAGCGGGTACCAGAAGTACCGTGCTCATAGGCAAAGTTCTGCAAGTCGCACTCCCCGGCCTGGTCGCAGATAGGGCAATCCAGGGGGTGGTTGATCAACAGCATTTCTACCACGCCTTTGCGGGCGGCCAGTACGTCTGGGTTGGTAGTGTTCTCCACCACCATGCCGTCTTGTACTGGGGTAATGCAGGAAGCCACCAGCTTAGGCATAGGGCGCGGGTCTTTGACAGAACCAGCCGCCACCTTCACCAGGCAAGCCCGGCACTTTCCGCCGCTTCCTTTTAAAGGAGTATAATAGCACATGGCCGGAGGAACCACCTCGCCGCCGATTTTACGGGCCGCGTTGAGGATGGTAGTTCCTTCTTCTACCTCCACCTCTATGCCATCAAAAGTTATCTTTACCATTTCAATATATTGTTGATTGCTGGTTGTCACTTGTTGGTGAACATCAGCAAATGGCTATTTAATCTATTGCTCGTTTTTAGCCTCTTTTCTAGAAAACAGGCTAAAAACGAAATCTTATTAGGCTAACACCGAAGCGTTTTTATTAAACACCGCGCCCGGAGAAGTTGCCTGCTCTGGGTGTTTCACGTGCCACTCAAACTCCTCTCTGAAGTGACGCACCGCCGCCGCTACTGGCCATGCCGCAGCATCACCTAGTGGACAGATGGTGTTTCCTTCAATCTGCTTGGCAACGCTCACCAGCAAGTCAATGTCATGCATGTGGCCATGGCCGTACTCAATGCGGTGCAAGACTTTCTCTAACCAACCGGTTCCTTCACGGCATGGGCTACACTGGCCGCAAGATTCGTGGTGATAGAAGCGGGCCAAGGTCCAGGTATGTCTTACAATACAAGTCTGGTCATCCATCACGAAGAAGCCGCCAGAGCCCAACATGGTACCCGTGGCAAAACCTCCGTCAGACAAAGACTCATAGGTCATCAATCTATCCTCGCCAGCGGCAGTTTTCAAAATCAGATCCTTTGGCAGAATTGGAACCGAAGAACCACCAGCAATGACCGCTTTCATGTCACGGCCTTTCCAGATGCCACCGCAGTACTCCTCTGAGTAGATGAATTCCTCTACTGTGATGCCCATTTCAATCTCATAGACGCCTGGCTTGTTGATGTTACCACCAGCGGAGATCAATTTGGTACCGGTGCTGCGCCCTACGCCAATCTTGGCATATTCAGCGGCAGTGTTGTTTACAATCCAGGGAACAGTGGCAATGGACTCCACGTTGTTCACCACTGTTGGCGAGCCGTAAAGACCCCACACCGCTGGAAAAGGTGGTTTGTTACGCGGGTTTCCGCGTTTGCCTTCCAAAGACTCAAGTAAAGCAGTCTCTTCTCCGCAGATGTATGCGCCGCCGCCTGGGTGCACGTGCAAATCAAGAGAGTAACCGCTTCCTAAGATATTCTCACCTAAGAACCCGTTGGCATAGGCTTCCGCGATGGCTTTCTCCAAAATGCGCAGGATGTACATTAACTCCCCGCGTATGTAGATGTAAGAGGTGCGGCAACCCAAGGCGTAGCTAGAGGTAATCATGCCTTCCACCAAAAGGTGCGGCAGTTTTTCCATCAGATAGCGGTCCTTGAACGTGCCCGGCTCAGACTCATCTGCGTTGCACACCAAATAACGCGGCTTGCCTTCTGGCTTGGCCAAAAAACTCCACTTCATCCCCGTCGGGAAACCAGCGCCACCGCGGCCTCTCAAGCCAGAGGTTTTCACCTCTTCCACCACTTCCTCTGGGGTCATGGTCTTCAATGCTTTCTCTACAGAGGCGTAGCCGCCGTGCTTGCGGTACACGTCAAAGGTTTCAATTCCTTCAACGTTGATATGTTCAGTTAATAATTTTCTTCCCATGGTTTCTTCACCGTTGAAGCTTTCAGGTCCTCCAGCAGCTGGTCTGCGCTGGCTGCATCCAAGTTCTCATAATACTGCTCTCTCACCTGCAACATTGGGCCGGTACCGCAAGAGGCAAGGCACTCCACGGTCTTCAAGGTGAAGTTTCCGTCTGCGCTGGTCTCTCCTACTCTGCAACCCAGCTTGTTCTCCAAGTGCATGATCAGGTCATCTGAGCCACGAAGCATGCAAGGCCCTGTGCGGCAAACCTCCAACACGTGCTTGCCTACCGGCTTCAGGTTGAACATAGTATAGAAGGTAGCCACCTCATACACCTCAATAGGCTGGATGTTGAGGATCTCCGCTACTTTGTCCATTGCCTCTGGGCTTACCCAGCCGCCAAACTCGGCCTGCGCAATGTGCAGAATAGGCAGTAACGCAGACTTCTGACGGTCTGCTGGGTAATGGGACAGGTAGCGCCGAATCTCGGCCATCGCCCCTTCAGAGAACTGTACTTCTTTTTTTTCTACTGTTTGATCCATTTGGTCAATGGTCGATATAAAGCCGCCTCACAGCAAGCTTGGGAAAATGTTTCTGTTATAAGAACCGCTTAGGCGTCTAGCTCACCGGCAATCACATTCATAGAAGAAAGGATCACAATGGCATCTGACAACTGCGTGCCTACTACCATTTCTGGGTAGGCCTGGTAATAGATAAAGCAAGGTCTTCTGAAGTGCAAACGGTATGGTGTGCGGCCTCCGTCAGACACCAGGTAGAAGCCTAACTCACCGTTACCGCCCTCTACTGCATGGTAGACCTCACCTACTGGTGCGTCAATCTCGCCCATCACTATTTTGAAGTGGTAAATCAAGGCTTCCATGTTGCGGTACACCTCTTGCTTTGGCGGCAAGAAAAACTCTGGCGCGTCTGCGTGGAACGGTCCCTCTGGAAGGTTGTCAACCGCCTGCTGAATGATGCGCAAGCTCTGCCAGATTTCTTCGTTACGCACCATGAAGCGGTCATAGGTGTCACCCTTGGTACCTACCGGAATCTCGAAATCGAAGTCTTGGTAAGAAGAGTAAGGATTCATGACGCGCACGTCATAGTCCACGCCGGCGGCCCGCAGGTTAGGACCTGTGAAACCGTAGTTCAAGGCACGCTCCGCGGTGATGGGGCCCACGCCTTCCACACGGTCCACAAAGATGCGGTTGCGGTTGAACATGGTCTCAAACTCACGCATTACGGCTGGGAACTCAGCTAAGAACTTTCTTATTTTTTCAATGGCTAACGGAGAAAGGTCACGCTCCATGCCGCCAATTCTACCCATGTTGGTAGTCAAGCGGGCACCGCAGATCTCCTCATAGATCTCATAGATTTTCTCACGCTCCTGGAACACGTACAAGAAGCCCGAGAAGGCGCCCGTGTCCACACCCAGAATAGAGTTACAGATCAAGTGGTCCGCAATACGGGCCAGCTCCATCACAATCACTCTAATGTATTCGGCGCGCTTAGGTACGGTCACGCCCAACAGCTTCTCTACCGTCATCCACCAGCCCATGTTATTGATGGGTGAGGAGCAGTAGTTCATGCGGTCAGTGAGCGGGGTGATTTGATAGAACGCTCTACGCTCGGCAATCTTCTCAAAGGCCCGGTGAATGTAGCCAATGGTAGGCACGCCCGAGACAATCTTCTCGCCATTCATCTGTAGAATGTTCTGGAAGATGCCGTGCGTAGCCGGGTGTGTAGGACCTAGGTTAAGAGTGGTTAACTCCTGTACAAAGGTGTCTGTGGTGTTTAACTCTGTTGTTCCTGTGGTTGCTTTGTCTAACTCCATGATGGCTGTTAGGGTATGCGGCCAGACCGATGACCACGTTTGTACGCAGTCACCGGTCCGGCCTTCTATTATCTTCCGAAGAAGGTATTAATCTTGTCTTCGCGGGTTTGATCCTCTAGCGGGAACTCCTTGCGCATGGGAAACACCTCCATCTCCTCCACATTCAGAATGCGGATGAGGTTAGGGTGGCCCTCAAACCGGATACCGTAAAAATCCCAGGTCTCACGCTCCATCCAGTTAGCGGTGGCGTATAGGTTGGTAGCGGTAGGCACCACGGCATCATCCTCAGAGAAGAAGATTTTGATGCGAAGGCGCACATTGTGCACCAGGCTGTGCACGTGGTATATCACGCCTAGTTCCTGGCCCTTGTTGTCTGGGTAATGGATTCCGCACATGGTGGTGAGGAACTGGAACTGCATCATCTCATCATCATACAAGGCCTGCAGGATGGGGATGATGTTTTCACGGGTGGTGGTCACAGTGACCAGACCGTACGGCTCCTGGATATCAAACACCTGGTCCCCAAACTTCTCTTGAAGCTTCTGGATGAGGAGTTCGTTGGTAAGTTCGGACATGCCTATTTAATGTTGTAAGAAGCTAGTAATGCTTGATATTCTGGTGAGTTACGGCGGCGCAGGGACTCATTCTCAGCCAAATCCTGAATACGCATCAAGCCATCCAGAATCTGCTCTGGGCGCGGCGGGCAGCCCGGCACGTACACGTCTACCGGTACCACACGGTCAATGCCCTGCAATACGCTGTAAGAGTCAAAGATACCACCGCTGCTGGCGCAGGCGCCCACGGCAATCACCCAACGTGGTTCGGCCATCTGCTCATACACCTGCTTTACCACCGGCGCCATCTTCTTGGCAATGGTGCCCATCACCATCAGCAAGTCTGCCTGACGCGGCGAGAAGCTGGGACGCTCAGACCCGAAACGGGAAATATCATAATGAGAACCCATGGTGGCCATGTACTCAATACCGCAGCAAGACGTAGCAAACGGCAAAGGCCATAAAGAGTGCTTGCGGGCCATGCCTACCACCTTCTCAATAGAGGTGGCAAAGAAACCGGCACCTTCAATGCCCTCAGGGGCATTCACCAAGGTAATATCGCTTTTGTTATCGCTCATTGTTGTTTTCGCTTTGTTTTCTGGAAAAGAGGCCAAAAACGCCTGTCCTCTAGAACACCTGTAAGCTTATAATAGTTTGTTGCCGGCGGCGGTAAAATGCAATTCTATTCCCACTTAAGGACGCCCTTCTTCAATACATAGAAGAAGCCGGTCAAAAGTAATCCCATAAACACCAGCATCCACACAAAACCGTCCACGCCCAGCGCCCTGAAGTTCACCGCCCAAGGATACAGGAAGATGACCTCCACGTCAAAAAGTACAAACAGGATGGCAATCAGGAAATATTTGATGGAGATAGGAGCCCGGGCATCACCTTTGGACTCAATACCACACTCCCAAGAAGCGTCTTTTACCTTGCTGTGGCGCTTAGGGCCAATGAGGTGCGTCACCACCATGGCGAAAACCACAAAGCCCAGAGCGGCCGCGAACTGAATCACGATGGGCAGGAAATCGCCCGGTACATATAGCGCAGTTGCTGTCGGTTCCATAATAAAGCAAATTAGGTGGCAAAATTAGGCACTATTACCTAAGATTCAAAGGAAAATACAGAATGGTCACATATCCCTGAGATACCACCGTCCAGACTTGGCTTTTTCTTAATTCTTCTTTGGCAAACGATATTTCTTTTAGAAAAAATGAAATAATCTGGCGGCCTGCTGTTATTATTCTCAAAAAAATTCTTTCTTTACATAGTAGAACATGAATGTTCTCATAAGGTTTAGCGGACTCCCCCTCAGACCCTAAACCTTCCTTGTTTGAATTATTAAAGCTTTCTTCAAACATGGCAAAAGCCCGGTTATTTTAGCCGGGCTTTTTCTCTGCCCTGCCTTCATTTGAAAAGCTCCTCTTTTCTCCCCTACCTTTGCCCTGCCTACTTCTGGAACTTACCGGCCCGGTATTTGCTTTTGCCAGCGTGGCAACCACATCCTTATAAAAGAACATGAACAGAAAATACCTTATAGCCCTTATCCTTCCGTTTTTACTGGCCTTCGCCGGACCCAAGCTGAAAAAGATTGCTATTACCAAAGACGTGAGCCTCTCCATCCCGGAGACCTTTGCGGTGATGCCTGATGACGGCATTGCCCGCGAATACCCGGCGGCCCGCAAGCCCCTGGCCGTGTTCACCAGCCCAGACGGCCAGATTGACATCAGCGTAAACCAGCGCCCAAGTACCTTTCCAGAGGGAGATGTGAAAATGATGCAGGCTTTTTATAAGGCGTCCATCCAGCGCATGTTCTCTGAAGTGAAATTCATCAAAGAGGAGAATCAAAAAATCAACGGCCGCGACTTTCTAGTGTTTGAGTTTGTCTCTACCGTCAAAGATGAGCGCAAGACCCAGCAATTGGCCCCGGTGAGAAAGTACACCATCATCCAATACACCTTCCTCAAAGACCAGATGCTCATCTTCAGCTTCAATGCCCCGGCGCAGCTGCAGCCGCAGTGGCAGGAGACCGCCAAAGCCGTGATGGCCAGCGCCCAAGTCAAGTAGATTTTTCCGTTTTTAGCCTTTTTCCCAGAAAACAGGCCGAAAACGCTTTTGTAACATAGCAGAACGGGTAGCGGTAAAAAGAGCTACCCGTTTTCATTTAACCCAACCCAGCCGTGCTTAGTGTACACTCAGACGAACATTTCATGCGCGAGGCCTACAAACAGGCCCAGTATGCTTTAGAAGAGGGCGAAATCCCCATTGGCGCCGTTATTGTCTGCCAGAACAAAATCATAGCCCGCGCCTATAACCAGACCGAAAAGCTCAACGACGTCACCGCCCACGCCGAGATGCTGGCCTTTACCGCCGCCGCCAATCACCTGGGCAACAAGTACCTTCATGACTGCACCTTGTATGTGACCGTAGAGCCTTGCGTGATGTGCGCCGGCGCCAGCTACTGGTCGCAGCTCAAGCGGGTAGTCTATGCCGCTGCAGATGAAAAACGCGGCTACCGCAGATTGGGCGTGAACCTTTTGCACCCTAAGACCGAACTGGTGGCCGGCATCCTGGCCAATGAATGCAGTCAGCTGATGTCTGATTTCTTTAGAGCGAAAAGAATTTAGATTAACTTTGGCGCAGTCCGTATGTCTATACAGACATCATTTATTGTACAACCTTAACCTATAAAACTATGCCATTTGAACTTCCGCCACTTCCGTATGCGTACGATGCGCTTGAACCGCACATTGACCGTCAGACCATGGAAATCCACCATACCAAGCACCACCAAGCGTACACTACCAACCTGAACAACGCCATCCAGGGCACTGACAAAGAAGGTCAGACCATTGAGGAGTTGCTGCGCGATGCAATTAAAACCCCAGCCATTAGAAACAACGGCGGCGGTTATTACAATCACAACCTGTTCTGGACCATCTTGAGCCCGAACGGAGGTGGCAACCCAACCGGTCCGGTGGCTGAGGCGATTGACAAAGCCTTCGGATCATATGATGCGTTCAAAGAAGAATTCACCAAGGCCGCTACTACCCGTTTCGGGTCTGGCTGGGCCTGGCTGTGTGCCGTAGAAGGAGGCGGGGTGCAAATCTGCTCTACCGCCAACCAGGACAACCCTTTAATGGAAGGCGTTGACACCTGCGGCGGATTGCCAATTTTAGGATTGGACGTTTGGGAGCACGCCTATTACCTGAAATACCAGAACCGCAGACCAGAGTACATCTCAGCGTTCTTCAACCTCATCAACTGGGACGAAGTGAACAAGCGCTACGCCCAAGCCAACGGCTAAGCATCCCTGCGTTCTCTAATTAGAAAAGCCTCACTGCCAGCAGTGGGGCTTTTTTGTGCCTAAAGGTTCCAGACACTGTACATCCGTTTTTGGCCTATTTTCGAGAAAACAGCCCAAAAACGGATTGCTATAGCGTTTCCAACCCATTGCACTCGGCTCCCTTCACGCTTTTACAAGATAAAGTCGTAATATAGAATCTAATATATGTGATGGGCTCCTATGGAAATTGCGTTGCTTCTGACGTTACTGGTACTGCTGATAGTGACTGGCAGCCGTTTACTGAAACGGTTGGAGCAGCAAAGCCACACGCTTGAAAGACTGCATGACGAGGTACGTCATCTAAGAGAACAGCAAGCCCAACGACCCTCGGCACCTCCTCGGGACGCTGCTGCCCTGGCCGCTCAACGAGACACCGCTTCTACTAGCACCCCAGTTCAAGAACCGATTCCTGCGCCAGTACCTTTACCTCCGCCGCCTTCCAGACCAGCGCCCAAGCCGCCGGTGCTTGAGCCCTACATCCCTGAACGTACCGCCACGGCGGCTTTCACTCCGGTGGAAGATGAGAAACCATCGCGCAGAAACATCTTTTCCTCTTTCACGGAGAACCTGGACTGGGAGAAATTCATTGGGGAGAACCTCATCAACAAGTTGGGGATTGCCATTCTGGTGCTGGGCATCGGGTTCTTTGTGAAGTATGCCATTGACCAGGACTGGATAAATGAGATAGGCCGCGTAGCCATTGGTCTGCTGGCTGGTGGTGCCCTGATTGCCGTAGCCCATAGATTGCGGGTGGAGTACAAGGCATTCAGTTCTGTGCTGGTGGGAGGCGGCATGGCCATTCTGTATTTCACCATCGCCATTGCCTTTCATGAGTATCAGCTGTTCAGTCAGACGGCGGCGTTTCTTTTAATGGTGGCCATCACGGGGTTTACCATTCTCCTGTCCATTGCCTATGACAGGATTGAACTGGCGGTGCTGGCCTTGATTGGTGGGTTTGGCAGTCCGTTCATGCTCAGCACCGGCGAAGGCAACTACGTGGTGCTCTTCAGTTTCATCCTGGTCTTGAACGTGGGCATTCTGGTGCTGGCGTATTTTAAGAAATGGAACCTGCTCAACCTCATCGCCTACGTTTTCACCATCATTCTGTACGGCGGCTGGCTGGGCACCCAGGTGGTCTCGGTGCCCAACGCTCCACTAGCCGGTGCCTTGCTCTTCGCGACGCTCTTTTACCTGGTGTTCTTCCTGATGAACATGGTCTACAACCTCAAAGAAAGCAGGCGCTTCACCGCCCCCGAGATTCTAGTCTTGCTCAGCAACAGCTTCTTGTATTACGCAGCGGGCATGTACATTTTGACCTACCTGGGTCGGGGGCAGTACCAGGGACTCTTCACCATCCTGTTGGCGGTGTTCAACTTTGTCTTCGCGTTTGCCTTGTACCGCCGCCAGCAGGTGGACCGAAACCTGGTGTATCTGCTCATTGGCCTGGTGCTCACCTTTGTGAGTTTGACGGCACCGGTGCAATTGGAGGGTAATTACATCACGCTGTTCTGGGCTTTGGAGGCAGTTCTGCTGTTATGGTTGTTCCAGCGGTCGGGCATTCAACTGCTCAAATCAGCATCGGTGCTGGTGCTGGGTTTGATGGTGGTGAGCCTGGCCATGGACTGGATGGGCTATACCATCACCAGAACGCAATTGTCGCCGCTTATCAACAAACTGTTTATCACGGGCGAGGTGGCCGTGGTCGGATTGGCGGGCACCTGGTGGCTGTTGGGCAAAGAGGAAGTCAACGCACAACAATCTAGGTTCTGGCACCGGTACCGGCAACTGGTAGGCACGGCGTTGGTCATTTGCTTGTACCTGGTGCTGGTACTGGAACTGGACCACCAGCTCAGCTATTCTTCTTTAACCGGAAACGCCCAGACGCTGGTCTTTGGCTTGTTCCATTACCTATACCTGCTGGGCTTGGTCTGGTGGGGACAGCGCCGCGGCAACCCTGTGTACCAATGGGGCGCTTTGGCGTTTTCACTGGCGGCCATCCTCTCCTATCTGGTTATCCTGCACCCCACTACCATAGAAACCCGCAACGCGTATCTGTTAGGACAAGGCGAAACGATGGCCTCCTTCCTGCTGCACTATCTGCCATTTCTGCTGATTCTGGTGCTGCTGGTGGCTATGGTGCGTCTGCTGCAAAGGATGGTGGGATTGCACAGGAGGTTAGGCAAGATTGGCTTATGGCTGGTGAGCTTTGTGGCGGTGTTTTTAGCCTCCGCTGAGCTGGAGCATTGGTGGATGATACTCTTCTTCGAGGCCAAAACCGGCCTTTACGCCCTCCAACAACATATCCAAAAGATTGGCTTCCCTATTCTCTGGGGCGTGGCTTCCTTTATCTTGATGGCAGTGGGTATGTCCAAAAAGCTGAAAACCCTGCGCATTATCTCGCTTTCCCTGTTCTTCCTGACCTTGGTGAAACTGTTCCTGTTTGACATCAGGGGCATCTCGGAAGGCGGGAAGATTGCGGCCTTCATTTGTCTAGGCGTCATCCTGCTAGTGGTGTCCTTTATGTACCAAAAACTCAAAAACCTCATTCTTGTAGATGATGCCCAAACGCCTGATTCTTCCTCTCATTCTCCAGAAGCGTAGCCTGTTTCTTCTGGCCTTTTTGCTGGGTTGGATGTCTGCGCGAGCCCAGGATTTCGGCTGGAAGGCGACCTTGTCGCCTGTGTCTACGCAAGGATGGCACCGGGTGCTGTTGCCCGCTTCGGTGACCGGGCGTTTGCAAGCGGGTTTGGAAGATTTGCGCCTGTATAGCGCCGATGGAAAAGAAGTGCCCTACCTGTTGCAGACCGAACAGCCGGTGCAGTACCGGACCCTTTTCAAACCCTACCAGGTTCTGCGCTACACTCGCCAGCCCGGCGGCCTTTCTGAACTGCTCATCCATAATCCAGAACAACGGAGCATCAACAACATCAGCCTGCTCATCGGCAACGCCGAAGTCCGGAAAACGGTGGCCCTGAGCGGCAGCGACAACCAGCAGGACTGGTACGTGCTCAAAGAGCAGGACGTACTCTATGCCATCCGGAATGAAAAGCAGACCGCCGAGGTCAAGTTGCTGGACTTCCCGCTGAGCAAGTACCGCTACTTCAGGCTACAGCTCAACGACTCTGCCAGCGCACCGCTCAACATTCTAAAAGCGGGCTACTATGACACCTATTCTGAGGCTGGCAAATATACCCGTATTCCCATTCAGCACCTATCCCGCAAAGACAGCTCTAATAAAACCACGTACCTGCGCCTAGACTTCGGGCAGCCGGAGTATCCAGAGCAGTTGGTCTTTTACATCTCTGCGACCCAGCTGTATTACCGCGAAGGCAAAGTGATTCTAGGAAAACGCACAGGAGGGACTCGTCGAGAAAAGAAACGCCGCCGTCGCAACCAAACACATGAGATTTATGAGTCCTTTACCTTGCATTCCAACGCGCCCGCCCAAGTCAACCTGCCTCGTCAGAAAGTGGAGCGGCTGGTCATTCAGCTCCAGAACAAGGACAACCAGCCGCTTAAAATCGACTCAATCCAGGTCCTGCAACTGAACCGCTATGCTGTGGCTCAGCTGCAACCTAGCCAGACTTACACACTGCGCTACGGAGACGAGGATGTACCAGCGCCCAATTACGACTTGCAGTTTTTTCAAGACAGCATTCCAGCCAATCTGCCTGTTGTCACCGTCAAGGCAATCACCTCGCTCAAAGAGGAGAAGCCCAAATCACAAGGTTCTAAGATGTTGATGTGGGCAGTGATTGGAGTAGTGGCCATTGGCCTGGGATACATGACCCTGCGGTTGTTGAAGGATATGGATAAGAAGAGGGGAATTTAAAGACCACTCCATTTTCAGCCTCTTTCCCCAGAAAATAGGCCCAAAACGCGCACCATCTATCCAAGCAATGGCTTTTTTGCTTAGCTTCAGACACTCAATCCTATACACTACCTAACAAACCAGAATCTCCCATGAAGAACCCTTTCCCGCAGCGGTTCCTGCGTCAGTCCGTGCCCGTGTTGCTGGGCGGATTGCTCTTGTTGCCGGCCTTGCCCAGCGAGGCGCAACAGAAACCTGCCACCTCTAAAACATCTAAGGCCAAAGCCAGCAAAGAAGGCTTTGATGAGAAACTATACAATGCCCTCACCTGGCGCTCCATCGGGCCGTACCGGGGCGGGCGCTCAGGCACAGCGGTAGGCGTGCCGGGCCAGCCTAATCTGTTCTACTTCGGGGCGACGGGCGGTGGCGTTTGGCGCACCAAAGACGGAGGCTCCAGCTGGGAGAACATCTCTGACAAGTTCTTCGGGGGTTCTATTGGCGCGGTGGCCGTAGCCGAGTCTGACCCTAATGTGATTTACGTGGGCGAAGGCGAGAAAACGGTACGTGGCAACGTGTCCTCGGGCTTCGGCATGTGGAAGTCGGAAGACGCCGGCCTTACCTGGAAACATATCGGGCTGAAGGATTCCAAGCACATCCCAAGAGTACGCATCCACCCTAAAAACCCAGACTTGGTCTACGCGGCCGTGCTGGGCAACATCTATGCGCCCAATGAACAGCGCGGCGTGTACCGCTCCAAGGACGGCGGCAAGAACTGGGAGCGCGTGCTGTTTGTCAACAAAGAAGTAGGCGCCTTTGACCTCACCATTGACCCGGTGAATCCGCGCAACCTGTACGCCACCACCTGGCGCATGCAACGCACGCCGTACAGCCTGTCTTCGGGCGGCCCCGGTTCTGGCATCTGGAAAAGCACCGACGGCGGTGACACTTGGAAAGAACTCTCCAAAAATACCGGCTTACCGAAAGGTACTTTGGGCATTATTGGGGTAGCCGTGTCCCCAGTGAACAACCAGCGCGTGTGGGCCATGGTAGAAGCTGAGGACGGCGGACTGTTCCGGTCAGATGACGGTGGCCAGAACTGGACCAAACTCAACGATGACCGAAACCTGCGCCAGCGCGCCTGGTACTATACCCGCGTGACCGCAGACCCTAAAAACGAAGACGGCGTGTACGTGATGAACGTAAGCTACCACCACTCCACAGACGGTGGCCGCACGTTCAAAAGCTACAACGCCCCGCACGGTGACCACCATGACCTCTGGATTGCCCCAGAGGACCCCAAACGCATGATTATAGCGGATGACGGCGGTGCGCAGGTAAGCTTTGACGGCGGGCAGAATTGGAGCACCATGGACAATCAGCCTACCGGGCAGTTTTACCGCGTAGTGACGGACAACGCCTTCCCGTACCGCATTTACGGCGCGCAACAGGATAATTCTACCGTGCGCATTGCCCACCGTACCACCGGCCGAAGCATTGGCATGCATGACTGGCAGGAAACCGCCGGCGCCGAAAGTGCGCACTTGGCGGTAGACCCTACCAACCCAGAGATTGTGTACGGCGGCAACTACGGAGGCTTCTTATCCAGGGTGGACCACAGCACCGGCTTTGAGCGCACCATCAACGTGTGGCCAGACAACCCCATGGGCCACGGCGCCGAGGACTTGAAGTACCGCTTCCAGTGGAACTTCCCTATCTTCTTTTCGCCGCACAACCCCAAGAAGATGTACACCACGTCTAACCATGTGCACGTGACCACCAACGAGGGACAAAGCTGGCAGGACATCAGCCCGGATTTGACGCGCAATGAGAAGTCTACATTAGGACCGTCGGGTGGGCCTATCACCAAGGACAACACCAGCGTGGAATACTACGGCACCATCTTCGCGGCCGCGGAGTCACCCGCCGAGGAGAACGTAATTTGGACGGGCTCTGACGACGGCCTAGTGCACGTGACCCGTGACGGCGGAAAGACCTGGAAAAACGTAACGCCTAAGAACCTGCCCGAGTGGAGCATGGTGAACAGCGTGGAGCCGCATCCTACCCAGAAAGGCGTGATGTACTTTGCCGCCACGCTGTACAAAAAAGGCGATTTCCAGCCGCTGTTGTACAAGACAGATGACTACGGAAAGTCCTGGACCAAAATCATCAAAGGCATTAATGAAAACCATTTCACCCGCGTAGTGCGCGTAGACCCTAAACGCGCTGGCTTGCTGTACGCCGGTACGGAGTATGGCATGTACGTCTCGTTTGACGATGGCAAGAACTGGCAACCTTTCCAGATGAACCTGCCCATTGTGCCCATCACTGACTTGACCCTTAAAAACGACAACCTCATTGCCGCTACTCAGGGTAGAAGCTTCTGGATTATTGATGACTTGACGCCCCTGCACCAGCTCAACAGCACCGTGGCTTCTAGCAAAGTGCATTTGTACAAGCCCATGCCGAGCTACCGCATGAATGGAGGCAACAACGCCAACCCTAAACTGGAAGGCCAGAACCACCCGGGCGGGGTCATGATTCACTATTACCTGGCGCAGAAACCAGATTCGGCGACTACCGTGACGCTGGAGCTGTTGCAGAAAGACGGAAAGCTGATTAAGAAGTACGCCAGCAACGCCAAAGACCGCGCCTCTAAACTGGACGTGAAAGACGGCATGAACCGCTTCGTCTGGAACATGCTCTACCCAGAGGCCTCTAAGTTTGAAGGGATGATTCTATGGGGAGGCGGCACGCAGGGACCGAGAGCCATTCCGGGCACCTATACCGCGCGCCTCACCGTGAACGGGCAGAAACAGGAAACCGATTTTGAGATTCTTCAGGACCCACGCAGTAAAACCGCCCCGGCCGACTTGAAGGCGCAATTTGATTTCTTATTAGCCGTGCGTGACAAACTCACCGAGACCAATGACGCCATCAGCAAGATACGCGAAGCCCGCACGCAGATTAATAGCGTGACGTCTAAGTTCCAGGGACGTGAGGACATGAAAGACGTGCTGGCCACTGCCAAGGACCTGAACAAACGCATGACCGAGGTAGAAGAAGCCTTGTACCAGACCAAGAACCGCTCGGGCCAGGACCCTTTGAACTACCCTATCAAGCTGAATAACCGCCTGGCCAACGTGGCCTCGCAGGCGTCGCAGGGAGATTATAAGCCTACGGAGCAACAGTACGCATTCCAGAAGGAAATCACCGCTGAGATTGACAAGGAGTTGCAGAAGCTGAACCAAGTGTTCACCAAAGAACTGCCGGCCTTGAACCAGCTCATCCGGAACAAGAACGTAGACGCCATCATCATCAAAGACACCACCAAGAAAGAAGGTATGTAAGCTTAAACCTTCTTTCTATTTAGCGCAAAGCCGATGCCTTACCCGCATCGGCTTTGTCGTTTTTGGGCTATTTTCTGGAAAGTAGGCCAAAAACAAAACTTCCTCCAGACGGGCTTACACCTGTATTT
Source organism: Rufibacter sp. DG15C (assembly GCF_001577755.1). Lineage (NCBI taxonomy): Bacteria > Pseudomonadati > Bacteroidota > Cytophagia > Cytophagales > Hymenobacteraceae > Rufibacter > Rufibacter sp. DG15C. The sequence goes on from NZ_CP010776.1 coordinate 921,350, forward strand.
TACCAAGACTTAACCTATTGTCTCATATTAATTTATTGGTATATTTAAACACAAATTACCTAAACAACCAACCCTATTATGGAACATCAAGACCTTAACGTATCTTATGCGGCTTCCTCTTCCTTTGCCACAACAGACGCGGTCCTCTATGCTGGCTTTTGGGAACGCGTGGGTGCGTACCTCATTGATGCCATGGTTCTCTGGATCCCCAACACCCTCATCCAATTCTTGGTAACCGGAAACTTGACTGGCGCAGATGAAAACAACTCTGTAAACACACTCGTCCTGAGCACCTCTCTATCCTTTGTACTATGGACGCTGTACCGTTCTATTCTGGAAAGCTCTACCTGGCAGGCCACGGTGGGCAAAAAAGCCCTAAGCTTGCAAGTAACCACCGAAGAAGGAGAGCGCCTTTCTTTAATACGTGCCCTAGGAAGAAGCCTTGCCAGCCTTCTGTCTGCCTGTATTATTTTGATTGGCTATATCATGGTGGCGTTCACGGCCAAGAAACAAGGATTGCATGACATCATCGCCAGCACCTTGGTCATTAAAAGAAAGTAGCCGCCACTTATTCCTAACCATTTTCATCAGTTAACCTTAAACTAGCATACTATGTCCATGATCAAAGAATTCAAAGAGTTTGCCATGCGTGGCAATGTAGTTGATTTAGCAGTGGGGGTGGTGATTGGAGCGGCCTTCGGGAAAGTAGTGACCTCTTTTGTAGAGGATGTCTTGATGCCCCCGCTGGGCGTACTTTTGGGCGGTGTTGACTTCTCAGACCTTAAAGTTGTCTTGAAGAGAGGTGTGCAAGACGCAGAAGGTAAGTTCACAGACGTGACCTTGAACTACGGTAACTTCATCCAGAGCTTGATTGACTTCATGATCATTGCCTTCGCCATTTTCATGGTCGTAAAGCTGATGAACTCCTTGAAACGCAAAAAAGCAGACTCACCAGGCGTACCGCCAGCACCTACCAAAGAAGAAGTATTATTGACTGAGATTAGAGACGCCTTGCGCGCACCTAACAAGCCAACTGTGTAAGAGTTCCAGTGGACAGACTGATGCGAAAGTAAAATTCCGCTCTTCCTCTGTCCTTCTCCTGCTCTGACTTTCTTTTTGTTATCCTGAAAGGATCTTGTGGGCAAGCTGTAGTAGCGTTTACTTAAGCGCGTTTCTAGCTGGCTACCAAGATCCTTCCAGGATGACAATTGAGGTTGATTGTATAATTGATTTTCTAAACTGCCATTTTTAGGCTATTTACCAGAAAACAGGCTAAAAACAGAAAGCGCTACCCTAGGGTAGCGCTTTCTGTTTTATAACGTCACAAGAACGATTACGCTTCTTGCTGTTGGTCTTTGATAGCCAATTGCCCGCAGGCGGCGTCAATGTCTTTGCCACGGCTCCGGCGCACGTTGACTTGTACGCCTCTGTCGGCTAGGTAGCGCATAAACGGTTCCAAGCGGTCATCCTCAGACTTCTGGAAAAGGCCATCGCCGATGGGGTTGTATTCAATGATGTTCACCTTACACGGGATGAGCTTGGAGAACTCCAGCAATTCCTTGGCATCTTCAATGTTGTCATTGAAGTGGCTGAGCAAAATGTATTCATAGGTGACCTTGCGGCCAGACTTGTTGTGGTAATAGACCAGTGCTTCTTTCAAGGCCTCCAGAGAGTTGGTCTCATTGATAGGCATGATTTCGTTGCGTTTCACGTCATTGGCAGCGTGCAATGATAAGGCCAGATTGGCTTTAATACCATCATCGGCCATCTTCTTAATCATCTTGGCAATACCGGCGGTAGAGACGGTGATTCTACGAGCGGCCATGTTGAGGCCGTCGGGCGCGGTGATGCGCTCAATGGACTTCATGACGTTGGCGTAGTTGAGTAAAGGCTCGCCCATACCCATGTACACAATGTTGGTGAGCGGACGGTTGTAGTTGCCTTCGGTCTGTTCTTTGATGCGCACCACCTGGTCATAGATCTCATCTGCGTTGAGGTTTCTAATGCGGTCCATCTTGCCGGTCGCGCAGAAAGAGCAGGTAAGCGAGCAACCTACCTGGCTAGACACGCAGGCGGTCATGCGCTTAGGGTGCGGAATGAGTACGCCCTCTACAATATTGCCGTCATACAGCCTGAAGGTAGATTTAATGGTATAGTCCTCGCTCAGCTGGCTGGTGTTCACGGCCACGCTGTTGATGGTGAAATGGCGTTCCAGTTTCTCGCGCAGGGGCAAGGCGATGTTGTTCATCTCTGCGAACGACATCGCCGTCAGCTTCCAAATCCACTCATACACTTGCTTGGCCCGGAAAGGCTTTTCGCCCTGCTCGGTCATCCATGCCTTGAGTTGGTCTAAGGAAAGCTTTCTTATGTCCTGGCGGTTCAGAATCTCTATGTCTGGAATCAAAGTGGTACTCATACCACAAAGGTACAAAATATCTTACGCTTTAGTTTCCAGGCGCTCCCTGGCTTCTTCGGGCACCGATTTTAATTTCCGGATAGTGTAGTCAAAGCACAGCATGCCGGTTTTGGCGTGGGCCACTTCTTTGCCGTTCTGGTTAGTGAGCAAGTACACCAGATCAAAGCCGTACTTGTTAAAATCAGTGGCCGCTACCTGTATAGTGAGGGTGTCGCCGTAAAAGCCTTCGCCTTTGTAGACGATGGCCACATCGCTCATTATCAAGCCTGCCCCCGCCAAGTCCAGCTCTGAGTAGCCGTGCTGCAGCAAGAACTGCACCCGCGCCTCATGCAAGAGACTCAGCAGCGCGTCATTGCCCAAATGCCCTCCGTAGTTCAAGTCGGTGATTCTAATGAGCAGTTGCGTCTGGAAGGAATAGCTTGCTGGGAGGTCAATCTGGATACGGGCCACGTTCTGTTAATTAATAATTAGTAATGAATAATTAAGAATGGGGAAGATACGGGGAATGGAGTAAAACTGGTAAAGTAAAGCAGAGTCGTTTTTAGGCTCTTCCTGAGAAAAGAGGCCAAAAACGGCTTTACTTTTGCGGCCTTTTGCTACTTTCAAGATTCATTAGCCTTTAAGAACCGTGAACATACCTGCCCTACAGAAAGGAGATACCGTTGGCATTGTGTGCCTGGCCAGAAAAGTAAGCCTAGAGGACATACAGTTGGGCGTACAATTGTTGGAAAGCTGGGGCCTGCTGGTGGTACTGGGGAAAACGATTGGCGCCGAAGACCATTACTTTGGTGGCACTGATGAACTGCGCACCACAGATTTCCAAGAGATGCTGGACAACCCAGACATCAAGGCCATTTTCTCAGCGCGCGGCGGCTATGGCACCACTCGTATTCTGGATGCCTTGGACTTTAGCACGCTGCAGGAAAACCCGAAGTGGATTGTCGGCTTCTCTGACATCACCTCCTTGCACTGCCACTTGCACGCGCTGGGCATGGAAAGCATTCACGGCACCATGCCCCTACTCATGGGCCAGACCGATACCCAGGAAGCCGATGAGACATTGCGTCAGGCCTTGTTTGGTGAACCTCTCGCCTACACTATTCCAGCGCATGCTCAGAATGTAGAAGGCACGTCTGTGGGTGAACTAGTAGGCGGCAATCTGATTCTGCTCAACAACATTGTGGGCACTGCCTCAGATATTGATTATGCCGGCAAGATTCTGTTTCTGGAAGACGTGGGCGAATATTTTTACAACGTGGACCGCGTCTTGGTGCACCTCAAACGCCTGGGCCGCTTGCAGCAACTAGCGGGCTTGGTGATTGGCCAATTCTCAGACATGCAGGACACGGCCGTTCCCTTCGGCCGAGACGTAGCAGATATAGTGCTGGAGCATTGCACCGAGTACGGCTATCCCATCTGCTTTGACTTCCAGGTGGGGCATGTGACAAGAAACTTGGCTATGATTGTGGGCCGCGAAGTGACTTTGGAAGTAACCCCCGAAGGCGCTTCGCTGACGTTTGCTTTCACGCAGGCTTAAAAATAGAAATCCGTTTTTGGCTTGTTTCTAAGGAAACAGGCCAAAAACGGATTTCACACTTCTCCTTTTATATCAATTACTTCTCTGACTTCACTACTTGTAGCACTGTTTGACCGACGGCCTTCAAAGTGTTCTTGTCAATGATCTGCATGTTGTCTGCATGGCGGTGATGATACGGCCCAAAGTAGCCGTCTGGGCTGGTGGCGTCATAGGCAATGATGTCCGCCATCGGGATTTCTGCGTTTTGGATGACGTAGTAATGATCATCCGTGATGCTGGCGCTGTTCTGGTACGGGAAGTAGTCGGAGAAGCCCATGCTGTGCGCCGCTTTCCAGATGTTGTCCACCACATTTTTGGCGTAGGTTCTGCTGATTTCTTCTTGCGCGAAGCGTGAGCCTTTAGCACCTACCATGTCTAACAGAATACCATACTGCGCTTTGTAGCCAATAGGCATTAGGTTCTTGGACCAGTGCTGCGAGCCCAGGCAATACGTATCTGGGATGTAGTCGCCGGCATCATCGGGTTGGCCGTAGTCTTCACCGTCAAACAGCATGATGTCCACGCCTATACCTTCACTTAAAGGATTAGCCTGTAGTTGACGAGCAATCTCTAAAAGCACACCCACACCGCTGGCACCGTCGTTGGCGCCGTCAATAGGTTTATCGCGGTTCTGCGTGTCCTTGTCGGCTACGTGGCGGGTGTCCCAGTGGGCGGCCAGCAGGATTCTGCGCGATGCCTTCGGGTTAATCTGGCCCATGATGTTGCGCAGTTCCAGGGTCTTGCCGTCATAGGCCTTGGCCGTGAAGCTCTGCACCTGCACCGTCGCCCCGAAGCCTTTCAGCTTACCAATCAAAAAATCGCCGCAGGCGCGGTGCGCAGGCGTGTTGGGCACCCTCGGCCCGAAGGCCACCTGCGCAGCCACGTACTGGTACGCCGAGTCAGCGCTGAACGCCGGCGGGGTCACGGTTGCCATCTTTGTGGCCGGTTCACTGGTCTCAGTGCTGGCTGTGTTTTTGTCTTTGCAGGCATACAGGTTGGCGGCTACTAACAGAGCCAGTGCCGCTACTTTCATGTTATTCTTCATAAGCCCAGTCAATCCCGGTTTTCATATCTTTAATGACAATGCCCTGTCCTTTAAGCTGCGCCCTAATCAAATCCACCTTGGCGTAGTCTTTGGCTTCCTTGGCTTCTTTGTAGAAACTGAGCACCAGCTGGAGCATATCCATGGCATTGGCAGTCTGCTCTTCTTTTAGGCCCAAGATGTCTTTCACCATGGTCTGGTAGGCGGTGCGCATCTGCTCAAATACTTCTTTGGAGATGGTCTCCAATTTAAAGCCGCCCGTGAACATGCTGTTGATTTTCTTGAGCAGGTTGAACAAGGCCGCAATGACTTTGGCGGTGTTTAAATCATCATTCAAGCTAGTAAATAATTCGGCTACTTGCTTCTTGATTTCCTCTTCGGCTTTGGCGTCAATCTCACCAGCAGTTTCTGGGTACTGCAACTGCTCCAAGATGCGCAGTCCGTTCATCACCTTCAAGAAGCCTTTGCGCGCGGCCTGCAGCCCTTCATTGCTGAAGTCCAGCGTGCTACGGTAATGGGCCTGCAAGATGAAGAACCGGATGGTCATGGGGCTATAGGCCTGTTGCAATACCTCATGCTTGCCAGTGAACAACTCGCCCAACGTGATGAAGTTGCCCAAGGATTTGCCCATCTTCTTGCCGTTGATGGTGATAAGGTTGTTATGCATCCAGAAGCGGGCGGCGTCTGAATGGTTGTGACTGGCCTGGCTCTGCGCAATCTCGCATTCATGGTGCGGGAACATCAAGTCCAAACCACCGCCGTGGATGTCAAACTGCGTGCCCAGGTATTTTCTACTCATGGCCGAGCACTCCAAATGCCAGCCCGGAAATCCTTCTGACCAAGGTGAGTTCCAGCGCATGATATGACTTGGCGAGGCCTTTTTCCAGAGCGCAAAATCCAGCGGCGAGCGCTTCTCCTCCTGCCCTTCCAGGTTGTCGCGGGTATTGGACAACAAGTCTTCTATCACGCGGCCAGACAGCTTGCCGTAGTTATGCTCCTTGTTATAGGCAGGTACGTCAAAATAAACCGACCCGTTGGACTCATAGGCCAGGCCGTTGGCCAGAATCTCCTGAATCATCTCAATCTGCTCAATGATGTGGCCCGAGGCGCGTGGCTCTATATCCGGGGGCAATACGTTCAGGCTGGCCATGTCTTTATGGAAGCTGTTGGTGTATTTCTCCACCACTTCCATGGGCTCCAAGTGCGCAGCTTTGGCCAGTTTCTGAATCTTGTCCTCGCCAAAGTCGGCATCGTTCTGCAAGTGGCCCACGTCTGTGATGTTGCGCACGTAGCGTACCTTGTAGCCCAAATGTTGCATGTAGCGGCGCAATACGTCAAAGGTGATGTACGGGCGGGCGTGGCCTAAATGGGCATCGCCGTAGACGGTAGGCCCGCAGACGTAAAGCCCCACGAACGGGCTGTGCAAGGGTTCAAAGGTTGACTTCTGGCGCGTGAGCGTATTATATAATGACAATGGGTGTTGCATGGGGCAAAATTATAAAACTTACTGGTACTTCTGCCAAGACAGCGGCTGCAGAGAAATACGCAGGTGGTTTAGATTAAGGTGAACGCCATTTTTCACCTATTTCCTGGAAAACAGGCCAAAAACGGACATTTGTAGTTCAAGACTATTCTTCTGAGACTACCCCTTCGGGCTTTCTCTCCAACACATACGTGCTTTCCAGGGGAAAATGGTCTGAAAAAGAAATATGCTTTAGCACGTCAAACCGAAGCAACTGCATGGTGGGGCTGAAGAACTGGTTGTCAATGCGCAGAGGCAGCTTGCCGTTGTAGGTAAACCCAAAACCGCTTCCGCCCTCTTCAAACGCGTTGTCTAGGTGCCGGCGCAACTGTTGGTAGGTGTAAGAACTGGGCACATCGTTTAAGTCGCCGCAAATCAAAACCGGATGCGGACTTTCTTGCAAATGCTCTACCAAACGCTGTACCTGGTGGCTACGGGCAATGAAGCCGCCCTTGAGCCTTCGGGCAATGCCGCGGCCTTTGGTTTTGAAGGCGGCTTCGCTTTCTACGGCTTGGGCTACTTCCTTTTCCTCAATGCTCATGGATTCCAGGTGCATGTTGTAGACCCGCAGCGTGTCTTTGTTGGGCAGCTTGACGTCCACAAAAATGACCTGGTTTTTGGTAGGGCGATCAAAGGTCACGTTGCCTTTGTTCACGATAGGGTACCGGGAAAAAATAGCCAAGCCAAACTCAGCGCCTATTTTGTTAGTGAGCGCCTTGCCCAGGAACATTTCGCGGCCCTTACTGGTGCCTATGCGCTTTTTGCTGTTGTACTGCCGGCTTTTCTTGTCATAATAGAATTCCTGCAGGCAAAGGATGTCAGCGGGGTGGTTGGCCACCCATTCCAGCTCCTTTTCAGGAAGGTCTGGATCTGATGCGTGCAGGTGCTTGTATACGTTGAACACGCGCACGTTGTAACTTAACACACTCACGCGCTGTTGTTCTGGGTGAGGCTCTGCGTCTGGGGTATTCAAGGTAAAGTAGCGGGTATGCTGGCTCCAGAAAAGAACAATCAATAGCAATGGCAGAAGCGCCATGAGCGGTTTCTTCCAGAGCCAGAGCAGACCCATGAAGAAATTAAAGAGCAAGGCCCCAGGCAGCGACATGGCCAAAAAGCCAGCCGGCCAAAACACGTGCGGCGGCACATATTGACATAAAACTCCCACCAGCAGCCAGCCCGTAGACAGCGCGGTCAGGAAAGAAAGAAGCGTCTTCAGCACAAAAAAAGAATTTCTAGCAGGGGTAAACCTACGCAAAAAATCCGGAGAGGGCTTGCCGCTCGTAGATGAGAAGCGTTTTTGGCCTAGTTCTGGGAAAACACCTCCAAAACAGAAGCTGCCTTTGGACCCCGCCGTACACTACCCAAACTCTGCAATCGTTTTAAACTTGGTGATAGTTACCAGCTTTTGGAAATTATACCCTAATTTTGCAATCTAACACTTTTAACAGTACAGCTATGATGCTATCTAACATTTTGGCGTTTATCGGTAACCTGGGCACGGGAGAGATGATTTTGATCGTGCTTGTGATCCTTCTTCTTTTCGGCGCGAAGCGTATTCCAGATTTGGCCCGCGGCTTAGGAAAAGGTATCCGGGAGTTCAAGGACGCCACCAATGAGATCAAGTCAGACATTGAGAAGTCGGCCAACAACAACGACCGTCCCAACAATAGCGGCTACAACAACGGCCCTTACAACCCAAACCCTAACGCCGGTTATCAGCAACCAGCCCCGCAAAACCCTGCGCCTGGTGCCTACAACAATGACCCAGCGGTAAATCCAAACCCAACCACAACTCCCAACAATACCAACGTTTAAGCATGCACTACACATCCCTTGACGCTATCCGTGAGGAGATAGGCCGAGGCTCGCTCACCTGTAAAAAACTTGTAGAGCAGTACTTGCAGAACATATCAGAAAAGCGCCACCTCAATGCTTTTTTAGAAGTGTTTGAAGAAGAAGCCCTTCGGCAAGCCGAGGAGGTGGATGCTAAACTAAAAGCCGGCACCGCCGGCAAACTGGCAGGAATGGTGATTGGCCTGAAAGACGTGTTGGCCTACGAGGGCCACGCGCTCCAGGCCTCCAGCCAGATCCTGAACGGTTTCAAGTCCCTGTACACCGGTACCGCCGTACAGCGCCTGTTGCAGGAAGACGCCATCATCATTGGCCGTCAGAACTGCGACGAGTTTGCCATGGGCGCCTCTAATGAGAATTCTTCCTTTGGCCCCGCGCTCAATGACGCAGACAACACCCGCGTGCCGGGTGGCTCCTCTGGGGGCTCTGCCGTGGCCGTGCAAGCACACCTTTGTTTAGCCTCTATTGGCTCAGACACGGGTGGTTCTGTGCGTCAGCCGGGCGCGTTCTGCGGAGTGGTGGGTTTTAAGCCCACGTATTCCCGCATTTCTCGCTACGGCCTCATCGCCTATGCTTCTTCTTTTGACCAGATTGGGGTTTTGACGCATAGCGTGGAAGACGCCGCTCTTTTGACAGAGGTAATGGCGGGCGCCGATGAGTTTGATTCTACTGTGAGTCAGCGCGAGGTACCAGCCTACAGCCAGAGCCTGACCTATGACCGCCCAGCGCGCATTGGTTACATAAAGGATTCTATTGAAAGCCCAGGCTTGCAGCCCGAGGTGAAAGACGCCGTGATGGGCGTGCTTGACAGATTGCAGGAAGAAGGCCACACCGTAGAGGCCGTGGACTTCCCGTACCTGGACTACATGGTGCCTACCTATTACATCCTGACCACGGCAGAGGCCAGCTCTAACCTGGGCCGCTATGACGGGGTCAAGTACGGCTACCGCAGCGAGAATGTCACAGACTTAACTTCGCTTTATAAAAAGACCCGCTCAGAAGGATTTGGTCCTGAAGTGCAGCGTCGTATCATTCTGGGCACCTTTGTGTTGAGCGCAGATTACTATGACGCCTACTATACCAAGGCCCAGCAGGTAAGACGCCTCATCAAAGACAAGACAGATGAGTTGCTCAAGCAATATGATTTCTTGATATTGCCTACCGCCCCCACCACAGCTTTTAAGATAGGCGAGAACACCAAAGACCCGTTGGCCATGTATTTGGCAGACATCTTCACGGTGCAGGCTTCGTTGGCGGGCGTTCCGGCTATTTCGTTACCAATTGGGCAAGACGCCGCAGGCCTGCCTATTGGGGTGCAACTGATGACAAAAGCGTTTGGAGAAGAGCAACTGTTTGCCTTCTCCAAGCAACTGATGGACCACCAAAAAACCGTTTCTGCTTAATGCGCATTTCTACTTTTCTCACTGGCGTTTTATTGGTAGTAGGTCTGGGCTTTCCGGCCCAAGCCCAACAAACCCCTGCTCCTGAAGTACCTTTGCTGGCGTCGAAAGACTCTACCAAAGTGCTTATAGACAGCGTGGAGTTTATTCCAGTAGAATCCAATGAACTCATCCAGGACCGCCTGAGCTGTTTGGAGCAGGAGATTCCCTTGGAGTTCAACAAGCACGTGAGAGGGTTGATAGATTACTTCACCATAAGAAACCGCAAGTACACCCGCCGCATCTTGGAGCGCGAGCAGCTGTACTTCCCTATGTTTGAGAAATACCTGGCCAAGCACAACATGCCAGACGAGCTCAAGTACCTGGCAGTGGTAGAATCTGCGTTATTACCAAAAGCGGTCTCCTCAGCTAAGGCAGTGGGTTTGTGGCAGTTCATGTCGCCTACGGCCAATGACTTTAGATTGGTGCAAAACACCTACCTGGATGAGCGCATGGACCCTGAGAAGTCAACCGAGGCCGCCTGTAAGTTTTTAAAGCAACTACACCGCATGTTTGGCAGTTGGGAGATGGCGCTGGCCGCCTACAATTGCGGACCGGGCAACGTAAAAAGAGCCATTACCCGTTCTGGCGGAAAGAAAACCTTCTGGGAGATTTACCCTTACCTGCCCAAAGAGACGCGCAGCTACGTGCCCTCGTTCACGGCCATTGTCTATGCCATGAATCACGCGCCCGACCATAACATCAAGCCAGACTCCATCCGGAAGCCCATTGCCGTGGATACGTTGATGTTGAGCCAAGGCGTGGACTTGAAACTGCTGGCTAAACAATTGAATCTGCCTGCCAACCAATTAGTGGAGTTGAACCCCGCCTTGCGCAAGCCTTTCTTACCCGAGACGGTAAAGAATTTCCCGCTACGCATTCCAGTGGCTTCAAAACCGGTATTGGACATGAACAGAATGGCCATCCTGGATTCGGCCCGCTACAGAGCACCAGTGCAGTTGCTGTTGCCCGCCTCCTCTACCATGGTGGCCAAGGCAGAACCCATTGCCCCTACTGACAGTAGCACCAAGAAAACTTACTACACCGTTCGTCGCGGCGATACTTTGGACAAGATTGCCAAAGCCAACAACGTGACCATCACCGAACTGAAGGCATGGAACAAGCTAAAAGGCTCTACCCTGCTGGCCAGCCAGAAACTGGTGATTGGCCAACCAGCCACGCTTACCCCGTCACCTGAACCAAAGTCTGAGGCTGCTTTATTGGCCTCTGCCGAGACCGCCGTAGAGAAAGAAACGAAAGTAGCCGGCCCGAACGCTGAAAGCACACCCAAAGAGAATGCGGCCACGGCTTTAGTCGCTCAGAAGAAAGCACCTGCTAAAACATCTGAGGCGGCCAGCAAAGAAATCTTCAAAGGCGGCACCGTGCACCACGTGCAGCCCGGCGACACGCTTTGGAACATCTCCAAGCGCTACAACAACGTGAGCATTGACCAGTTAAAGAAGGCCAACAACTTAAAAGACAACGAGATCAAGCCCGGCATGAAACTGATTGTAGGCTAATCTTTTACCATACAAGTATAAAGCATCTCAGGCGGCTGGTCTGAGATGCTTTTTTTTGCTCCATTTGAGAAAAACAGGCTAAAAACGGAAAGTAGACAAACCGCGTTTACCTTTGCGAAACCGAAAAATCTTAACAATTTACGCTTTACACCAGCGCCTGCTTGTAAAAGGGCAATCCCGCTGATTTTTACACATTACCACAGGAGAAGAAGGATATGATCAAAATCAACAAGGAAGACGCCCTTAATTATCACAGCCAAGGGCAGCCCGGGAAGATTGAAGTGGTTCCTACAAAGATGGTGAGCACGCAGATGGACTTGGCCCTGGCCTATTCACCGGGCGTGGCTGAGCCCTGCAAAGAGATTGCTGCCAACCCAGAAGACGTCTATAAATACACCGCCAAGGGCAACCTGGTGGGTGTAATCTCTAACGGTACCGCCGTGTTGGGCTTGGGAAACATTGGCCCTGAGGCCTCTAAGCCTGTGATGGAAGGAAAAGGCGTACTGTTTAAGAAATTTGCCGGAATTGACGTCTTTGACATTGAGATCAACGAGACCGATCCTGACAAATTCATTCAGATTGTAAAGTCCTTAGAGCCTACGTTTGGCGGCATTAACCTGGAGGACATCAAAGCCCCTGAAAGCTTCAAGATTGAGAATGCGCTGCGCGAGCAGATGAACATTCCCTTGATGCATGATGACCAACACGGCACGGCCATCATCTCCAGCGCCGCCCTGTTAAACGGTCTGGAACTGGTAGGCAAGAAAATCCGCGACATCCAGATGGTGATCAACGGTGCTGGCGCGGCGGCTATTGCCTGCGCTAAATTATATGTGGCCCTGGGCGTGAAACTGGACAATATTGTCATGTTTGACAAGGACGGCATCATTACCCCGCACCGCAACGACCTGGACATTTACCGGGCGCAGTTTGTGACCATGCGCAAGATCACCACGCTGGCAGAGGCCATGAAGAACGCGGACGTGTTCATTGGCCTGAGCGCCGGCAACGTGCTGGCCCCAGAGTTGGTGAAGTTGATGGCGCCTAACCCTATCATCTTCGCGCTGGCCAACCCAGACCCTGAGATACCTTATGAGGTGGCCATGGCTACGCGCAAGGATTTGATTATGGCCACGGGCCGTTCTGACCATCCTAACCAAGTCAACAACGTACTGGGTTTCCCTTACATCTTTAGAGGAGCCTTGGACGTGCGCGCCACGGAGATCAACGAGGCCATGAAACTGGCCGCGGTGAAAGCCCTGGCAGAACTGGCCAAAGAACCGGTGCCGGAGATTGTGCACAAAGCCTACAGTGACAACACCATCTCCTTCGGGCGCGAGTATTTGATTCCTAAACCGTTAGACCCGCGCTTGATCACAGTGGTGAGCCCAGCGGTGGCCAAAGCTGCCATGGATTCTGGCGTCGCTAAAAACCCCATCACCAACTGGGAGCGCTATCACCATGAACTGCAGGCCCGCATAGGCATCAACCAGAAATTGATGAACCGCGTCATGAACCAGGCCAAGCAGAATCCTAAGACAGTTATTTTCGCAGAGGCGGATCATTACAAAATCCTGAAGGCGGCGCAGATTGTGCTGGACCAGGGTATTGCCACCCCTATTTTGATGGGAAACAAAGTGCGCATTGCCGAACTGATGGAAGAGTACAAGTTGGACCTGCAAGGCTGCCGCATTGTAGACCCACAAGAAGAGGACGCCAAATGTGAGAAATACGCGCATCTGTTCTATGAGAAGCGCAAGCGCAAAGGCGTAAGCCTCTTTGACGCCCGCCGCCTCATGCGCTACCGCAACTATTTTGGCTGTATGATGGTGGAAAACGGTGAGGCCGATGCTTTGATTTCTGGTTTGACCCGTGACTACTCTAAAACCATCCTTCCAGCTTTGCAGGTGATTGGCGTAGAAGAGGGGGTGAACAAGGTAGCCGGCATGTACATCATCCTGAGCAAAAAGGAGCCGTTCTTCTTCGCAGACACTACCGTGAACCTGAACCCCACCGCCGAGGAGATGGTGGACATCATTGGCCTGACGGCCCGCTATGTGCGCTTCTTTGACACTGAGCCGCGCGTGGCTGTGCTCTCGTACTCCAACTTCGGGTCCAGCACCGGCGAGATTCCAGCTAAAACCAGCGAGGCCACGCGTTTGGCCAAGCTTAAATACCCAGACTTGTTGATTGACGGCGAGATGCAGGCCAACACTGCCTTGAACGCAGATTTGCTGCGCGAGCATTATCCGTTCAGTGAGCTGGCCAATGACGGCGCCAACACGCTTATCTTCCCCACCTTGGAGTCAGGTAACATTGCCTACAAGCTATTGCAGGAGATGGGCCACGCCGAGGCCATTGGGCCGGTACTGATGGGAATGCGCAAGCCGGTTCATATTTTGCAGTTGGGTAGTTCTGTGCGCGAAATTGTGAACATGGTGGCCATTTCAGTGGTAGACGCCCAAACATCCAACGGGAAACTATAAATTGTACCAAACGTACTGCGTTAGTTAGCAAAGGCCATTTAAAGCGCTAACTAACCTATTTTCATCTTCGTTTTTGGCCTGTTTTCTAGAAAACAGGCCAAAAACGAAGATGTTTATTAAAACCAATACCTATTTCAGACCCTTTACCTGCCAACCTTAGCCATATGATAGCTTACATTGACGGCCGTCTCGCTCATAAAGATCCCACGTACGTTATCATTGACGTGGGCGGCGTTGGGTATGAATTACGCATTTCGTTGAACACGTATGGCTCTTTGCCGGAAGGCGAACGCTGCCGCTTATTCACGCACCTGGCCATCAAAGAAGATTCGCATACGCTCTATGGTTTCTCTGATTCTGCAGAGAAGAACGCCTTTTTGCACTTGATCTCCATCTCAGGCGTGGGGCCAAACACCGGCTTGATGATTCTTTCTTACCTGTCGGTATCTGAGTTGCAGCAGGCCATTGTGCGGGAAGACGTGCGCACCATCCAGAAAGTGAAAGGCATTGGCGCCAAGACCGCGCAGCGCATCATCCTGGAACTGCGTGACAAGTTCAGAAAAGGCCTGGGAGCCGAAGGCCTGCACGTCTCCTTTGAGGCACACAATACCTCCAGAGAGGAGGCGTTATCTGCTTTGGTTACGCTGGGCTTCGCGAAGAACATGGCAGAGAAAACCTTGGACAACATCATCAAACGCGAGGGCGCCGGACTGACCGTGGAAGACATGATCAAGCTTGCCCTGAAATCATCATAGGCCACCTTATTTGCATTTGTGTTTACTAGAAGAAGAAAGCCTTTCATTCTTGCCTCTGCCGTAGGATTGGTGTCTTTGACAGCGTGGCTGTCTCAAGCCGAGCCTCACCAAAATACGTCCCTGCGTGACTGGAAAAGCCGCTTACAAACCATCACTACCGGCCTCACAGCGCAGCCTAAAAAGCAACAAGGACAAGACACAACACAAATAAAATACATCCCTTCGCGCCGTCCCAAGCTCCAGTTCAAGGACCGCGCCGGAGACCCTTTTTCCAATAATTTCTCCACTACCCCACTCATCTTGCCGCCGCCTTCTAACTTAAAGATAGAAGTGGTGCCAGATGACAGCCTTAAGCGCTATGAGATTAGGGAACAGTTAGGGGATTTAGATTACCGCACGCCTAGCACCATGACCTTTGAGGAATATTCACGGTACCAGCAGCGCGAGTCAATCAGAAATTATTGGCGTTCTAAATCTGCCACCTTAGATGAGCAGAACCCAGCCGCGCCCAGCCGCCGTCTGGTGCCGCGCATTGACATAGGTGGCCGCACCTTTGACCGTCTGTTTGGCGGTAGCTTCGTAGACATTAGACCGAATGGTTTGGCCACGCTAAAGTTTGGCGCGCTTTTCAACAAGAATGAGAATCCGGCCATCCCGCTGCGCCAGCAGAGCGTGGGGGATTTTGAGTTTGACCAGAGCATTGCCCTCAACATTGACGGCCGCATTGGTGAGAAACTGCGCATCACCGCCAACTGGGACACCAAAGCCAACTTCGATTTTGAGAACAACCTAAAGCTGGAGTACACCGGTTATCCAGAAGAAATCATTAGAAAGATTGAGGCGGGTAACGTAAGCATGCCGCTCAACAGCTCTCTGATCACGGGTGGGCAGAACTTGTTCGGTTTAAAGACGCAGTTGCAACTGGGCCGCTTATCTGTGACCGCCATTGCCGCCAACCAGCGCGGGAGCATTGACCAGGTCAACATCCAGAACGGCGCCCAGAACCGCAACTTTGAGATCAGGGCAGATGAGTATGACGCTGACCGTCACTTCTTCCTAGCGCAGTTCTTCCGGGGCAAGTATGATCAGTCATTAAGGAATCTGCCATTGGTGAACTCGGGCATTGTGATCCGTCGTCTGGAAGTGTACATTACCAATGACAACCGCACCACTGAGAACCTCCGGAACATTGTAGCCCTCATGGACATTGGCGAGGCAGACCCGTTTAGGACTCGCTTTGACACCAACCAGCCTACGGGCGCAGCCGCTGGCAACAACCAGAACAGCCTCTTTGACCAGATAAAAGGCCAGCGTAACAACAACCAGGTAGAAAACGCCCTAGATGCACAGGGTCTGCAGAAAAGTGTGGACTATGAGCATGTGCGCGCCCGTCGCCTGGACCAACGCGAATACAAGTTCAACCCGCAGTTAGGCTACATCTCCTTGAATTCGGCGCTGTTACCTGAGCAGGTGCTGGGCGTGGCCTTTGAGTATACCTTGAACGGCCGCACCTACAAAGTGGGCGAGTTGCAGGACGACTACCAGAACGTTACCGAAGACCAGGTCATCTTCCTGAAGATGCTGCGCGCCACCAATCCTAGTTTGCAGTTCCCTACCTGGGACCTGATGATGAAGAACGTGTACTCGCTCAACGCCAACCAGATTGAACGCCAGAACTTCCAGTTGAATATTGTCTACAAAGACGATCAGACCGGCGCTGACTTGACCAGCTTGCAGGATGAGTCGCGCATTAAAGGAACGCCGCTGGTGCGCGTCTTTAACCTGGACAACGTCAACACCAACAATGACAAGCCCGCCGATGGCAACTTTGACTTTCTGCCCGGCATCACCATTGACCCTGAGAACGGGCGCATCTACTTCCCAGAGGTAGAACCGTTTGGCTCTTATCTGCAAAACAAACTAGGTACTGCCCAGGAAGAACCCCTCACTGAGAAATATGTCTTTGAGGAGCTCTATGACTCCATTCAGACAGACGCGCAGCAGTTCTCCAATAAGAACAAATTCTTTTTACGCGGCCGCTACCAGGCCTCCAGCACCGATGAGATCACCTTGCCGGGCATTAGGATCGCCGAGGGTTCAGTTGCCGTCTATTCTGGCGGGACGCGTTTGGTAGAAGGCCAGGATTACCAGGTGTTCTATGACTTGGGCCGCGTGAAGATCCTCAACCCCAGCTACCTCAACAACGCCAACAACCTGCGCGTGACGTATGAGAAGGCAGACATCCTCAACGTGCAACCGCGCACGCTATTAGGAGCACGCTTTGACTATAAAGTAGACAATGACTTGATCATTGGGGCTACGGTCATGCACCAGGGCGAGCAGCCGTTCATCAACCGCGTGAGCATTGGCGACGAGCCGACCAACAACACCATCTACGGCATGGACATCAACTACCGCCGTGATTCCCGTTTCCTGACCAACCTCACTGACAAGCTTCCCTTCCTAACCACCAAAGTGCCGTCTACCGTTACGCTGGGGGCTGAGTTTGCCCGTCTGGTGCCTAATACCACTGAGTTTGAGGGCGAAGACGGCGTGTCTTACATTGATGACTTTGAGAACGCAGAGACGCCTTATTCCCTGGGCGGCTTCAATACCAACATCTGGCGCTTGGCCGCTACTCCGGCGCCTATTGCCAACGGAACGTCTGGCTTAGAGACTGCCTTTAAACGCGCCAAGATTGCCTGGTACACCATTGACCAAATCTATTATACCCCCAATGACCTAAGGCCTTCTAACATCACCAAGGAGGAACTGGAGAACCATTACACCCGGGGCGTGCAGCGCAGAGAGCTGTTCCCTAACCGGGATCCAGAAGCCAGCAACACCTTTGAGTACACCTTTGACTTAGCGTATTACCCGGCAGAGCGCGGCCAGTACAACTATAATCCTGGCTTGCTTGGCAACAACCGTCTACCCGGCGACCCGCGCCAGAACTGGGCCGGTATTAGCCGTGAGATTTCCTTTGACAACAACTTTGACAATGCCAACATTGAGTACCTTGAGTTCTGGATGCTGAACCCGTTCATTGACGGCGACCGCGGCCGGGTGAACGACGGCGAAGGCAACAACGCCAACAACACCACCGGCGGGGAACTGGTCTTTAACTTGGGGAACGTTTCTGAAGACCTGCTCAAGGACCAGCGCTATGAGTTTGAGAATGGCTTGCCAACAGACCCTGCCCAACCTACCACAGACCCAACCATCTGGGGCCGCGTGACAAGAAACCAGTTTCTGACAGACGCCTTTGACAACAACCCAAGCTCCAGGCAGTACCAGGATATTGGCTTGGACGGCTTGAACAACACAGACGAGAAGAACTTCTTCCAGGGCATCTACGCCAATCTAGCCGACCCTTCTGGAGATGACTTCCGCCACCATCTGGACGCGGATTATGACGCCCGCAACATAGGCATTCTGGGCCGTTACAAGAACTTCAACGGCATGGAGGGCAACTCTCCGGTCAACAGCAACCAGTCTTCCTATGCTTTCCCAGACAAAGAAGACTTGAACCGGGACAACGTCATCAGTGACCTGGAGCAGTACTATGAGTACAAGCTGAACCTGCGGCCGTCTACCATGAACGTGGGCCAGAATTACATTGTAGACAAAGTAGACACCTTGATCAACGGAACTACGGTGAGCTGGTACCAGTTCCGGATTCCGGTGCGTAAGCCAACCGGCACCGTGGGCGGCATTCAGGGTTTCAAGTCCATCAGGTTCATGCGCATGTACATGACCCAGTTTGAGCAGCCGGTGGTGTTGCGCTTTGTGCAGATGCAGTTTGTGGCCAACCAATGGAGAACCTACAACTCGGTGTTAACTGACGGCGGACCTTGTACCGACTGTGATTCAGATGCAGACAACTTTACGGTATCAACGGTCAATGTAGAAGAGAACGGCGAGGTAGATGCGGGCACCATTCCGTATGTATTGCCACCGGGAGTAGAACGCCAACGGGATTACTCCTCTGCCAACAACCGCCGCCAGAACGAGCAGTCGTTGCAGTTGTGTGTAGAGAACCTGAGAGACGGCTTCAGCAAGGCGGTGTACAAGAACGTGTCCCAGGACATGCTCATTTACAAGCGCCTGAAAATGTACCTGCACGCCCAAAGCTCCACCGGCACCCGTGACGGTGAGATGGTGGCGTTCCTGCGCATCGGCTCTGACTTTACCCAGAACTACTACGAGTATGCCATCCCGCTGCAGATCACACCAGAGGGTACCCGCGACCCGAACGCCATCTGGAACGAGGCCAACTTTGTAGACGTAGCCTTTGATGAGTTTGTGCGCGTGAAATCTGAACGGAACCGTGCTGGCTTTGACCTCACGAAACCTTATTCTATTACCGTCAACGGCAAGACGCTCACGGTGGTCGGGAACCCAGACTTCTCAGATGTGCAGAGTTTGATGATTGGTTTACAGAACCCAATCACCGCAGACCGTGCCTCAAATTCGGTGTGCTTGTGGCTGAATGAACTGCGCGTTTCTGACTTTGACCGCAAAGCCGGCTGGGCTGCCACCGCCAGAGCCAACGTGAAACTCGCCGACTTCGCCAACATCACCGCTACTGGTTCTTATACCACCGTAGGCTTTGGCGGCATCCAGGAGAGAGCCGCCCAGCGCTCCAGAGAGAACACCGGCCAGTTTGACATCAACGCCAACATAGCCGCCGAGAAGTTATTGCCAGCCGGTACCGGTTTGGTAGTACCTCTGTCTGTGCAGTACGGAACTACCGTAGCAGAACCGCGCTATGACCCGCTGGACAGAGATACCCCGCTAGACACATCCTTAGACAAGTTTGACGAAGGCGAGGAACGAGACGCCTACCGCAAGGAAGTCGTCAGTCAGACCACCACCAAGAGCATCAACCTGTTGAACGTACGCAAGGAGAAGACCAACCCAGAGGCCAAGGCGCGTCTGTATGACATTGAGAACCTCTCCTTCTCCTACGCCTACAGTGAGATTCTGCACACGGACATCATCACCGACCGCAACTTCTCTAAGAGCCACCGCGGGGGCATTGCGTACAACTACACCGCCTCACCGAAGAGCTACACGCCGCTGGCCAAGATAGCCGTCTTGGAGTCGCCGTACCTGCGCTGGTTGAAGGAGTTTAACGTGACGTTATTGCCAAGCAGAATTGCGGTGAGAGCAGACCTGGACAGAAGCTACAATGAGACGTTCCTGCAAGGCCGAAGTTCGCCATATGCGTTGCCAGATACGGCCGGCATTCTGCCTACGTACCAGAAATCGTTCTTCTTCAACCGTATCTATGATGTAAAGTGGGACTTGACCCGTAGCCTGAGCTTAGACTACACCGCCACCAACCGCTCGGTGATTGACGAGCCGGACGGACGCGTGAACAATGAGGTAGATTCTCTGCGCTACAAGAACAAAGTCATCTGGCACAACTTGCGTCGCTTTGGCCGTAACACCAACTTTAATCAAGTGGTGGCCATGACCTATCGTTTGCCCCTGGACAAATTCCCGCTCACAGACTGGATTAGCGGGGATGCGCGTTATGAGGCGGGCTATACCTGGACCTCGTCTTCCACGGCCTTGCGTAACAATGACACCCTGCAATTGGGCAACACCATTGAGAACAACACGCAGACCAGCCTGACCGGTAAGATTGATTTGGTGCGCCTCTACAACAAGGTGAAAATCTTGAAAAAGGTAAACGAAGCCACGCCACAACCAGGCTTGCGCGCTACCAATACGAAAACCGTGGGCAGACCAGGCACCGCCGCAGCGGCAGACACCACCCAGAAACGTGATAGCAAAGTCTTGAACGGTATCTTGCGCACCTTGATGTCTGCCAGGTCCATCAACGTGACCTATGCCCGGACCGAGGGCACCTTGCTCCCGGGCTTCCTGCCGACGGCAAGGAACTTCGGGTTGGCGGACGGCTTTGGCGCGCCGGGCTTGGGCTTTGTCTTGGGCAAGCAGTACAACCTGGATGAGCTCTACAACCGCGCCGACCGCGAGAACTGGTACACGGACAGCAGTCAGTACCTTAACACGCCGCTGAGTTCTCTGTCTTCTACCAACATCACCGCCCGGGCCACTATAGAACCGTTCCGCAACTTCATCATCACGCTGGACGGGGCTATGAACAAGTCTGAGATTGACGAGGTGTATTACAGAAGAGACTCGGCTAAGGTAGTGCAGCGCCAGAATCCGTTCACCACGGGCTCTTACCGCGTGTCCTTCATTGCCGTGCAGACCTTGTTTGAATCTAATTCTGGCAACCGCTCGGCGGCTTTTGAGAACTTCATCAGGAACCGGGCTACCGTAGCCAGCCGTCTGAACGCGGTAAGCCCAAATGGGGTGTATGGCTTGAACTCACAGGATGTCTTGATTGCCTCTTTTGTGCATGCCTACCAAGGCAAGGACATTAATGGCTATGAAGCGGAGCCAAGTGATCCGTTTGACGCCATTCCGCTGCCTAACTGGCGTCTGGAGTACAATGGTCTGTCACAGGTGCCTTTCTTCCAGAAGTACTTCAGCTCGTTCACGTTAAGCCATTCGTACCAGTCTAACTTCACGCTGGCCAACTTTAGCTCTTCATTGGACTACCAGTTTGAGCCAGCCGGTTTCCCAGACAGAACCAATGACTTAGGCGAAGTGATCCCGTACCACATCATCAACCAGGTGTCCATCACTGAAACAATGGCGCCGTTGATTGGTATTAACTTCAGGACCAAAGGTCAGTTGACGGGTAGAATGGAGTACCGCACCGAGCGGGCCTTGCTGTTGAACATGACCAACGCGCAGGTAACGGAGAACGGTGTAAAAGACTACGTAGTGGGCATAGGCTATAGCACTACCAACTTTAGAGTGCCGTTCAGGATTGGCGGCCAGCGCAAAACCTTGGAGAACGAGCTGACCATGCGCTTGGACTTGACCATCAGGGACAACGTCACTATCCAGCGCACCATTGGCGTAGACGCCAGCGGCCAGGAGTATCAGAACAACCTAGTGACCAGCGGCGGATTGCAGGTGCAGTTGCGGCCAACCATAGATTACGTGGTGAGCCAGCGCCTGAACTTGCAGTTCTACTTCACCAAGAACATCAATGATCCTAAGGTGGCCAACTCGTTCAGGAACACCATGACCGAGGGCGGCATTCAGCTTAGATTCAGTTTATCTGACTAAGCATTGCCTCCAAGCCAAAAAAGAATGTATTTTTGAAGCAAACTTAATCACATACCACATGAACTTTCCAGCAGAGCTAAAATACACCAAAGACCACGAGTGGATTAGAATTGAAGGCGACGTAGCCTACGTAGGCATCACAGATTTCGCGCAGCGTGAGCTGGGTGACATTGTGTATGTAGACATTGACACGCTAGACAAGAACGTAGCCAGAGAAGAAGTATTTGGCACCGTTGAGGCCGTGAAAACCGTTTCTGACCTGTTCAGCCCATTGAGCGGCCAGGTAATGGAAATAAACGACAAACTAGACGGCAACCCAGAGCTAGTGAACTCTGACCCGTACGGTGATGGCTGGATGATCAAGATGTCTGTGGACAACACTGCTGAGGTAGCTGATCTACTTTCTGCCGACGCATACAAAGAACTGGTAGGCGCTTAATACTTATTTGGGTGCGTACACGCTATTATGCACCTGCGCTGGGGTGGGCAGTGGTGATCCTGATTGGGACGCTTCTGCCCGCCAACGCGCTTCCTCCCGCCCCTGAGTGGGATTTCCTCACCTTTGACTCGCTGGTGCATGCCCTCCTCTTCGGCACCCAGTTGTTTCTTCTGCTGTGGGCTTTGCATAAAGACCCATCTGTTTCCCTTACTTTTCTTAACATCTCTCTTGCCTTCTTGGCCGTTGTGAGCTTTGGTGTGGGCGTTGAGTTCTTGCAGGGCGCCATGCCCTTTGGCCGGGTGACCAGCCCCGTAGATGCCATCAGTAATGCCGTAGGTGCTTTGTTTGGCTTGGGCTTCTGGTGGCTGATCCGTCGTTTTTAGGCTATTTTCTGAAAAACAGGCCAAAAACGGAAATTGCGTATCTTGTAGCCATGAAACGGCTCCTCTTCTTTCTTCTGGTGTTCAGTGTCTTGCCTGCTTTTGCGCAGGACTTGCAACGCGTGCGGCAAACCATAGCGCACCTAGCCTCACCAGAGATGCACGGCAGAGGCTACGCATTCAAAGGAGACAGCCTGGCCGCTGATTATCTACAGCAACAATACGCTAGCATTGGTCTCAAGCCTTTTGCCGGTTCCTTCCTGCAGCACTTCACCTTGCCGGTCAATATTCTGGACAATCAACTGAGCCTCAAGGTAGACGGGAGAGCTTTAACCCCGGGCGTGGACTTTCTAGCGCATGCCGCCTCGGCCGCGGGCAAGGGAAGCGGATTTGTGTACTCTATTGATACCGTGCTCTTGCAAGACGCCGATGAGGCACAGACCTTTTTGAGTCAGAACCTGCGCAAACAAGTGCTGGTGGTGCGGCAGCGGCACTTCCAGGATCTGATGAACCTACCCGAGCCGTTCAAGAAGCATCTGCAGAAAGCCGCCGCGGTCATTGTCCTGCAATCTGGTAATAAGGTGATGGCCGCGGTGCGCAGCTTCCAATACCCGGTGCCGGTGCTGGAAGTATTGGAAAGCTCCTGGCCGGCCAAAGCAGACAAAGTAGAGTTTGCCGTGGATGCGCGGTTGGAGAAAAACTACCGTAGCCAGAATGTGATTGGGTTTCTGCCCGGCACCAGCAAGCCAGATTCTTTTCTGGTGGTGACGGCGCATTATGACCACGTGGGCCGTATGGGCAAAGAGGTACTTTTCCCGGGTGCGCATGACAACGCCAGTGGAACGGCAATGCTTTTAGAACTGGCTCACTATTACGCCCAACCCCAAAACCGCCCCAAGTATTCAGTTGCGTTTATGGCCTTCGCCGCCGAGGAAGCTGGTTTAGTAGGTTCTGAGTTTTACACGGAGCATCCGCTGTTCCCGCTAGCCAACATTAAAATGCTGGTGAACCTGGACTTGATGAGCACCGGCGAGGAAGGCATGATGGTGGTGAACGGTAGCGTGTTTACCAAGCAGTTCAGCCTGCTCCAGCAACTCAACCAACAGCACCAGTTTCTGCCAACCTTAAAAGTGCGCGGCAAGGCATCCAACTCAGATCATTACTACTTTTCAGAAAAGGGTGTGCCTTCGTTCTTCTTCTATACCCTGGGTGGCACCACCACTGAGTACCATCACCCCAAAGACACCGCCGGCACCTTGCCGTTGACCAAGTTCAAAGAGGTGATTGGCTTGATCCAGGCGTTTTTCAAAGCGCTGTAACGAACGTACCAAATAAGAGCGCCCTCCGTTTTTGGCCTTTTTCCTGGGAAACAGGCCAAAAACGGAGGGCGCTTCAGCGTTCAGTTATCTTGAAACAACCACCCGGCGCACGGTTACGCCTTTCTCTGAGGTTATTCTTAGAAAGTACAACCCGTTAGGCAAGCCACCCAAGTTCACCTGTACTGGTTGACTTTTAGTCGTCTTGGAAACGTTGATGGTTTGCAGTTCTTTGCCTAGCGCATCCAATACCTTCACAGAGGTAATGGCTACTTGGGGCGAGGTAATCTGCACCAGACCAGTGGTGGGGTTAGGGGCTACAGACACCGACTGCAAGGCTATCTCCTCTGCGGTGCCCAAGGCATTGCCATCTACTTTGACATCATCCAAGTAAAGGTTGTTCTCATAGTCAGTGG
Organism: Rufibacter sp. DG15C; assembly: GCF_001577755.1. Classification (NCBI taxonomy): domain Bacteria; kingdom Pseudomonadati; phylum Bacteroidota; class Cytophagia; order Cytophagales; family Hymenobacteraceae; genus Rufibacter; species Rufibacter sp. DG15C. The sequence goes on from NZ_CP010776.1 coordinate 945,687, forward strand.
TGTGCTTAAACTTGATGAGGGCGGTTTTAGCAGCGGCGAAGGCCGACAGGTCAATGGTTTCCAGACGCCATTGCGCGGCGCTGGCGGGTACAAACTCCTCTTCGGTGAAATATGGCGTCACGGTGGTCAAGGCTTGGCCAAACTTGCGGTACACGCGCTGATACGTTTGGCCGCAGTCCGTGGAGACCAGCACTTCCAGCGTGTCTGAGTACCCAGAGCTAGACAGCAAGGAATACGCCAATTGGAACGTCAACCTAGGAGCCCCGCGCGAAGCCAAGTCCAAGGGCGGCAATACCAGTTCATCTACTGGCCCATTCGCCTCGTACTCCTTATTCTGCATATACGCTGATGCCTTGCCAATAAACGCTGCTTTTGTGGTGCGCTGCCAGGTCAAATCCTCTTGGAAGTTGTTTACGCGCCAGCCCGCCGGCGGGAAGGTGGTACTCTCAAAGCTTTCCTGCAGCGGCAAGGCGTTTCCTTGCACTTGAAAATTTGTAAGAATGGTGTTATTGCCAGCGTTTCCGTCTGTGGTTTGCCCGTTGCTAGAAAGAAGGGTGACGGTCAAAGTATGCGCGCCTGCCGTGACGGCTTGCGTAGGCAAGGTCACTTCCTGCGTCTGGAACGAGGCCAGGTTTCCCGTCCAAGTGAACGTCTGCGCTGGGCCGTTGTCTATGGCGTATTGTAGTTGCACGCTGGTCAGCGTTGAAGTGCCACGATTACGCAGATACACCACCGGCGCCACACTGGTATTGCAAACAATGGCAGTAGGCACTTTAAACCCAATTAAGGCGCCATCTAAGGCAGGCACTTGCGGCGCAACACAGCCAATTGAAGACAACAAACTGATTCTGGAGGAGTTGAGCACAGACTGCATCACCGTTTTCTGGCCCGTGGTGAACAGGTTCATGCAGGCATCATTGGTGTAGTCCATGTAGTTCATGAACATGTCACTGGTATTGCTGCAACTGGCCTTGGGAAAGGTGGGGCAGCCGGTGTTTTCTTCTTCCTGGGTGGGCGTGTCCAGCACCTCATCATCGCCGCAGCTTTCATCTCCCCAGATATGGAACAGGTTGAGCCAATGGCCCACTTCATGGGTGGTAGTCCGGCCTAAATTGTATGGCCGTAACGCAGTACCCGTTGTCCCGAAGTATTGGTAGTCAATCACTACGCCATCCGTAGCCGCTGGTCCAGCATTAGGAAACTGCGCGTAGCCCAGAATATTGGCACTGCTGGCAAAATTGACCACCCAGATGTTCAGGTATTTCTTGCTGTCCCAAGCACTTTTTCCGCCCAGGCCGTCAAACTTCATGGAGTCAGAGAGGCCGGCAAATTGCTTTACAGCGGTGCTGGTTCTAGTGATGCCGTTGGTAGGCTCGCCGTTGGGGTCCTGCTTGGCCAGACAGAACTCTATCTCGGCATCGGCGGCCACGCCTTGGAACAAAGCCGGCGTCTTGTTGGCGTCTGCGTTCAAGCGTCTGAAATCTTTGTTCAAGACATCCAACTGGGATTGTACTTGCGCCTCTGTAATGTTCTGCGAACTGGTATTGTAGACCACATGCACCACCACCGGGATGGTCACCACCTGCCCTAAGACCGGTTTGCCATCCAGTTGCTTGTAGTCTAGGCGGTTTGTGTTTCTGGCTTGCTGTTTCAGTTGCGCGCGCAGGCCCGGCCGGCTTTTCTCCAGCTGCTGCACATACTCCATGGTGGCACAGGCGCGGGTTTGAGCGAAAATTTCGCCCACAGTCATGCCTAAAAGACAAACAAGGACCAGTAGTTTTTGAAGCATGCGGGCGTTTTTAGGCTATTTTCCAGAAAACAGGGCAAAACTGAAAAAGGCTTACAGAATGTTATTCAGCTGTTCTTTAATCTTCTCCAGTTCCTCTTTCATCTCTACCACCAAGTGTTGAATGGTAGAGTCATTGGCTTTGGACCCGATGGTGTTGATCTCGCGGCCTATCTCCTGAGAGATGAAAGCTAGTTTCTTGCCCGTTGGTTCCGGCAGGTAGACGGTCTCTGTGAAATAATGCAAGTGATTGATCAGGCGCACCTTCTCCTCGGCTATGTCCAGCTTCTCAATGTAATAAATCATCTCCTGCTCAAAGCGGTTCTGGTTGAAAGACTCAGAAGAGCTCAACTCTTGCATATGGCCTTGGATGCGGGTCTTGATCTGCTCTACGCGGCTAGGATCATGCTTCTCCACTTCGGCTAGCAGGATTCTGATGCGGTCTATGTAGGAGATGATCTCATTGGTGAGTGCCTTTCCTTCATCCGTTCTGAACACCACCAATTTGTCAATGGCCTCTAACAGCAAAGGTGTCACCTGCTCCCAGTTCAGGTCTTCGGTTTTATCTTCTACGGCGTCTGCCTGCATCACTTCTGGCATGTGCAATGCCAGCCTGAACAAATCCGGCGACTTGGCGCCCATGTTCAAGGCGGCCACTTCCAGCTCTTTGTAGTAGGTCTGCAGCAGTTCTGTGTTGATGCGGCTACGGCCCGCGGCGGCTCTGTTTCTAGACACCTCCACAGACAGATTCACCTTGCCGCGCACCAGGCTCTTGCTGATGATGTTTCTGATTTCCAGCTCTTTGTCTGACAGGCTGCGCGGCAACCGCACGCTCAGGTCCATGGACTTAGAGTTCAGTGACTTAATTTCTACGCAAACGGTAAATGATTCGGTCTCTAACTGCGCGGACCCAAACCCTGTCATTGATTGTAGCATAACCTCTTCTGGAAAAAGTATTTAAAAGGTAAAAATACAAAAATATCCCCATTCTGACGTTGATAAGATAAGGAGTGAACATTGGCCGTTTTCTGGCTGTTCTAGCTTAGTATTTTCTTTATCTTTGAGCCATGAAATTTGGAGTTGTCGTTTTCCCGGGGTCCAACTGTGACCAAGATGTAATTGATGCTCTGCGCCAGACCACGGAGCAGGAAGTTGTACGGCTGTGGCACAAAGACCATGACCTGCAGAACTGTGACTTTATAGTCTTGCCGGGTGGCTTCTCTTACGGAGACTACCTGCGTTCTGGTGCCATTGCCCGCTTCTCGCCTATCATGCAGGAGGTGATCAAGTTTGCTAACAGCGGCGGCTACGTGTGGGGCATTTGCAACGGCTTCCAGATCTTGACAGAGGCCGGTTTGTTGCCAGGCGCCTTGCTGCGCAACAACAGCCAGAAGTTCATCTGCCAGAACGTGTACATCACGCCAGAGAACACGGACTTATTGCCAACCTCTTTATTAGAGCCCGGCAAAGCCTATAAAATTCCGATTGCGCACGGCGAGGGACGGTTCCACGCTGATGCAGACACCCTAAAGCAATTACAGGACAACGGCCAGATCATGTTCCGGTACTGTGACGCCAACGGCAAAGTGACGGAGGCCACCAACTGCAACGGAAGCGCCAACAACATTGCGGGCATATCTAACGCGGGCAAGAATGTATTTGGCATGATGCCGCACCCAGAAAGAGCGGTAGATGCTGAGTTGAACAACACAGACGGGCGCTTGATGTTTGAGGCCTTGCTGCAGACGGTAAAAGCGTAATCATACAGATATTTTATAAAGCAGAAAGGGCTTCTCTATCCAATAGAGAAGCCCTTTCTGCTTTAGTCGTTTTTGGCCTGTTTTCTTGAAAACAGCCCGAAAACGAGTTTAGAAGTCATAGCCCATGGAAAAGTAAAGTTTAGGTCCTTCGCGTACGTAGTCTTTTTCGCCCCAGGCAATGTCAAACCGGCCATACACGCCCAGCAAGGTGGTTCTTACGCCGCCGCCGTAGCCAAACATGAACGGGTTCCTGAAGTTGCGCACAATCACCTCAAACGGCGGACGCGGCACGGGTTGGGTATTGACCGAGTTGTCTTCACTGAACGGGTTGCCCGAGTTATAAGCGGTACCTGCGTCAAAGAAACCGGTTAGCTGCAGGTTCCTGAAAAAGCCTGAGTTGATGGGTCCTTCAAACAGGTACTGGAAGACCGGTAGACGCAGTTCAGAGTTCCAGAGCACATACCGTGAGCCGTTGCGCGCATTGTAATTAAAGCCGCGCATAGGCGTAGCATAATCCAAGTAGAAGAAATCAGCCACATCACCGGTAGGATTGCCGTTGTTGTCATAAATGGGCGTTACGTCTTCTGTGGCGTTGAGCCAGTTGTCTACCCCACCCAACAAGTATTTCTTAGGTGCCGGCCCGAAGGAATGACCATAACTTACGCGGTTGGCCCAGATAAACTCTTTGTGGATTTTCTGGTAATGGCGCAGGTCTGCGTAAAACTTCCCGAAACCTTCGCTCTTGTTGCCCATACCGTACATGCGCGTCACCCCTACTTTCATGCGGGTGCCTTCGCGCATGTTCATGCCTATCACCACAGAATTGTCAAACACCAATTCGCCGCCAATACCGGCAAAGTCCAGCACCGCATCTGGCACAGAGAAATTCTCAATGACGGTATAGCGTATGTTGGCGTAACGCGGCAATACTTTCACACTGATGGCGTGCGTCAAAGGATAACTGAAGGCCGGCAGAATCTCATGTTTGGAGAGCCTTCTGATGGCAAATTGGTTATCAATGAAGACGCTCTGCTTCTGGTACCCAATGCGGTAGTCGTAGCGGTTTTTGAGGTTGGAATACTCGGCGTAAAAGTTGGTGGTCTTTAGGTCTGTAAGGGCAAACACGCCGCCTCTAATGCGGTAGTCCTCAAACAAATCAGCCATGCCCACTTCCATCACAAACCCGAAGCCCAGCAACGGATCTGCATATACAGAAGAGATGATGTTGTTCACTCCAAACCGCAAGTCATAGGCTCTGGACCTACGCAAGTCTAATGAATCTGGCGGGCCCAACGCTAACACGGATCTTTGCTTGGCGGGCTGCGTGACTGGTGGCGCCGGCGGAGGAGTAGCTGCACTGTCTGTTACGGCCAGCGCAGAGTCTGGCACTTGCACATTGGCCAAAGAATCTAATCTGGCTTTGGCAGCCTGTATGGCGGCTAAGCGGTCTGCTTCTTGTTGAGCCCGGCGTTGTAAGTGTGCCTCCAGTACGCGCTGGCGCTCTGTCTTGAACTCTGTATTTGGAACCGGTGTCAAGGCCTGGCTTTGGTAGAGGAACGGATATTCTTTAGCGCGGTCCAAGGCCACGAAGGCCAGGTTGCCCGTACCAGCATGGTAGTCAAAGGCTTTGATGTTCTGCCCAAAGTTAGACACCCGTTTAATGACCCCATTGCTAATGTTGTGGCGGTACAAAGACCTAATTCCTGATTCTTCGCCCACATAGACTAACTCCTCAGCAGAAATACCTCTGGGCATCTCTTCTTTAGACGGTGTGGAGCTCAATTGCCAGAACCTTTGGATGGTGGCCGTGGGGTCATACAAGAAGATGTCAAAGTTGTTGTTGGTGTTGGCAAACTTGCCTTGGGCCGCCTGCAAAGAATCTGCCATGCGGTTAGAGCTGAAGACTATTTTACCAGTGGTGCCCGGCAAGAAAGAAGGCTGCAGGTCATCATACACGTCATTGGTAAGTTGCTGAGACAATCGACTGCCCCTGAACAGGAACAAGTCTGTCTTGTTGTTCCTGACGGCACTCATCACCATCATTTGCCCGTCATCTGAGTAGTCAAACCCGGTCATTTGGCTGTAGGCGCTCAGGTTGAGCTCATTATTGGCACCGCCCAGCAACCGTTTAGCAGAGGCAATAGACCTAAAATACCGTTTACTGGCAGACTGTTGGTGCAGCTTTAAGGCGCCTTTTCTGTAGTCAGAAATACCAATGACGGTCTCAGACTTCCAGGCGAGCATGGGCACCGAGCGGTCTGTCTGCTGGTTAGGCACTTTGTAGCCGCCGCGGTAGATGAGCTTTTGGCTGCCGCGGTCAATGTCCCGCACAAACACCTTGTACGCGCCGCGGTCATACATCACGTAGGCCAGTTGCTTGCCACTAGGGCTGAACACCGGCTCTGAGAATTGGTAGTTGCGGGCGTTGATTTTTCTGAGGCGGTGGTCTTTGTCTGCCGTAGCCAGCTGCCCTTCTGTGAAGGAGTTCATCTGCAGGTAATAGCCAAACCAGTTTTTCTCAAACTGCTTGAACGGCATGTTCAAGCTGCTGGCAATGCCAATCTCAATGTCTCTGGTGATGCGGGTAAGGTTGAGGATGTTCTGGATGGCCGCAGGTCCGTGCCGCTCGGTGATGTAGTTCCAGATGGCTTGACCGGTCAACCGCTGATTGCGGGCAAACAGCGGGTCTGCGCGTCTGCCTCCGGTTTTGAGGATCATGTCCCGCACGTAGTTGTCCATCTCCACGCTCCAGCCTTCAGAAATATAGGCGGCGGCGCCAGACACAAACCAGTCTGGCAGGCGCAAAAGGTAATTGCTTTGGATGACTTCTTTCAGGCTGCCGCCATACATCATGTCAGAGATCAAGAGCTCAGAGATGCGGTAGCTGATGTGGCGCTTTAATTCGGCTTGTGAGCCTTCATAGGGCACCTCTATCTTGGTTTTGATGAACATGGCGTCATTGCCGCCTTTGTATGGGTCATCTACCAGCCCAATGTTGCTCTGCTTTAAGTCAGAGACGGAGTTATAGACAATGAGGGTAATTTTAGAATAAGGATAGTAGCCAATAAGGGACGTGATGCGCTTGAGCTCCTTCTCGGCGTGCTCGGCGGCGTGCTGGGCCAGTTCTGTGCCGCCTTGGGCGTAGTACACATTGAAGTTGGGCGTGCTGTAATATTGCCAGGCAAACCGTTTGTACTGGATGCGGTTCTTCCCGAAATCATCTGGACTGGTAGCCTGCGCTTGGGCGTTGAAGGCACTGCCGGCACCCAGCAACATCAGGCACACCTGACAGATAATCTCGAAGCGAGTAGAACGTTGACTCATATGGTTGACTTAGATGCTAAATATAAAGGAAAATACCGGGCAATGTCTACCTCCTTCCAAAGCGGCTCCTGCCCTTTTAAATACGTAATCAACTGCTGTGCCAGCAAGGGGGCCATCAAAACGCCTTTAGACCCCATGCCATTGAACACCGCCAACTGCGGTAATTCTGGATGAATGCCCACCAAAGGCTTACGGTCCCTGACGGCGGGCCGTATTCCTACATACTGTGTTGTGACCTGCAAAGGTTTCTTTATAATATCCTTTGTTTTGTGGACCAGCTCCTCTAACCCTTCTGGCGTGGTAACTTCCTCTAAGTCACGCCAGTTGTAGGTAGCGCCAATGCGATAGTTTTCTTCTCCTAAAGGAACAACGTAAACGGCTTTGTTATAGATATAAGGCGCATCAAATCCTTTGACGGAAATGTCCAGGATCTCGCCTTTGTTTAAAGAAAACGGCAACCAATTGAAGTACGGATTTTTGACCGCGCCGGCTCCCTCACAGAAGATGATTTTTTTAGCCTGCACGTCCTGGTATTTCACCCCGTCTGGTAGCAGTTCTAGTTGTGAGAAATCAAAGGCTTCTCTTCTGATGGCTTGCCGTTGGGCCAAGGCCTCTTCCCGTAGCTGCAGAAACTTACGCAACTCCACATATCCGCCCTGCTTGATGAGCAGTCCGCCCAGTTCCTGGTGCACGTCTTCTGAGGGTGGTAACTGCAGGTGCGTGGCTTCAATGTAGTCATCCCAAATGGCCTCCGCTGATTTGCCCATCCAGGTGTTTTGTTCTTCTGGCGTGGAGAACAGTTTTAAGATGGGTTTCTGATGGAAGAAGGGTGTATTGAACACCTGAGATTGCGCTTGGTAGAATTGCTTGGCCTCGGGCAGAAAAGCGTCTACCTGCCAGCTTTTGGCAAATCGTTTTCCGGCCACGGGGTTGATGAGACCGGCCGCCACCCGTGAGGCGGCGTTGGGTTTATTGACGTCCAACACCATCACTGTTTTTGCGTTCTTTTCCAGAAAGCAGGTCAAAATCGCGCCGGCCAGGCCGTGGCCTACTACCAAGTAATCATAAATCATATGCCAAGGTACGGCTTGTGCCGCTGAAATCTGTAACTTAGCCCCTTCAAAATGTGCGCAGGCACCTTCTGTTATGCAAATCAAGAGCTTTACGTTTAATCCTTTCTCTGAGAACACCTACGTGTTGTATGATGCCACCAAAGAATGCGTGGTGGTGGACCCCGGCTGCTCTAATGCCCAAGAGGAAAAAGAACTGAAGGACTACATCCAGACGCAGGGATTAAAAGTAGTACGCTTGCTCAATACTCATTGCCACATTGATCACGTGCTGGGCAACAAGTTTGTGGCAGATACTTACGGCGTTCCGCTAGAGATTCATGAAAACGATCTAGCCGTGCTGCGCGCCGTGCCTACTTACTCTGCCGCCTATGGCTTCCCGATGTACGCAGAGCAGCTACCCGAGAAATTCCTGAAAGAAGGCGAAGCCGTGAAATTTGGCGAGACCGAACTGGAAGTGATTTTTGCGCCGGGCCATGCACCGGGACATGTGGTGTTATACCACTCAGCCTCCAAGAACCTGATTGGCGGTGATGTGCTTTTCCAGCGCAGCATTGGCCGCACAGACTTGCCCGGCGGAAACTACGAGACGCTCATCCAAAGCATAAAAACCAAACTCTTCACCCTGCCAGACGATGTAACCGTACATTCGGGGCACGGACCCACCACCACTATTGGCGAAGAGAAAAAACATAATCCGTTTTTGACCTAGTTTCCAGAAAACAAGCCAAAAACGACCACCAGCCTTACAGCACATGAAAAAACACCTTCCTAATTTTATCACCTGCCTGAACCTGCTCTGCGGCTGTCTGGCCATTACGTTTGTTTTTCAGGGGCAGTTAGTGGGCGCCGCTTATTTGGTGGCCCTGGCGGTGTTCTTTGATTTCTGGGATGGCATGGTGGCGCGCATCTTGCACGTGCACTCAGAGATTGGCAAGCAGCTAGACTCCCTAGCCGACATGGTGTCTTTTGGCGTGGTGCCAGGAATGGTCATGTTCAAGCTGTTAGAGAAAAGCGTGCAGTCTGGCTATTTCGGGTTGACCTTAGACACCTTGCTGCCTTTTGCCGGTTTTATCTTGACGGTTTTCTCTGCCCTGCGCTTGGCTAAATTCAACCTGGACACGCGCCAGACAGACTCATTTATTGGGGTACCTACGCCAACCAACACCATGCTCATTGTGAGCTTCCCCTTGATCCTCGCTTTTGACACCTACGGGCTCACGCCCATCATCCTAAACCCTTGGTTCTTGCTGGGCATCACCGTTCTGTTCTCGTATTTGCTTATTGCCGAGCTGCCCTTGTTCGCGCTTAAGTTCAAAAACCTTAAATGGGAAGGCAACCAGATCCGTTTTATCTTCATGATCTTGACCATAGTGTTGCTGGCTTGGCTTAACTTTACTGCGGTTCCCTTACTAGTGGCCATCTATATTTTGTTATCGCTTATAAAACCTTCTTCCATATGAAATTCACTGCCGAGATTGACATCATGCCTCATGCTGAATTATTAGACCCTCAAGGAAAAGCCGTGATGCTGGGCCTGGAGCATTTGGGACTAGAGCAAGTGTCTGATGTGCGCATTGGAAAGCACATTAAACTGCAACTTGAGGCGCAGGACGAGGCGGCCGCTGCCCAGAAAGTAGAAGAGGCTTGCAAGAAACTGTTGGCCAACATGATTATGGAGTCGTTTTCTTACCGTCTCACAGCAAACTAAGCAGACCGTTCTGTTGCCAACCGCCCCTATCTGGCTGAACCTATGCTATATGGGCTGTGTTGCGGAGTGAATACCTTTACCCCGCGTACATGCACCTGTTTAGAAACCTACTGATAGGCCTTTGCCTTTGGGTGTTCCCTGCTGCGGCTGTTTTTGCCCAACAGGAGGAAACCCGTACCATTACTTGGCGCGACAAACCCGCCACTGGTACCACGGGCAAATCTATTTCTACAATACCCACTTTTGAGGAAGCCTCCTACCATCAACCGGGAGCGCTTCCTTTTTATGTTTTTACCATACCCGGCGTTGCCGTTTCCTCATTTGAGTTTACGCACCTGGAATTTGCGCCTGTAGCGTCGTCGTTTTTGGCCTCTTTTCCTAAAAACAGCCTAAAAACGGACATCACGCCGCAGGTGGGCACGGGTACGTCTAACCGACAAACTCACAGCACCGTCTCCTTCCAGCCGTATAGGTTGAACTCGCAGACGGGCGCAGTGGAGCGGCTGGTGACGTTTAGCTATAAGTATAGAACAGGCAATCCTCCTGCACCGGCCAGCAGAAAAACAGGTACTACTCCGCAGCCCTTAAGAAGCCACGTGACCCGGTCGGTGCTGAGCTCTGGGGATTGGTATAAGATTGGGGTGCCTGCTACGGGCATGTACAAACTGGACCGCGCCGCCTTGCAAAGCATGGGGGTAAACGTGCAAAACCTCAACCCTAGGTTCTTGCGTCTCTTTGGCAACGGCGGCGGCATGCTACCCCAAGCCAACAGCGCTCCCAGACCCGACGACTTAACGGAGAATGCCGTCTGGGTAGAAGGTCAGCAAGATGGTTCTTTTGACGCTAGTGACTACCTGCTTTTCTATGGCGAAGGCCCACATACCTGGGCGGTAAACACCAGCGGCGGTGC